>JBGPBS010000018.1:0-24404 GCA_041481365.1 Bathyarchaeia archaeon
CGCAGAAGACTTTTAACACCAGCGTCGCATCAACCTGCTTGCGCTGTGGAGAGAGACAGGTTAAAGTGATCGGCTCAGGACTGAAGCCCTTGCAAGTGCCCATTGAAATCGGTGGTTGTCATGAATACTAGAGCCCACGTGCTGGTAAGCGGCAGAGTGCAAGGAGTCTTCTTCAGGTCGGAGACGTCCCTTTATGCCGAAAGGCTCGGCGTGAAAGGTTGGGTTCGCAACTTGCCCGACGGCCGAGTGGAAGTTGTTTTCGAAGGAGAAGAGGCAGACGTGAAGCAACTTGTAGACTTCTGCAGAAAGGGGCCCTCGGGCGCCAGAATTACAAATGTGAACGTGGCTTGGGAAGCGTATACGGGCGAGTTTCTTGGTTTTGAGGTAATAGGCGGGTTAGACTTCTAAGCGGTTCCAGATCCCCTCTTCGGGACTCTGAAATGTGACGCTTTTCCAGCGCTGACATAGTCACCGCCCATTCCGCGAACGGTTGAGGCTATTTTAGAGAAATTCTCCGAACCTAAAAACTGTCGGGGCTTTATGATGATATAATCATCTTTTTCCTCAAAACTCAACAGTTCCTCCAGATCATCGGGAAACATCATCTTAACGTCTTCCAACGCCTTCGACCTTTCAGGAGCTTGAGGCAAAGCATGCGAGATCGGCGGCGCTGTGATCGGCTTGCTGACTTGCGAAACCACGATTGATTTAAGCGACGCAGAGACTTGGCGCAAATCCTCCATGATTCCATTCAGGATCACGACAAGCTCGTCAACGCGTTTCGTAAGGTTCTCAATATTCTCTTTGTCCAGACTCATAGCACTTCTTCCTTTCAAATCCCTAATACTTGACGCATTTATTAATTGTTTTTGACTCTTTTAAACCATGCAGAGAAAAGGGGGCCATTCGCACACATGATCGAGGTTGATGGAAGCAAGAAAAGCGGAAGCGGCACGATTCTCAGGATGTCTGTGGCCCTGTCAGCAGTGATCGGCCAGCCACTACACATTTACAACATCAGACAGAATCGTCCACAGCCTGGACTGAAACCTCAACACCTGGAAGCAGTCCTAACGGCCGCAAGGCTCTGTGATGCTGAACTTAAGGGCGTCAAACCTAAATCGCGTGAACTCTGGTTCAAACCAGGGAAAGTGAAAAGCGGCAGAATCGACGCCGAGATAGGCACCGCTGGAAGCATCTCGATGTTGCTGATGACCGTACTGCCTATATTCGCCTTTGCTGAACATACAGTGCAATTACACGTATCCAAGGGTGGAACCGACGTCTCGCATTCACCCGCCATCAACTATATACGTTTTGTTTTCCTGCCTATCCTTGAACGCATGGGCTTGAGCGCATCCTTGACCGTTCACAAATACGGATATTACCCTAAGGGAATGGGCGAAATAACCATAACAGTCGAACCCTGCAAGAGCCTTAAGCCTCTCGTTTTGGAAGAATTCGGCAGGTTGAAAACGGTGCAAGGAGTCTCCGTGTGCACTTTCTTGGCTGACAGGAGAGTTGCTGAGCGTCAAGCGGAGGCGGCAAAAGAATATCTGAATGGCGAAAACCTAACATCTGCGGACATTCAAATAGTGAATGACATGTCAAATCCTCTTCAGAAAGGCAGTTCGCTCGCTTTGTGGGCTGAAACAGACTCTGGAGTAGTCCTAGGTGCAGACGCTATAGGCGAACTGGGAAAACCGAGCGAATCAGTCGGCAAAGAGGCTGCAGACAAGCTTTACAGCGAGGTTTCAGCCAAGCCTACTGTTGACTTGCACTTGGCAGACATGCTCATTCCATACGTAGCTTTGGCAAAGGGAAAGTCAGTCTACAAGACGCGAACGCTTTCAGAGCACCTAGAAACAAACACTTGGCTTGCCGAGAAACTGCTAGACGTGCGCTTCACCATCCAAAAGACAGGCGCCTTGTATAGGGTTGAGAAGGCTCCATGAAGACTCAGTCACCCTAGAGACTGGAGTAGCCCACATGGAAGCTGGGATGAAAAATGGCGAGAGCAACGGCTCGAAAGAGGCTCGTTCAGGAATACTATTCGAGGAGAGCTAAGGATTACGATAAGCAGAAGGCTCGGACTTGGAAGTCGAAGCGAGGTTTTGCAGACGAGGTGTTCGAAGGACTATTCGATTCCCTCATAGGATTAGAGGATAAACCACTTCTAGAGGCCTGTATGGGAACTGGCAGAACAAGTCTTCCTCTGCTGGAGAAGGTCAAACCCTGGCTAGTGGGGCTTGATCTTTCAAGAGAGATGCTGAAAATTGCCGAGGCGAAACTGTCACGCCACAAAAAAAGATGCAGTCTAGTGAGGGGTGACGCTGAGCACTTGCCCTTCAGAAATGAATCCTTTGGCACGCTCATCTGCACGAGTGCAATGCATTACTTTGTTTCTCCCGAGAGAAGCCTCGCCCAGTTTTCGCGAATTCTCCGCAAAAAAGGAGTTTTCATCTGTGGCGACCTCACTTTACACGAACGTGACAGACGAGGCTTTTTCAACAAGCTGGAAAAAACGGTTTCCCCTGCTCATGAAGGCTATTTAAAGCCTTCACAGATCGAGGCCCTGCTGAAAGACAATGGCTTCCACATTTCCTCTATCAATACAGTAACGTACAGGAAATCCTTCACTTCTTTGATGAAAGACAAGGCGAAATACTTCGGAGTGAAACCCGAAACCCTTAACAAACGTATAAACACTGCGTCAGCCGATGAGAGAAAAATGTATGCGTTGGGCAGCAATGAATTGACCCTCTATTACACGATGATCAGGTCAGAGAAGGAAGACAGGCTCTAGTGATGCAATGTCAAGACGATCGTTGAGTGTTAAGGTTAGAAAGATAGACGGCAAAAAAACACTAGTCTTGGTCAACAAGCTGCAGCTCTCAGACAGACAGCTAGAAATCAAGAGGATTGGAGACTTTATCTTCATCCCATTTGCTCGAAAACCGTCAGAACTCGAGCTTAAAGAACTCAAACAAGCTGCTTCAGAGGCCAGAGTCTCAACGTATATTTTCCGAGAAAAAGCAGAACGAGCAACGACGCTTGCTGAACTGCTTGAGCGGAAGCTGTCTCCTCAACTCCTATCATCTTTGCCTCGTTCAGCTGACATAGTCGGAAACATGGCAGTAGTTGAAATTCCTCCTGAGCTGCAAGCCTTCAAAGACCTCGTGGGCGAGGCAATATTGACGCTGAACAAGAACGTTAGAACAGTGCTTGCCAAAGCAGGCGCCGTCTCTGGAACTTACCGGTTGAGGGAGCTGGGCATCATCGCTGGAGAAAAATGCACGGTCACCGTTCACAAAGAGTATGGTTGCCGATACTATGTGGATCTGTCTAAGGCATACTTTTCGCCGCGGCTCTCTACCGAACATCACAGAGTGGCGTCACTCGTTCGTGAAGGCGAAACAGTTCTGGACATGTTCGCAGGCGTCGGTCCCTTTGCAATACAGATCGCAAGGACGGTGAGAAACGTGAAGGTCTACGCTGCGGATGCCAATCCGAACGCGATCGAGTTTCTAAAGAAGAACGTCCGGCTTAACCGAGTGGAGAACAAGGTGATTCCGATCATGGGTGATGCAAAAGAAGTTGTCAAGGAAAAGCTTCATGGCACGGCTGACCGAGTGATAATGAACTTGCCAGAAAGCGCGAAGGAATTCATCTGTGCTGCGTGTGAGGCATTAAAGCAGGCTGGCGGCATCGTTCATTTCTACGGGTTCGTCAAAGCTCCTGACTCTTTGGAGAACATGCAGAGTGGCTTCGCTGACGCGGTTGACCATTGCGGAAGGAAGGCGGAGAAAATCTTGTTCTCAAGGTTTGTTCGGGCTACGGCTCCTTACGAATGGCAATACGTTCTTGACGCTCAGGTCGCCTAGACCATGGCAGTCAGCGTGATTCTCACTTTTTGCCCAGGATTTTTCAGCTCCGCAACGATGCCTTTTGGCAGATCAGAAGCGGCCTTATCTGCTTTGATCGCTATAGTTCTGTTACAGGCGTAATCGCTTTTTCTGATCACCATGTCCGTGGGGTGCGTCAAAACCAAGCGTGGGCTTCCCGACGCGTTAAGAAACTCGGCAATTCCAGCTACTTCGATTAGAATAGAAAGCTCTGCATTCTCTCTTTGCAAAATCTTCTTGAACCGTGGGTTTAGATCTGCCAACGCTTTGTCCGCAGAGACAGCCATTATGCATGTGCCCTCTTTGGATAGGTGCGGCGTCTTCGTGATTTCGAGTGTTGTCCTATGCGTAGCTTGGACGTTTTCGTGTCCATAGGCAAGAATGACTTCGGTTGCTTCCATCAGAGTCACTTCATTAGACTTGGCTTATTCGAGAACTTCAATTGAGTCGACTTTTCCGTCGCTGTCAAGGTCGAATCCTTGAATAACGGTGGCAAACGTTTCCTCGACACGATAATTCTTCAGGGTTTTCTTCCAGAAGTTCGTCAAGGCTAGGACGCATGCTTTTGTGCCAACTGCTTTGTTTCCGGCTAGCACTATGACCTTCTTTGTGTTGTCCCAAGGGTTTGGGATCTTTGCGATCAGCCCCGCTGTGTCAGCAGTGTAGACGACCGAAGTCTTCTTGGAGACTAGGCCGCCTAGCAGGAAACCCTGGTCTGAAGGTTGCATGTTGAACCTCGTGGGCAGGCTATCATTGACTTCCTGAGTGAGGACGTTTGTTCCAGGTCCGCCGACGAGGATTAGGTTGTTTCTTTCTTCCTTTTCAGCCTTCATGTCAACGTCAAGCTTTATGGCAAACTCATCAGGCATCTTGACAAACTGTCCCAAGAAGAATGTCAAGTATGAAGTGTAGTGTCCGTCTCTCGCGCTCGTCTTGAACGGCCCATGAGGCGTCGGGCTTCCAACGACTATTTTTCCCTCGAAAGTTCCCTTCTGGCTTATGAATTCTTTGAAGAACTCTTGGATCTGCTTGTCCATGCTCAACAGCGATATTCTTCTTATTGTCCTATATTCTTGCGGGAGCTCTATGCCGTACGCTGGCGAAACCGGTTTGTAGTACTTTGCAGTGGCGCCTTTTTTTTCCTCTTCCTTGACGATCGCTATTGCCCCTGCCTCTGCTAGTTTTCTTATGTGGTAGTACACTTTCTGTTCGTGTATGCCCATCTTCCTTGCCAGTTCTAGCGGATACATTTCCTTCTCAGAGAGTGAAACTAGAATTTTCCAGCTCAGGCTTCCCAGGATCATTCTTAGTTTTTGCGGGTCTTTCAATATTGCTATCTCTTTGACTTTCTGCACCTTGTGTTCTTCTTGTAGCAGCAATTTCTTATCCATGTTCGTTCATGAGCATAGAGTCCATGTCCATTATTAAAATTTCTATCATGGTTCACTCCTAAGCACGGAAGAGACAACCATTATGAAACTATCTTTAATACTCCTAAACAAGCCATGGCCCTCTCCGACCTAAACTACATCGCTACTGGCTTACGGTTTTAAAATATTTATTAGAACTAAAAATCCACTCCTAAAAATGCTTATTACCGCCCAAACAACTTGGATTGCCTTGCAGAAATATGAGAGTCAAGCGGTGAAGCATTGAAATGTGCGGCATATTTGGATGCATTTCGAAGGAAGGAAACGTTGCGCCCACGATTCACGCAGGCTTGAAGAGGCTTGAATATCGTGGTTACGACTCGGTGGGCGAAGCAACGATATTTGGTGGTAAGCTTTACTTGAAGAAGGATCAGGGCAAAATAGACGACGTCCACAAGACTCGCAACCTCGACGATTTGCCCGGCAGCATTGGCATTGGGCATACGCGGTGGGCGACACACGGCGCGCCGCTAGAGGTTAATGCGCATCCACATGTTGACTGCACCGGACGGATCGCCATTGTACACAACGGCATCATTGAGAACTTTTCTGAGTTAAAGGACGAGCTTGAGAACCGTGGGCACATTTTCAAGTCCAAAACTGACACCGAAGTAATAGCGCATCTCATTGAAGAGACTTTGAAGGCTAACCCTTCGTTGAGTTTGGCCGACGCAGTTCTTGAGAGCTTGAAGAGGCTTGAAGGTTCTTACGCCCTGGCCGTGATTTCAACTGGCGAACCGGACAGGATAGTATGTGCTAGACATGAGAGCCCACTCGTTCTAGGGATAAACGAGAACGCGGTCTATTGCGCGTCTGACATACCTGCTTTCTTGCCCTTGACAAACAAAGCAATCATATTGGAGGACGGAGAGCTTTGCACGCTTTCGTTGGAGGGCGTTGAAATCAAGAGAATCGCCGACTCGAAACCCGTGACGCGCGAGCCCAAACTCATAGACTGGGCGCCTGAAATGGCCGTCAAGCAGGGATATCCGCATTTTATGATCAAGGAGATTCATGAGCAGCCCGAGTGTTTGCGGAATACGCTGAGACTGCAGGAACATTATCTTGACTTGATGGCTACCTTCCTCGACCGGGCGCGCGAAGTCTATCTTGTGGCCTGCGGAACGTCCTACCATGCTTGTTTAGCTGCTTCTTACATGTTCTCCAAACTTGCCTTCTTGGGAACGTATCCGGTGATAGCATCCGAGTTCGTCGAGCAGCATGGCAAATCAGTCAACATCGACAGCACGATTCTGGCCGTGAGCCAGTCAGGTGAAACGGCTGACACTCTAGCTTCCGTGAACGTTGCACGTCAAAGAGCCGCAACCATTCTCGGATTGACAAACGTTATCGGTTCGACTCTCACCAGGGTCTCAAGAGTGTACATAGGCCAACAGTCAGGTCCCGAGATCGGCGTAGCGGCCACGAAGACCTTCACCTCGCAGCTTTCGGTTCTAGCACAACTTGCGCTGAGACTTGCAAAGAAGAGGGGCAAAATCTCGCAGGACGAGATGGACTACCTTGCTGAAAGACTGTGCAAGCTACCTGAAACTGTTGAAACCATAATTCAAACCCAAGAAGAAAAGCTGAAGCAGATTGCCAAGAAATACAAAGATGAAAGGACTTTCTTCTTCCTCGGCCGTGGCATAAGCACGGCTACCGCCTACGAAAGCAGACTAAAACTCATGGAAATAGCGTACGTGCCAGCCATCGCATTCCCAGCCGGTGAAAGCAAGCATGGGCCAATAAGCCTAATTGAGCAGGGCTTTCCGGTGGTCTTCATCTGTCCGAAGGATGACACTCACAAGACGTTGATTGGCAACATAATGGAAATGAAGGCCAGAGGAGCATCGATAATCGCGGTAATAGAAGAAGATGATGAAGAAATAAAGCAGCTGGCTGACGACTATATTGCGGTTCCAAAAGGCATTCCTGAGGCCTTGTCGCCAATATCCTTCGTTGTTCCAATGCAGCTTTTGGCCTACTACATGTCTGTTGAAAGAGGTAACAACCCAGACATGCCGAGGAACTTGGCAAAGTCAGTGACGGTGAAATAGGACAATCATAATCAAAGGTTCATGACAACTGATCCAGTCTGATCCTATGTATTCTGGTTGCAAATACGTTAAGAGTCAGCGAATAAGTATCTATGTCGGTGCCTGAAGTTTGGAGAATACGGATTGGGAAAAGCTGATTGACAGATTGATTGAGGAAGGCATACTGAAGTCGCCTAGGGTGATCAGCGCCATGCGCTCTGTTCCGCGTACGCAGTTCCTGCCGGAGAATATGCGATCCTATGGTGCCGCCGATACTCCTCTTCCGATTGGTTCTGGGCAGACGATTTCCGCGCCACATAGCCACTGCTTAGAGGCCTGGCTAGGCGAAACATGGTTTCAATAATGAATGAAGCCCTGCAGTTGGAAGTTGGCCACAAGGTATTCGAGGTCGGCGCAGGCTCTGGCTGGCATGCTGCAACCATAGCGGAGATCATAGCACCTAGCGGTTCACCTAGGACCAGTTGGGGACACGTTTATACTGTGGAAATAGTGCGGGAACTGGCGGATCTTGCAAGAAAGACGATCATGAAGGCGGGATACGGTGACCGCGTAACGATAATGCACGGAGACGGTTCGCTGGGTTTTGCTGAAGCAGCTCCCTACGACAGAATCATCGTGACTGCTGCAGCGCCCGATGTTCCTAAACCGCTGATCGATCAGCTGAAGCCAGAAGGAATCCTGCTCATACCTGTCGGAGACCTATCCTTGTTCCAGAGCCTCATGAAAATCACAAAAAACGCCGGTGGAAAAACAAGAGCAGAAAACTTGGGCGGCGTGGCCTTCGTCCCGTTGACCGGACGTCATGGCCAAACGAGTTAGACTTACTGTATCTGAAGCTTTTCCTTGTAGGCCTGCAAGTCGAGGAATCCATGCCCGCTTATGTTCATGCATATGACCTTTTCTTCTTTGGCCTTTTCCGCTTTCAACGCCTCGTCTATTCCAGCCCTGACAGCATAGCTGGATTCAGGCGCAATCAGCCAGCCTTCTGTCTGCAGGAATGTTCTTGCAGCCTCGAAGATTGCTTTCTCGTTCGCTGGATACGCAACTGCTTTCAACAGGTTCTGATTTCGAAGTGCGCTCATCAACGGCGCAGCAGCATGATAGCGCAGTCCATCTGCCTTTATCGGGGCCAGCTCGGTTTTATGCCCGAGCGTGTACATCTTGAGCAACGGTGTATGCTCTGCTACGTCGCCGAAGTCGTAGCGGTATTCACCCTTTATAAGGTTTGGTGCGGCCTCTGATTGAGCGGCCAGAAACTCGCATTGGCGTTTCTTCTGCAGGACCTCGCCGGCGAAAGGCAACGCTATCCCGCCGAAGTTTGAGCCTCCGCCCAAACAGCCTACGATCAGATCAGGAGAATCTTCAACAAGCTCAAATTGTTTGATGGCTTCGAGGCCGATGACTGATTGATGTATGAGCACGTGATTCAGGACGGAACCAAGGCAGTAGACACTTCCCTCGTGGCCTTCGGTGTACTCTAAGCCTTCGGAGACCGCTATGCCCAATGACCCTTGGTGAACAGGGTTCTGGCTGAGGAGTTGTCGTCCGACTGCTGTTTCCCTGCTTGGCGAAGCATAGACTTCTGCGCCTAATAGTTTCATCAACGTGCGCCGGTCTGTCTTCCAGTTGTACACGGCCCTGACCCAGAAGACTACAGAGTCCAGGTCCATCAGCGTGGCTGCGTATGAGAGGGCGCTACCCCACTGTCCCGCCCCAGTTTCAGTGACTAGCGTGGTCTTACCTTCCTTTGCAGCATAATACGCTTGTGCCAATGCAGTGTTGACCTTATGAGATCCCGTCGGCGACAGGTCTTCACGCTTGTAGTAGAGCCGCACCTTCTGCAGCTTCAAGTGTTTCTCCAATCTCCTTGCGCGATAAAGCGGTCGGGGTCGTCCGGCCTGAATGTACAATTCTCTGATTTCGTCAGGAATCGGAATCCACGGTTCAGTTGACATTTCCTGCTTCAGACACTCATGGGTCATCGTTTTACCTAGGAACTCCATCCGTGAAGGGCCGGTTTCAGGTTCCTTTGGCGGCGGCAGGGGTTCGGGCAGTTGTGGGATAATGTTGTACCACTTGGTCGGAAATTCATCGACTGAGAGGGAGATCTGGTTTTGCTCCAAACACCATCACCATTTTGAAGGATTGTATTATGCGAAAATAGGAGTTAAAGATTTCCATGGTTCAGCTGCTAACCACCGAACCACTGTTCCAACGTTGTCTTGCCCTTGAGCTTCTTCGTTCCCGTCTGCATTCTCTCCAGGGTCTTTCTAACGCGGTCTTCTGAAAAGTCTCTTTCCTTCACGATGAAGCTCACTAAGCCTTCGATGTCAGGTTCTTTCCACTCTACCTTGTAGTCGTCCGTAATTGCCGGTTTCAGGAATATCTCCCTGATTCTTTGAGGTTCAGCGGGAAACTGCGCGTTCTTCACGAATGGCAGCGCTTTCTCTAGTGTTCCATACTCCTTTATCAATTTTAAGGCAGTTTTCGGTCCTAAACCCTCTATGCCGTCAGGGTTGAAGTCTGTTCCTATCAGGATACCTACGTCAACCAGCTGTTCATAGGTTATTCCACATTCTTTCAGAACTCGATCAAGGAGAACTATTTCGGGCTCAACCTCGACAAAAACGTTCTTGCTGGGAAGTCTTCTTCTCCCCGAGATTGTCACATTTCTTATGAGTTTTGGAGCGCCAAACAGCAAACTGTCATAGTCTTGGCTTGCGCAGTAGTCTGCGTGACACCGCTTTGCCAGGTGTGCAGCTTGTGCTTCTCCTTCACTCGGGGCCTGAACCCATGGGATGCCCATCAAGCCTAAGAGTTTTTTGCTGTCCTCAGCCATGTAGTCCTTTAGGCGTGACGTGGCCTGCGCGTACACGCGAGCCTCCTGCATCTTTCCTTCCTTCAAGGCCCTCTCATACCTCACAGCGGCCTCTTCTTTCACCTTCGCGCGCCTCTTGATTTCCACTTCCTTAAGCGCCGGCGGCATCCCATCAAAAACATAGATCGGCCTGATGCCCATCTCCACAAGATTACTGGTCCGATACAATAACCCGCTCAGGTGGCTCGTCACTCTCCCCCCACTGTCCTTCAACGGTGTGCCGTCCGGCTGCCGGATAATGGCCAAGAACTGGTACAAGGCATTGTAGGCGTCTATCGCTATTGATTTTCCGCCCAAATCCTCAAGCTTGACAGTAGTTTTCGGAACAAGATCACGAAGGTTCACACCCAAAAATGATCCCGCCAATAACTGGCATGCAACTCCAATAATAAACTTCCGAGGTCAAAAGGAAACCGCAACAGCTCTTCACTATCTAAACCAACCTCTTGATCTTGACACCTGCCTAAGCAAGTCTAGCCCAACGAGCAACCTGAAAGATCATACCTTCCGCTTTCCATAGCCATCATTGTTCCTCAGATCGCAAACATATAAGATATAAGGAAGTTTTACAATTACAGAATGCACTGCCAGGATGACCATCATGGCTGAAAAAACGACAACGCTAACTCTCGTTTCATGCACAAGCTGCGGAAAACCGATCCCGCCGGCAGTGGCAGCCACAAAGTTTCTGTGCCCGAACTGCGGCGAAATCCAGATAAAACGCTGTGGAAAATGCAGAAAATTCGGTCGCTCGTACAAGTGTCCAAGATGCGGGTTCATAGGACCATAAGGCAAAGATGAGGGTCCAGAATGGGTAGCGTCATCATCACTTACAAAGTGTTCCCGACTGATATCATCAATAACTTCGACGATTTGAAAAAGAAGATCGAGGCGAACCTGCCACAGTTTGCTTCTGTTGAGGGATACGGCGAGGAGCCAATCGCTTTTGGCTTGAAAGCCCTGCTCGTTCAAGTCAAGTTTCCAGAGGACAAGACGGGTGTGCTTGAAGAGTTTGAGAAGAAGCTGGAAGGAATAAGCGAGATAAGCCAGATGCAGACGCTGATGGTGCGGCGGACGAGTAGATAGCTCCGAAGCTAGCTTAAACGTTTATATGAGACTGGAAGTTTATGTCGAAGTGCATTACGTTAATGCCTTTGAGAAGGGTTTTGTTTGAGTGAAGTGCAACTGCGAGTTGGAGATGCAAGGCAGAGAGATGTGGGCAGAGGCATTGCCCGCATCGACCAGAAAACGATGCAGAAGCTCGGCATATCTGCAGGTGACGTAATAGAGATATGCGGCAAGAGAACTACGTCTGCCATAGCTTGGCCAGCCTACAGCGAAGATCAGAACAGGGACATTCTCCGAATAGACGGTTTCTCACGCAAGAATGCCGGAGTGGCCATAAACGAGTACGTCGTCGTAAGGCCGGCCAAAGTAAAAAGCGTCCTGAGCATAACGTTGGCGCCCGTGGATATGAGGCTTAATGTTGATGAGGATTTCACGAATTTTGTTAAGAATCGCCTGATGGAAAGGACACTGGTCGAAGGCGACACGACCCTAGTCATGATGCTTGGTCATTCTATCTCTTTCACCGTGACGAAGACTCGCCCACATGGTATAATAAAAGTCACAGCGGAAACAAAACTGACGATCCTTAACGAGCCAGCGCCGGAAGGGAAAGGCCTGCCCCGCACGACGTACGAAGACGTCGGAGGCCTACACGAGGAAATTCAAAGAGTAAGAGAAATGGTTGAGCTTCCGCTTAGACATCCTGAACTATTCCAGAGGCTTGGAATAGACCCGCCGAAGGGAGTGCTGCTGCACGGACCCCCCGGCTGCGGCAAGACTTTGTTGGCTAGGGCCGTTGCGAACGAGTCTGAGGCGAACTTTTTCTCGATAAACGGGCCTGAGATCATGAGCAAGTTCTACGGAGAGTCTGAAGCAAGACTCAGAGAGATCTTTCAGCAGGCCCAGCAGAACGCGCCGGGCATAATATTCATCGATGAGCTTGACGCGATCGCGCCGAAACGTGAGGAAGTCACAGGGGAAGTTGAGAGACGCGTCGTCGCCCAGCTTCTTGCGCTGATGGACGGTTTGTCAGACAGGGGAAACGTCATTGTAATAGGGGCGACCAACCGTCCGGGAGCTCTTGATCCTGCTCTGCGTAGACCAGGCAGATTTGACAGGGAAATAGAAATAGGCGTTCCAGACAAGCAAGGAAGATATGAGATCATTCAAATCCACACACGTGGAATGCCGCTAGCACAGGATGTTGACCTCAAGAAGCTCTCTGACATGACTCATGGATACACTGGCGCCGACGTTTCGGCTCTGGGCCGAGAAACAGCCATGAAAGCCCTGCGGCGATATCTGCCACAGATAAACCTCGAAGAAGAGCGCGTACCCCCAAGCGTGCTGGAAAAGATGGAGGTCACCATGGACGACTTCGCTAACGCTTACAAAGAGGTGACTCCGACAGCCATGCGCGAAGTCTACATCGAAGTCCCCACGGTCCACTGGGACGATATCGGAGGCCTGGAAGAAGCCAAACAGGAACTCAAAGAGGCAGTAGAATGGCCTTTGAAGACTCCCGAAATATTCAAGAGACTTGGAATAAAGCCGCCTAAGGGAATACTGATCTACGGACCCCCGGGATGCGGCAAAACCCTCTTGGCAAGAGGAGTTGCGACAGAGAGCGAAGCAAACTTCATAACCGTCAAGGGTCCGGAGGTCTTCTCGAAATGGGTTGGTGAATCAGAAAAAGCCATAAGAGAGGTCTTCAGAAAGGCCCGGATGGCCGCGCCTGCAATAATATTCTTCGACGAAATAGACTCGCTTTCGCCACGCAGAGGTGCGGGCTTTTCAGACAGCGGAGTAACCGAACGCGTCATCAGCCAACTGCTGACAGAGATGGACGGCTTAATAACGTTGGAAGACATCGTCGTAATAGCCGCAACCAACAGGCCAGACATGGTGGATCCTGCGGTGCTTCGGCCCGGAAGATTCGATAGGCTGATATACGTTCCAGAGCCTGATGAAAAGGGTAGATTGCGAATATTCCAAATCTATACCAAGGGCATGCCGATGGCGAAGGATGTGAACCTCGCACAGTTAGCTACCCTTACTAGGAATTATTCGGGCGCCGATATAGAGGCCCTATGCAGAGAATCAGCCATGCGCGCCTTGAGGAAGGATATTAACACTAAGGAAGTTACGATGAGAGATTATGAAGAAGCCCTGAAGAAGACCGGCCCATCAGTCACGCCTGACATGGAAAAATGGTACAAAGGCTTTATGCAGCAGGTCCGCCAAGTACAGAAGCCAACGACACCAGTTGCCTAGGAGAATGTGGCCGTGCCTGCGAGAACTTGGAAGACGCATCCAGCCTACTTTGTCCTATTGGAAATCTTGGCGAAGAAGAGCGCTATGACCGACACGGAGCTCTTTGAGGCGCTCAGCAAAGACTTCGAAGACATGGGATCAAAGGACTTCAACGAGCTGCTCATGCGACTGGAAATCAGCGGGAAAATTCGCACAAGCTCTATGGCCCGCGGAAAAAGGCGGATCGAAATAGCAAGCTAAGACGGCGGCGATTCTCAAACTGCAAGAGTGCGATAAATGACAAGCACTCCAGACGTAATAGTCGTCGGAGGAGGTCCATGCGGCTCAGCCGCGGCGGCCGGCCTCGCAAAGCAGGGAGCAAACACTATTGTTTTTGAGGAACACGCACAAGTCGGCATCCCATCTCATTGCGCGGGACATCTAAGTATCAACGGACTAAGGCAATTGAAGCTATTCCCTCTTCCAGAAGGAATCATCGAGAATACGTTCTGCGGAGCAACGTTCTATTCCCCAGGATGCAACGCTTTTTCAATCCGTTTTTCATCACCCGTAACGTGCACTGTCGATCGAACCTTGTTTGACCAGTACATTGCAGAAATGGCTGAGGCTGCTGGAGCAACTTATCAGCCTGAATCACGCGTCGAGCAATTGCTGGTGAAAGACGGCTCCGTGAAGGGAGTAATCCTCGACAGGAAGAATCGGACGGAGAAGGTTTCAGCCAGGATCGTCGTGGACGCTGAGGGTATATCCTCAAGGCTTGTTAGGATACTTGGCCTCCGAACACCTGACCGACGTGGACTTGTCAACGCCGTTCAAGCCGAAGTTGACGGAACTGAGAATCTTGAATCAGACATGGTTGAAGTATTCCTCGGAAGGAAGTATTCTCCTGGCTTCTACGCGTGGTTGATTCCCAAACGTGACAAGAAAGCCAAGGTTGGATTAGCTGCAAGATCTGGAAACCCAAAAGAGCTCTTGCAGAAGCTTATGCTTAAGCATCCAGTGGCTTCCGCCAAGCTGCGGAAGGCAAAAATCCTTCGAACGTCGTTTCACCCGATAACCTTAGGAGGTCCTACTCCAAGAGCATATTCAGACGGGTTTTTGGCTGTAGGCGACGCAGTCTCACAAGTGAAGCCCACAACAGGCGGCGGAGTAATTCTTGGCATGACCTGCGCAGAGATTGCAGCACAAGTCGTCGTCAAATCGCTGCAAAGAGGCGACTTTTCAGCCGGCTTTTTGAGCCTGTACCAGAGGCGATGTAAGCAGGCCTTAGGGTTGGACATGAGTGTCATGCTCAAAGCCAGAAAGATGCTTGACGCCATGTCTGACCACAGGATTGATGAACTCATCAATCTATGCGCAACTCTCGGTTTGGACAAGACTTTGCTGAACGTGAAGGACATAGATTTTCAAGGCAAGTCTCTTCTACACGTCTTGAGAAGTCCGAGGGCGCTTGCAGTACTTGGCTATCTATTCTTTTTCTATCTGACAGCTAATCCTTAAGAACTTCAAAAAAACAAACATAAGGAAGCGGCAGGAACCAGCATGAGTGAATTCGTCTACAAGCAAGTGATAGTTTTTCATTCTGATCTGAAGCTAAGCAAGGGCAAGATCGCTGCCCAGGCGGCGCACGCAGCGGTTTCTGCGGCTGAAGAGGCCCGGAAACACCGTAGGAAATGGTGGGAAGACTGGATTGATGAAGGCCAACGAAAAATAGCAGTCAAAGTCCGAACTGAGAAAGAGCTACTGGAGGTTGAAAGACAGGCAAGGGAGCTAGAATTGCCCTGCGCCCTAATCGTTGATAGAGGTCTCACGGAGGTGCCTCCAAACACGATAACTTGTCTGGGGATAGGCCCTGCACCATCGGGAAAAGTGGACAAGATAACTGGTCGGCTTCCCCTCCTTTAAATGGGCTGAAGTCCTTGCTTGTTCCTGAATTAGAGAAGCAGATTGGAATAGAAGTATACGCCACACGTTCTCCAGGCATTGGCGGAGTAATCAGACGTAGTATAGAGGACTTTGTTGTTGAAGAAGTGCTAGTCGACGGTTCAAAAGCAACCGCAGGCCAATCTACAGTGTTGAACCCTCTCGGCGCCTCCTGCGTAAAGAATCGTTTCCTGCTCTGCGTTTTGGTCAAGCATAACTGGGATACGATCTCAGCGGTCAAAGCTGTTGCAGATCAACTTGAAATAAGAATCGATCAGGTTCAGTTCGCAGGTTTGAAGGACAAAAGGGCCATCACTGCCCAACATGTCACGATCGAGGGCATCGCGGCAGACGAAGCCGAGAGAGTTCATCTTAAAGACATAGAGTTCCGTGCTGTGGGCTATTTGCGTAGTGAACTCTCCCCATTCTATCTCTTAGGCAACAGTTTCCAGATGAGAATCAGCGCGATCAGCCAACCGGAACCAATCGTTAGAAAGCGAATCCAGCAGATGATTGAAGAAGTGGGTCAAGTGGGTGGATTTCCCAATTTCTTTGGTCATCAGCGGTTCGGGACGATCCGGCCGATTACACATCTGGTTGGAAAAGCCATCGTCAAGGGAAACTTCAAGAAGGCAGCAATGCTTTTTTTGGCCAAGTCGAGTCCTTTGGAACATTCTGATTCTAGGCAGGCAAGGGAGACTCTGCGAATGACCGGAGATTTCAAAAGGGCTTTGAAGGACTTTCCAAAACAGTTGCGTTATGAGCGTTTGGTGCTAAAGCACCTTGCCGTAAAGCCGCATGATTATGTTGGTGCTTTCAGAAGACTACCGTCAAAATTACAAGAGTTATTTCCACAGGCCTATCAGTCTTATCTTTTCAACAAGCATCTCAGCAGAAGACTCATACTTGGGCTTAAGCCGAACAACTTTGAAATCGGGGACTACGCAGTGAACGTGGAACGCTCTGGCTTGCCGATACTAACCCTGCATAGGATAGTGAGGAATGAAAATCTCGCCGAGACCAACAATCTACTTCAAGCTGGAAAAATGAGGCTGGCAATTCCATTACTGGGTTACAAGCATAAACATTCAATTGGTCTTGGTGGAGAGATTGAAAAACAGATCCTCGAAGAGGAAAACATCTCGTTGAGAGACTTCAAGGTCAACGACATGCCCGAAATCAGCCTGAGAGGAAAGCTGAGAGCAGCCATAACCCCGCTGAACAACTTCCAACTTGAGAAGATTACCGCCGATTCAGTCAACCCAAAGAGGCTCGGGGCGAATACGAGGTTCACACTGTACAAAGGTTGCTATGCTACAATAGTTCTGAGAGAACTCATGAAACCCCGAGACCTAGTGAAAGCGGGATTCTAGGCGACTCTTTCGGAAGAGAATATCATGCCAGCATTTTGGTCATGATGGGGGTGTCACTTCTCCTTATCCCTCTGTATGTTCTATGCGCCACGCATTTGAGCAAGAACGGGAGAAATGAATTTGAGAACATGAAATAACCTCGCTGAACGGCACGTGCTTTTTCTTGCATTTTGTCACGAAATAGGCATGATAGAGTTATGCTTCGGTGTGTGTCATGTGAAAAAATGAAAATCAGACCAAGAAGTGCAACGCTTATCATTTAGTTCCAATTAGCTTACCCTATGCAGGTGCAAATATGGATGCTGAAGAAGCGGCACGAAACGCGCTGAAATACGTCATTGGTGCGGAAACAGGCGAGAATATAATTATCTTTTGTGATGACGAGAAGATGGACGTTGGCAAAGCATTTGTGAGTGGGGCTATGAACCTTGGTCTTCAAACGCGCTTGACTCCGCTCAAAACTGGTCGGAGAACTTTGCGAAAAGAGATTCCTCAGCAAGTCATAGACATCTTGAAACGGCCGGCGGCTATTTACGTTAATCTCATGCGGGGGATTCGGGAAGAAGCTCGATTTCGAATAGAGCTGATCAAACTCGAAACGAAGGAACACAAAGCTCGGCTAGGACATGCTCCAGGAATAACGTTGGACATGCTTACAGAGGGAGCTCTTGCTCTCACTAAAGAAGAACATAGACGAATGCAAAATTTTGCGAGAAACCTCATTCAGAAGCTGAGTAAAGCTGTAAGGCTTGAAATAAGGAATCCAGCCGGCACGGACATTTCGTTAGGCGTTGAAGGAAGATCCTTTTTCACTGACGCAGCTATTGACAGAAAGACGATGAAATGGCTGAATCTCCCAACGGGCGAGATAACCGTTGCTCCTGTGGAGAACTCCGCACAGGGTCGACTGGTCTGTGACATGGCAGTGGGCGGAATTGGTCCAATAGACACACCCATTAAACTGGCTGTCCGCAATGGGAAAGTGCAAAACTATGCGTCAAAAGATTCACAAATTCTGAACAGGGTCAAAGATTCGCTGAACACGGATGACCGCTCTGGCACGATCGGGGAATTTGCCATAGGCATAAACCCAAAGGCCAGGCTATCCGAGGAGTTTCTTGAGTTGGAGAAGATATTCGGCACTATTCACATTGCCTTCGGCGATAACTCGGATTTTCCAGGCGGTCGAAACCCTTCTAAGAATCATTTAGACCTGCTTGTCTCAAAACCATCGGTGAAAGCCTTCGCCAAAGATGGGTCCAGCATTGACGTTCTCTTAGATGGAGCTTTTCAGACTTGATTTCTTAAACGCTTAAATGGCCAAATACTCGATTTGGCTGTAAGAGGCGAAGATCATGGCCGAAAAAGTTGAGGAAAAGTTGCCCATATCCGATTTCTACAAGGTAATCGATTACGTCACAGTTTTCAAGAGTTCAAAGTGGTGGGAGGCCATAGTTGTCTTCGAATCAGGTGGAAGACGCGCGATCGGCTTGTACATGTGGCAAAAAAGAGGAGACGATTGGAAGAGGAAACACAAGTTTAACATAAGAAATCTGGACGAATGGAACAAGCTCAAGAGTGCCATTGAGCAGCTGATGCCAAAACTTGGTCCCCAATAGTCTTCCTAGGTTTCCGAATTAGGTGCCTGATCTGGTTCGTTAGGCGCGCGAATAGCAGGCGTAGTGATAACAGGCGGTTAATGGTTACCAACGGTGGTGGTAATCCCCGCTTAGTATGTGTATTTGTCTCCGCCGGCCAGAATACGTTCCAATGCTACGTTGACGTTCACCATGCCCTTGCTTGTCCTCGCTGAAACTGGAATCAATGGAAACTTCATTCCCAGCTTGTAGATTGCCTGCATGATGTTTATGCTTAGAAGCCGCTTGGTTCCTTCGAGCTTCTGTTCAATAGAGTTCTCCAAGGCTTTCTGATCAGTTGACCATGCCATTATCTCGTTGACTTGGTTTCTTGGGAGCAAGTCGCATTTTGATATCAGATGCAGTTGAGGCAGGAAAAAACGGTTATAGACTGCGGTGGAAAGGAAGAGATTCGAGACGTAGTTGAGCGGGTTAACCGAAAAAACTGAGTCGAACAGGTAGACTATGGCTTTGGGCTCTTTTGTGAGTTCGCTGGCAATGTATGGTCCGCTTGCCCTGAAGGCAAACAGTTCCATTTGCCCGGAAGTGTCAACCAAGACTATGTCTGACTGCAGCTCTTCGATTTCACGCGAAATCCTATCTGTTTCATCTGCAATTAAATCAGCCGCCATGATCAGCGCGCCGTTGGGTCCTAAGTGATAATCTTCCATTAGCTTGTCGAAATCGACATAATTGCGAACATCCACGTCCGGCGAATATGGAAGAGTCATCGCTCCAGGATCGAGGTTAACTATTGAAACGTCCTGTTTTGACATTTTCAACCATTCACCGAAAGCCGCCGTAAAGAGTGACTTTCCTGCCCCGGCAGTTCCGATAACAAACACTATAAACATGTGCAATTCATCCTCAATGAACCAAACAACTATATTGTGGTATCAAACTTCGGTTCCATCAGTAAAAGCTTTCTTGGGAACGTATGCTCACATTCAATGTGCTTGGAAGTGCTGCGTTGTCAGGGTCCACTTGGCTTGTCATTGCTTCCTCTTTTGGATCCTAACCGTTCCGCCATTTTTCTCTACGAGTTCTGAAAGCCCAATAATGGCATTTTGCAAATGGTTCTTAGCGGTTCGAGACTCCTTGGCGGTTGTGGAGAAGTGCAATTCCACGTGTGATTTGTCCTCTTCGCCTTTGGGATGAGATTTTATGTAGACCCACGGGTTGTTGTGCATCACCTGATCAATCAGGGGGGCCAGAGTTGATTCCATGATCGAGTCTGCAAAGATGCTTGTTTCGAAAAAAGTGACGTCTCCGGCTTTTTTCTTAAGCATAGGAACGATGGATTCTTCGAAAATGGTTCTCATCTCAGAGGGGACCCCAGGTAGCGCTACCAGGGTCACCCCCTTAACGTCTATCATCACGCCTGGCGCGGTGCCAACAGGGTTGTTCAATGGTTCAGATTTTTCTGGGAGTTTTGCCATCTTTATTCTCGGTGGTGTCAAGTCCACCTTCTCAATTTTCGCTTCCTTCATGTAGGCTTCGTATTTTCCTTTAACCATCTCAAGAGCTTTCTCGTTGACTTCAAGTTTGCTTCCTAAAGCTTCAGAGATGCCTTCCAGCGTTTTGTCGTCAAAAGTTGGACCTAACCCACCTGTTGTAATCAGAAAGCTCGGCTTCCGCTTGAGAGCTTCAAGCGTGACCTTTGCGATTTCATCAGGGTCATCGCGGACGACTGTTATTCTTCTCACTTCCATCCCCAGCGAAGTAGCCCGCTTAGCCATCCAAGTGGCATTTGTGTTCAGGGTCTTACCGATCAGAAGCTCGTTGCCAACGCAGATGATTTCCATTTGCTTGCCCATTCTTGGTTCTCCAGTTTGATACTAGAGTTGATGTGTTCTTTTATGCTGCTTGCTGACTATTCGTTCTTAAAAGCTGGGGCGCCTTCTATTTTTTCTTGCTAAGCCACCATTTTAAGTATTCTTTTCTTCTCTTTTCCTGTTCAGTTTCGCCCGAGTCAATGTCAGGCCTATTTTTCTCTCTGAGCTCGTCGAGTTCCTGTTGGGTTACGGATAGCCCGCAGCTTTTGCAGACGCAATGCTTGGTCGATATCATGTATTGCATTTCGCCACCGCATTCTGGACAGTATGGCATGCTGATACTCCGATTTCTTCCGTAACAAAGGGAATCATCAGAGAGAAATAGGTTTCGTTTCGTGCCGCCTAGATTTTTCCTTTAACTCGGAACGTGCGAAGAGCAGTTAAGTAAGCGGCGGCGCCAATTATTGCGAAAGGCAGGCTTGCCAACAGGATATTAAGCAGAAGAGGCGGCTCTATTGCTCTTCCTGCAAACGTATAATCTCGCATCGCTCCGACCGCTAGTGTGAGAGGGTTCGCTTTTACGATCGTGGTTACGAATGATGGGAAGAGAGTGCCTATTTGATCTATGGGATAAAACAGTGTGCTGAATGTGAGTAGCAGCAGTTGCACGACCTGTTGGTAGGCGAAGAAGTATTCGCCGTGGGTTGATGCAAAGGCTGCAAGGGTTGCCGAAATTCCTGCTAGTCCCATGGCCAGAACGAACAAGAATGGCAACAAAACAAGGGTGTTGCCTATGGCTTGAACAGGGATAGCGATCAATCCTAAGGCTTGAACTGGGATCATGACGAGCAATAATGAGCTTGAGTAGACTATTGCAGCAAGCCCGCCCGCAAGCATGTACGCTAAAACGATGCCTTCGAGGCTGATGGGTAAGGAGAGATAGTACTGGACCACGCCTTCTCGAATGGCCAGCCATATGCGTCTCCCAGTATCCAAGGCGGCTGCGAAGAGACCCATGACAACCACGCTTGGAACGAAGAACTTGAAGTAGTCAAACGTAATCATGTTCTTGTATACGAGGGCTACCACGAGCATGTCTGAGATATTAAGGCTTAGAAGAACTGCCATTAGCCATTTTGTTCTGAAGAAGTAGGAGAAGTCGTTGCGAGCTAGTCGCAAGATGCTGTTAAGCTCTGTCATGCGCTTTTCACGCCTTCCACTAAACGTTGAAGAAGAAATGTGCTTAAGCCTAGGGTGCCTACTGCAACCGCCATCAGCACGGCAACTGCCAAGGTGGGGTTTAGTAGAGCGCTTGGGTTGAATCCAAGGAATAGGCGAACGAGATCAGCGCCATAAGACAGTGGGTTGAGTGTTGCTGCTGAGGCGTAACCCGGCGAAGTCTTCGCCAGGAATGCGAGAGGATACATGATTGTGCTGAAGCGAACTATTATTGCGCTCAGTCCCGTCACGATGGCTGTGTACATGTCGCTTGATTTGAACGCGATGAACGACAATCCTAGCATTAGTCCCGCTACGCCGAAGCCCAGGCAGAATAGCATCGCAACCGCAGCACTCACCGATAAGACCGTGAGATTTCCAATCAACAATAGTGTGATGCTAAAAGGAACAGTGAGCATAAGCGCCAGCTCAAATGCCCCCTTCAAGGCTATGGAGAGGAAGAGTTTTGAGCGTGAAATTGGGAGGCTGAGAAGGTATGGAAGTCTTCCTTCGTGTGCGTGTTCTACAAATTGTCTTCCAGCATGTGAGCCTATGTCAAAGGTCATGATGATGATGAAGCCCACTGCGTAGAATTGTTGATAGTTGGCGGGCGGGGAGATAACGCCTTTGCTCATGATTTGATTAATCAGGGCAGCGTATATGAGGAGCTGCACTATCGAGGTGAACCATTGTAGGCCTACCCATACAGGTGGCTTGAGTTCGTTTTTCAAGTCGAACCATACTAGGCGGAGGACATCAAGCATTCTCGTTTGTCTCCAGTTTTTTGCCTGTGAAGTTTAGGAACACGTCGTCTAAGGATGGTTCAGTGACTCTTATTGAGGAGACGCGGATCTTCCTTTCATAGCATAGGCTCGTCATTTTCGGGACCCAAGCTTCTGCGATTGAAACGTAAGCTTTGTATTTGTTGCCGTTCACGGGTGTCAGCTTTGCAGTGCCTGGAATCTTGGCAAGTTCTTGTTCGATTTGTAGGTTGTTTTCGTCGGGTTCCAGTTCGAGTTCGACGATGTCGCCTCCTGCGATCTTGTCCTTGAGGTTTTGAACCGTGTCGCAGATGATGCTTTTTCCTTGGTCGAGGATAGTTAATCTGTCGGCAAGGTATTCTGCTTCGCGGACTTCGTTCGTGGCGACTAGGAGTGTCGTGCCTGTTTCTCTCAGTTGGAGTATCTTTTCCCAGATTGTTCGTTTTCCTCGCAGGTCAACTTGGCTGCTTGGCTCGTCGAATATGGCAAACTTGGGTTTCTGCACTAGAATCTTGGCGACTTCTAGTCTTTTGGCTTGGCCGCCTGAAAGTTGCATGAACAGCTTGTTGCGCGCATCCCAAAGCTCAAGTTCCTTCAGAACCTGTTCAATTATGGCGTTGCGTTCGCTTTTCTTGACGCCGCACATTGCTGCGTGGAATCGCAGGATCTCCGCTGGCTTGTGTCTCCAAAAACCTCTTGCATCTTGGAATGAAATGCCCAGGATCTGACGAACCTTGGTTGGAGACTTGGTTACGTCAATTCCCATTACTTTCGCTGTGCCTGATGTCGGTTTTAGGACCGTCGCCAAAGTCATCAGCAGCGTTGTTTTTCCAGAACCGTTCGGTCCCAGCAGAACCATGATTTCCTCTGGGTTTACGGTGAAATCAAGACCTTTAAGCGCGAAAGTCTTGCCATATTGTTTTACCAACTTCTGAGTTTCGACCGCGTACATGAACTACGTTTCCTCATAAATTCCTCTCCACAAAAGCTAATCGAGAGATAAAAACACTGCGCCAGTTCTTCTGCTCCTTAAGATCAATGCTCTCCCTTATCGTGCGTAGGTTCAGATTCATTTCTATGGATTTTCCTCATGCCAAAAGACGGCTGTTTTAGAAAAGAGGGGCGTGCTCAGGAATGAAGTGTTCGATGCGTGCCTGAAATCAAAGTGGCCATTATGTTATGAAGTTCGCCAGTTTCGCTTCAGTTGCAAGTCGGGTTGCCTTCTCCATCTCATCCCTTGACAATCTTCTTTGAAGCTCAGGTATTTCATGTGCTCTCCATTCGGGTCTGTACTGGAACATGACGTTGACTCTTGTCTGTAAACCGAGGTTCCGTGCGATCCAGTTAATCGTCGGTTTCGTACAGCAGTCGAGATGGTCTGGCAGGACCAGAATACGGACGATGATTTCACCGTGGCTTTTTGCCTCTCGATGATTGCGTGTACACACCCTCCAATAGTCAGGAGCGTCAGAAATCTTTGCCCCGCATCCTTCCGGTCCATACTTGAAGTCTAACAGGTAGAGGTCGGCGAATCCCGTCAAGAGCCGGGCTGTCTCAGGGCTGTAGTAGCTGTTTGAGTTCCAGACGATTGGGACGTTAGTATTCAGGAGTTTGAATGTTTCCAGCCATTGCTTAAGGCATGGTGTAGGTTCTCCGCCGACTAGGTTAGCATTCCTACACCCATTACTGCGCAACGTTTCAATCTCCTTGGCCAGTCGTTCAGGATCGTATGATTCACCGTTTTCTATCCATTGGGAAATCGTCCAGTTTTGGCAATGTTTGCATCGCATGGTACAGCCCATGGTGAAGATAGTGCCGGAAGGCACAAGTTCAGGTTCCTCGCCAATGTGCTTGAAAATGCTTGAAACCATGATTCTTGATCCGCATCTGCAGTAACCAAGTTCTCCTTTCGTTCGGTCTACTCCGCATCTGCGTGCACAGAAATGACAGCTTTGAAGAATCCGACTTGCAATTTCAATCTTTAAGTCCAGGAAAGACTGCGTCGGTAGGGACATTTTGTTCAGGCTATCCTTTCCGAGGGCGATTCTCCTTTCGAGCTTTTCAAACTCGGCGACAAGGCTACCGTGCTGCTGCCACAGATACTC
>JBGPBS010000019.1:0-24378 GCA_041481365.1 Bathyarchaeia archaeon
GCTCGCCGGTTCTGCGTCTTCCTCCGCACTCATCTTCGTATCGTTGTTGCCCTGCTTCTCCTACGGTGTATAACGGAGCGCCGCATTGGGTGCAGTTCTTGGCGTCGTCGGGATTTTTGGTTCCACATTTTGTGCAGTAGACCATAGATGTTTCTCCAACCTAATGATTCATAAATGATGTTTCTTAAGACTTTTGGTGAATTGAGAAAAAGCGTGCTTGGATCTTGGTTTCCAGCGCGCGCTTTTTTCACGACGCTTTTCTGTAACGATTTGAGTCTCAGACACTCTTCGCAGAATGTTGAAGAGTACGTCAAATGTAACAAATCAAAACGCGCGCGCTCGCTTTCGAGTGATTTTTGGCGTTGATGCTGTTTTGCTGTTGTGACGTGTCGCACGTTAGGAAAATGGGATAAAACTTTACCCCCAACCCCAAACCGCGCGCTTTTGTGACAATTGATGTCTCTTCAAGTAGAAATATCTGGATTAGTACTCCTGGTCTGTTTTTGGATCTTGTGGAATAGGTGTGGCTGAACCGAAATTGAAGGAAAGCATCGTTTAGACAACGAATCGGATTCTGACTCCATGTAAAGTTTTAAGTAGTTAGCTCGGAGAGTGTTTTTGGAAAGCACCATGAGTTTAACAAGACTGTTGTGGGGATGCATGTTGGCCTTTGTTGTCTTTCTATCTTTATGGCTTCTTCGGCTGTTAAGCGTGGTGGGAGCGGGTTTGACATTATGATACGGTGGGTTTCGGCGATTAGTCTGATATTGTTGTGTTTGTTCATAGGTGTATTTTTCTCAAGGAAGCAGGCTCGAGTCCTAGCGGTGGTTGTTCCTTTTCTCTTGTTTGCTCTAGGGTTCTTTGCGGCCCCGTTTGTCGGAATTGGAGTGTTAATGCTTGTTGAGAATTTCGGTTTTGATGTGCCGGCGATATTTGGAGTGAGTGTAACGGTCTATCTTTTGCTCTACATGGGATTATGGTTCTGGCTTAGAAAGAAGGGGATTTTCAAGAAATGGAACCCCTAGGAGATCCGCCATCATTCTCTCAGTGCACGTTGTGAGCTTTGTTGTTGTATTCACCTTCGAGTTTGAAATGCGATGAGACTCTAGAAGATGAATTCTTTGCTAAGCCAATTAGGATACCACTTGTAGTTCTCAAGCGGTCCCGCTTTGCGCAGTCCCTCGTATGTGGCCTTAGCTAGTGTTATTGCCCCACGTTGATCGCGGTAGAGTTTAACCAAGCTTTTTTCTTCGAGACTTGTCAGAAGCTTGTCGAGCCTTCCATCATCAGAGTCTGTAAGTCTTTCCTTTAGGTCCTCTCGGCTCATGAAGAGGCCTGGGTTCACTTGATAATCTTCGGCCAAGGCTTTCAGCATGTTTTCTTCGCTTGTTTCCAGCTTTGGCAGTGGCTCAGCCGTTGATATTGGGACGCCTAGTTTTTCATGTAACCGCCTACGGGGCATCTTGAGGTCTTTGCCCAATGCTTTCAGTCCGCCTCTGTATATGACCAGTTTCATGATGTCGTTGGTTCCAGCTCCAATCTGATTCACCTTGGCATCTCTCAAGTAGCTTTCAACCGGGTAGAAGCGGGTCCAACCATCGCCCCCCATGACTTGAATGGCGTCGCTGATCAGTTTCTCGTACATTTCAGACGTGAATAACTTGGCCGTCGCAGCCTCCACCATTGCATCCTTGTGCTCATCGAGCAGATGGGCCGCATGATAGACGAGCAAACGTGATGTGTACAAACCTGCAAACATGTCGGCTATTTTGAACTGGTTTGTTTGAAGGTCCGCTGTGGGTTTGCCGAATTGCATTCGCCTCTGCGAGTATGCTGATGCGTAGCGGATTGACTCTCGAATGGGGCCTAGCATTCCTGCGGAGTAGACTGTGCGTTCAAAGTTTAGGCCTGCCATCATAACTTTCCAGCCGTCGCCTTCTTTGCCTATTGTGTTTGCGGCAGGAACTTTCACCTCGTCAAAATCCAAGAAACCGTTCGGCAAGCCGAACCATCCAGACAGCTCATTGATTTTCTCAACTGAGAAGCCTCCAGTTCCCTTCTCCACCAAGAATGCTGTAAGATGCTGATACTTGCTCTTGTCCTCAGGTTTCTCACTCGACTTGGCATATACCACGTAGATGTCCGCTAATCCGGCATTTGTTATGAACCGTTTCTTGCCGTTCAGTAGGTAATCACCGTCTTCTCGTCTGGCTGTTGATTCGATGCCCGATGCGTCAGACCCAACAAACGGTTCCGTGATGCAGACTGCGCCTACGATTTCGCCCTTGGCTATATTCGGTAACCACTTCTTTTTTTGATCCTCAGTACCGAATGCTAGAAGCTGCTCTACACCACCAAACATGGAGACCGAATAGGCTTCGCCTAGGGCCGAGCCTATTCGACTCAATTCTTCAGCGACGATCGCCACGCCAGTCACTCCTGCGTTCATGCCGCCGTATTGCTCCGGAATAACCGCGCCGAACCATCCTTTGCGGGCGACTTGGCGCAGCAGGTCAGACGGAAACTTTTTGGTCCAGAAAACTTCCTCGCCTCTAGGCAGGTTCGCCTCCGCAAAAGTCTTTGCGTCGGCCATCAGTTTCTTCTGTTTCTCATTCCACCACGAAAAGGTTTCCATATATGACACCAGTGACAGTATTGCCTAAGGGCATATTCGATTTTAAACTTTCGATAATGCATATGCCCAGAACAATGTCGACGCCCAAGAAAATGCCAGAACAGGAGACACTTTCGGTTCGAAATGAAAAAGATTACCAACGCGCGAATAATAATATCGGGCACCCTGACTGCTCAAAATCCTCAGGCAATGGGTCTTTCTGTTTTGCTAACCATCATCTTTTGACAGATCTAGAGATTTGAGAGCACAAGTCGTTTGGCGTTTACGTCAACTTCTACAATTCTGCAGTTCTTGAACACTTTAGGTTCGCCAAGCACATCTTTAACAGCCACACTCTTGCCTTCACTCTTAGCGTAGACCACATCTTTGAACACGGTCTTTCCGTCGAGAATAACGTTGAATTCACACATTCTTGTTCCCACCGAAACAAAGGAGAATAAACTCGGTTATAAAATTGCCGTCCGAAGCTCAAGGGCTTAGACTATTTCGCGTTCTTTGTGATTCTCTGTGCGATCTCTTGAGCTTTTATGGCGTCTTCTACCGTTACCAAAGGTGCCCTGTCGTTAAGGAGGCAATCGATGAAATGAGTATCTATCTGGCGGTGTCCCCAAACGCTTGCCCCTTTGACTGGAATCTCTAATTCCTGAGGCTCCTGATCAGGTCTGTAGAGAACTATCTTGTTGTTCCAAACAGCGTGGAGGACGTTTGTATTGTCTCCATACACTTCTAACCTGCTAGTACTTGCTGAGGGATTCACAGAGGCGCTGTAATGTAATGAACCTACTAGACCATTTGAGAGTTTTATCAGACCCATGGTGTTGTAACCCAATATTCCTCCGTACTTCTCAAGCTTGGGGTAGTTGGTCATCCATTCAACGTTTTCTATCTCGCATTTGAACATCCATCTGATCATATCGATGGACCAAACAGACAGTGTAAAATCAGGATAGCCGCCACTTCTCTCAATGTTCCAAGCCCAAGACCCTGCAGGCCACTGTTCTGCAAGACTCGCTGCAGGAATGAACTCTCGAAAATGGAGTGCAATAGGCTTACCGATCGCTCCAGAGTCCACCATATCCTTCGTTTTGGTGTATATCGGTGCAAATCTAAACTGAAGATCAGGCATCAAAAGCACCTGAGCCTTTTCAGCAGCCTTCTGGAGTTCCCTGACGCGATCTATTGTCGGGGCCAATGGCATCTCACACAGAACGCTCTTGCCACTCCTGATCGCTTTCATGGCCAAGTCAAAGTGAAAAGGCGTGGGAACAGCCAACACCACTGCCTCAACCTTTGGATCTTCCAGAAGCCTGTCAAAATCCAAATAGTATTTTACGCCGTACTTTTCGGAGAAGGGCTTCACTCTCTGCTCTATCGTATCGCACAAGGCCACAAGGTCAGAACCCTCAATCTTCTTGAAACTGGGAACGTGTACTTGCCCGCCTACGAAGCCAACTCCAACTACAGCCATTCCGACTTTATCGGACACCATGCTCACCCACATTGTCTGTCCATTAGGTCTACGCATATATTTGTATTTGTGCTTCGTTACGTTTCTGAAGAGTCAATGAACACGCGCTATTTTTGAACTCTCATTTTTGGCTCCCCGAGTGGATCGGCCACAATTGTCATCTTTGGTTTTCGCGTGGACAGCCTCTTTGAACACTTCTTTTCCGTCGAGAATTACGGTGGACTCGCACATTTTCTGTTCCAGCCTACGATTTCAGGAATGGCGTGAACTCGGTTACGAACTTCCTGCTAGCCCGGTAAGCTTCTGCGGAGCGTGCGGGTCTAACCAGTTCTTTTTGCTCCACAGTTTGGGCAGATCGTATCTGTTTGCGGCATCAAGGCTCCACAATATTTACATGGTATCATGACGACTTCGCGGATGATTTCCTTTTCCTTGATGACCTGCGCTGCGGCTCCTTGGGATACTTGGATTTCCATTGCCGAGCTCGCCACGTCTGGTCTCCCCTCAATGGCGATTACGCCTTTCACGGACCATGATACTCTTGAGTCAATGCTTTGGAAGGTTGGCCTTCCGCCTGCAGGAATGCTTATGCTCAGCGGGAAGGCCTGTGAGAAACCTTGGGGTATGTGCAGCGGACCGCTTGCTGATGGTTTTGAGGAATAGAGGGTTGCAGACTCTTGAACTTCCCTTAACACGTTGCGATTGACTACTGAGTCATACACATACTTGACTCTCTTCGCTTCTTCAACGCATTGGATTTCGCATCTTATTTCCTTAGAGTCGAATTCTTCATCTGAGCTAACGGCTAGAGTAACTTCAGCGTTCTCTCCCAAGACGAAGCTACTCTTGTTTAGCTGTAAAGAAATCCTCGCCTTCGGCGACGTCACTCTGTCCTTGAACTTCTTGAGGAACGACATGTAAGTACGCCTAGCTTGTTCGTTCAGACATACTAGAACATAACTCATTCTTAAGATGTGCTCTCTTGCACTATTGATTCTAATTACGGCCCTAACTAGGGCGCCTTCGCGCTCGCTTCCTGAAATGCGAGGTCTGACATCTGCATGAATCGGAAGAAGCAAGCAGCCGAATGGGTCGCCGAAGAGCTCGCAAGCGCGTACCTTATGACACCGTGCACCTTCTTCCATCATGACTTGATATTCTCCTATAGCATTTGGGTAACGATTAGATTTCTTGGAGATTCTCAAAAAGCCGTGCGTGGAACACGATAGTCTTTGCCTGTTTCAGGCACTTTAACAGCGAATAGTTTCAAAGGAATGGATTTCTTTTGATGAATTGACTATGAGTTGATCCGCATTGTTACAGTTGTTTGAGCAGTGTTGATGATCAGTGTCTTATGGAGGCGGCGAAGTACCCTTTGTCGATGAGATCACGTGTTCGTGTTTCACGAATTCAACTAGAAATACCAGTATGCCTACTATTCCTATGATTTGAGCGATTAGTCCAAGCAGTGTTGCAGTTTTTAGTTCGTCAATCCTTGCTGTTGCTTCACCAGCGCTTTGGGGGGGATTCGCGAGATAGTTGTATGATACATAGACTGTATATGTGGCCACGACGAACGAAATCAATAATATGATAAGCCCAATTCCGTATGGTTTCATGTTTGTGACCTGCTTCCCTATTTCAAGTTTAAGGGAATTTAACACTTTCCGTTGACCCAGAGCAACACCGGTTTTGCCAGGACTGTTTCCCTTACCTGCCAATTTGCAGCGCGGGCGGTCTGATTACACGTTGGAGATAAGTAGTTATAATTCACGAACGTTATAGATTGTCATGGCATAGTGTGGCCCAAAGAGGAAGTAAATGCCAAAGGAAAGCAAGCCCGGCAAGTTTTCAGGCGCCGATATTTTTCAGATCTTGACGGAGACATCTGAAGAGGAGAAAAAAAGGCAGAGGGAAAAGCTTCTTGCACCGTTGGGCGTGAAGGAGTTCTTTTCCGAGGGAACAATAACCATTAACAAAAGAACCTGCAAAGGTCTCGAGTGCAAGCTTTGCATAAAGGCCTGTCCGACCAGCGCCTTGTTTTGGAAGACGGGAGAAGTTGGACTAACCCTGGAGCTTTGCATTTACTGTGGAGCATGCGTCCTGAATTGCATTGTGGACGACTGCATAAGGATTTCAAGGAAAAGGCCGGATGGCAATATTGAAAACTTCAACAGCCCAAGAGGCTTCGTGGCACTTCAGCACGGCATTGATGCTAAGAAGCGTTTTGAAAAGATTCTTGAAGTTTTTCCGACGCCTGAAGATTACATTAACCAGCAGCGCAAGTTAAAATCGCGCGGTGCTCCCAAAGAAAGATGAAGGCTAATTCTGGCCTTGCCACTTTTCCTTCAGATACTTTCCAATGTCTGATGAGTCGCGAGGTCCTACTAGAACTTGCCAGCCGCTCAGTTCCTCGATTTCGCCGCTCAAGCGTGCTGCTTTTCCGGGGATCAGGAGTTTCTTGTGCTTGACTTTGCTTTCAATGCCTGAAGCTTTTAAGGCGTCAGCGACTTTTTCCGCCGTGAGTTTTCTTCCTGCAACGGCGCTGTCTACGGCTATTCCCTCTGTGTCGATGACTAATAGGTAAGTGCTTATTTTTTGGGATTCTATGTCTGACTCTACCGTGTAGTATGTGAGGGCAAAGTTCGTCGTGAACATGACTGGGGAGTTTTCATCAGGGGCTCCGAAAGTCTTCAGCCCAGCTTGAACTGCCACTGGTTTTCGCGGGTCCGTGTAGATGTTCTGTCGCAACACGACGGGTGGCAGAAGTGCCCATCCATCAACATCATGCATTATGAGGACATCTGCAAAGCGGACGATAAGCATCGATGCCAGGCAGGCTTCTCGCCACTTTGCAATCTCCTCCGGAGCATTGCCTCTTTCTGCCCAAGCTGCCAGCGGCACTCCGACCAGCGGGAAACCAGATAGTGCATCTCCTCTCTTGCAGGCGGAGCGTCGAATCATCGTGAAGTTGCTCAGAGTGTCAGCCAAGCCGTCGCCTGGAAATGTGCCTGGATCCAACAGTAGATCTTCAACGCCGTAGTCAAGCAGCGTCTTTGTTAAAGACCTCAGCAGGTTCATGTCGCCTGGCGCGAAAACTGTTAATGGGCAATTGTACGTTTGAGCGAGTTCAGCCATTTTTTTCCAGTTTTCCTTCGTCGCCGCGTACAAGAGCGGTCTGGAACTTGGCGAGACCGTTAGTCCAGCCTCGAGGACGGCTGGATCGAGAGAGCACAGGATCAATGGGAGCTTCGTGCTCTCAACCACATTTTTGACCGTCTTCTTGAATTTGCTTGGATCGTTTGAAGTGGAGCGAACAGCGATCATGTCCAGCTTTAGCGTTTGGCCAATGTATCCGAAGCTGAACTGTTCAGTCTTCTTTGTCCTATTCGAGATTTCATCTTCGGTCATTTCGTCAGTGATGTCGATCGCAATTGCCGTTGGATTGAAATATGCGAACTCGTGGCGGTACATGGCCAGTTTTCCGCCGATCTTGACCGCATGGTCTCCAACGCCTACGATGATCTCTTTCACGGCGGGTTTCAACATTTCTTTCAGTTGTCTGTACATTTTTTCGTTGGTTTTAGTCAGAAGCGGAGGACAGCTGTCGAGTACCACTTCGCGGTTGACGAGCTTCGTTGCAAAGGCCATGCAGTTTTCTTCGCCGCACTCTTTGCAGTTTGTTTTAGGAAGAAGCTTGTATACGTCAAGTGGGCTTAGTTCTTTCATGCTGGCCTTGCTTCTTGTTTCTCTTTCGCTCATGTTCTGATCCTGCTCCAAGTTTAGATCTTGGATGAAACCCATTCGGCGAGTTTTTCTGCGTCACCTGAGCTTCCGCCCAAGAGTTGATTGGTTATGTCTTTCAGTGTTTTTACAGCAGCCGGGTGCATCATCATAAACAAATCTACTCCGGCAAGCAGAAGGGTTAAAGCAGTTGTGATTTCCCAGAGGGGTCCTCTGAGCTCCCGGGGTTCCCATTCCGGGGGCATCTCCATCCAGGCTTCTCTGGCTGCCCAGGCGTTAGTAGTTCCAGAAGACATTGGGTGCGCCAGTTCTGGGTCTCCCATCAAGGCTGCGAGCCTCGCTCTTTCCATGTTGGTGAACGCGTAGTCAAGGCCGTAGCCCAATGCGGCCGTTGTCAAGTCCATGATTATGTCTTCCTTGGGCAGGAAATCGTATAGTTTGCGGTTGAGCTCTCTGGCCATGTTCATGTCCATCGGAGTGAAAGACAATGCAACGTGCCCGTTCTTTTTGACGAATTTCGCGCATCTTTCAACGTCCATGTCTCTTGTCAGCGAGTTTATGAGGAGCCTTTCTCCTTTGAAGGTTTCAGCGACAGCCTCAAAGACGTTTGCGTCTTTGACTGGGTCTCCGCATCCGCCGATCATAAGGGGAACGTCTACGGCTTGAACGACTTTCTCCACGGTTTTCACTGCTTCTTTTGGGGAAGCGTCTTTGATGAGTGGGTCAACGCTTATCAAGTGCAGCGTCAACATGTCTGCCCCGAACTTTTCGACCGCAAGCTTGGCCCACGCAGCTGGGTCCTCCATGACATCTTTCACGTGCATCTTGACCGCCTTTGCCAGTGGCACCTTCATGTCGAAGATGTCTAAGGCTATGACGGGAGGGTGCGGCATGGGCATTTCAAAATTGTAAAAGGCCGGTGCGGTTTCTCCTCCGATCGTCAGGGATTTTCCTCGAGTTCCACCCTCACTTTTCGTGGCTCCAAGTTTGACCTCCACGATCTTGCTGGGATAGGTCTCAACTGGTGGAACGAATTCTGCTTCAATGATCTCTGTGGGCTTGAGCTTCGCTTGCTGGGCGAATTTCGCCTGCGCAAGTACTGAACTGGCGACTGCTCCCGGTTGTACCCATATTTCCAGGTCGCCTACGTCCATCCTGAAGTCTTCAAGTTCAATCTCGTGGAGTCTTGCGAGCAATTCTATGAGTTGGGGGCTAAGCCTAAACCCTGAGGGTTCTGCTTTCTTTTCATCTTTTGGCAATGTTTTCACCTTTTCTCAGTTTTTTCATGTTTGTCTGAACGGATGATGACTTTCTTGGCGTATATCTTCGCGTCTTTCAGTATTATTCTGATCCCACCGGCGGTTATGGGTAGGGTTGCTGCGGTGGCGACGGGAACCAATTGTTCTCCTTCCACGGCGTCCGTGGCTGCAGTTTCTTCAGTAGGCGCCGGTTCCTCTTCTTTCCATCGTCCAACCACTGGGTGGCCGCGCTCTTTTAGGAAGCTTTTTAGCTCGTCGACGGTTTTTGCGTTCTCTTCGGTAGCGATTTTGTCAACGACTTCGGGTGGGATGTAGCTCTTGACTCTCTCTTTGACGTCTTTGGGCATCCAGACGACTCGTTTCCATCCTCCGTCTGCCTGCAGGAACTTTGGAGAGCGCATGTATTCGATGGATAAGCCGTGGAACCCATCTATTTGGCGTCCTCCTGCTGTGGAATCGGCTATGGTAGAGAAGGCTAATCCGTTTACTGTTGCCTCTTTGTGCCCTCTGTGTACTATGCCAAATCCGTCTGCTTCTGGGATGTAGAATGCTACTCCTTCGAAGCAGCCACATGACGTGTGCGGATAGCCGAAGGCCGTGTAGAGTTCCACCTTTGTGATTTCGCCAAGAGACTTTTTCTTTACGGCTTCATTTACTCCTGAGAATTCTCCTTTGACGGGGTCAAGCAGTTGTCCTCTTTCGATAGTGAAGACGGGTCCTTTGGGGTCTATGCTTGCGGCGGCTCTTCCGTCGAACCAGCTTATGGCTCCGCAGTTTGAGTACCTCTGGGGCGTGATGACGCAGACGTGCGATGGAGCGAACGACTGGCAAAGAACACATCCGTAGAACTTGTCGACTTCCTCGTCTTTCAATCCCCTGGCTCGGGCGTCTCTTGCCTCATAAATCTTCAGGGCTTGATCATAGAGCTCTTTTACTTTCTCTGGGTTTGTTACGAAGGTAACCTGCATCTTCTCGATTATTGGCAGTTCGCTCTTGAAGAGCCTGTTCAGGACCTTGCCGATGTACTCGAACGAGTTTAGTCCTTTCTGGAATGCTTTCTTGCTTATTCTAAGCCAAATGTCATAGCGTTGGTTGAGGTGCATGAATCCCTCGATGAAGTTGGAGTATGCGTGTATGCGCCTCTCTATCACTCCTTCCAGTTCTGGCTCCAGTTTGGTCCCTGCGACTTCGATGAGTATCCCAAGCGGGTAGGCTTTGCCCTCTTCCATGTCTTTCAGGTCTGGTCCTACGATGGTTACTTTTCCATCTTCGATTTCCTTTGGCTTGATGACTCTCGTGAGCTCAAATTTCTCATTGACATCTGGTCCGCCCAGTTCGACGTACATGTCGTTTCTTCTGATTCTTTGGCCTTCATAGATTACGCTCACATCGACTGGTATGTCTTTGAACATTGACACTTCTCATCTTCCTCCAATATTCTCAATGATTAGCGTGAGATTTTCTGCCCAATTCTTCATATCAGTGTTTGAGAAAGACCAGCTTGCATTAGGCTGATAGCTGTTGTCCAATGTCAGTGTTTTCAGGTTCGGAGCGAAATTCTTCAAGCCTGAAAGAATAGTCCATTCCAAATAGTATGGAAGACCTACGAACAAGGCTAAGTCGTAAGAGCCCCTTCCGTCAAGCCCGTTCCAGTCCGGATCGGCTAGCCTGTTGCTTATGTCTACGGCGGGCATCCACCCAGCGGGTTTGTGTCCCCTCTTAACGAATTCACCTGCGATGTGGGCGGTTGCGACAACTGGAACATTGGCCTTTTCGGCCAGTTCGATCATGTAGTCGATCAGCTTCTTGTCTTTCAGTTTGATTTCAGCAGCCTTATGTCCGACTACCAGAATTGGCCTTTTAGCCTGTTTTATCATGGCGGCAGCTATTTCCGGCTTCGTGATAACCATGGCTTTTCTTGGTCCAGCGACCTCTGCTGTCTGCCAGGGTTCAGCTGTTGCCATGTTCTCACTCTTTCCTCTTCCTGATCATTCGCGGCAGAAGTGTCGGATCAGGGATAACTGTTTCTTTCCAGTTCTTGTCTTCGAGAATCTTGATGATCTCGTCCTTCATCGTTACTGGTACGTCAGATATCGTGCGAACGAACAGGTGTATGTCTTCAGGCATTATTCCGTAGAGCCTTTTGTGCAGGTCCACGTAGTGCGTGAGCTTTATTGCTCTCCCCTTTGACGTGTCATTAGGTCGCATGCACAGCTTGCTTGTCATAACCATTGCCTCTTCCTTCGTCTCGGCAGCTTGGAACAGATGCTCAGGAGTCGGCCCGACGTATACTTTTTCCCCGGTTCGAGCATCGATTACGTACCAGTCCTCTTCTCGATCAGCCCTTCCCAGAAGCATGCGCCTGTACTTTGTACCGTGAGGGCCGACGATTACTGGAATGCCCAAGCGCCAGAATCCTGCTCCAATAGCGGCTGCCTTCTGGGAATAAGCTCCCCAGGCAACGCCGACGGCGCCTACGCGATTGAGCACGTAGTCAGCGATCTCCTCATAGTTGCCCCTCAAATTACGCTTCGCAAATATGTTTGCAATCTTTATCACGGCGCCTGCAATGTGCGAGTTTGAGACGCATGAGCCAACATTGACGATTCCTCCGGCGGCAAATTCGCCTGTATACTTCTCATACGGCGTCTTTCCATCCTCATCCTTATGCATGCCGATGGACATTGCCGCGCATCCTGACGTCACAACTATATAACGCCTGTTGGCAAATTCCATGGCCATCTCGGCGACGTCTGCTCCGCCCTTCGGGTAATTAGCACATCCGACGAAAGCCACTACGCCTGGAATTTCGCCTAGGACTATTGGGCTGCCGACGTTTCTTATCTCGACGTCTTGTATTGCTCCTCTTCCGACTCTTAGCTTGTACGTTTCACTTTTCAGTTTCTTTTCTCCCGCAGACACGATGAAACTGTGAACTTTAATGCCTGTTGGGCAAGGATTCTCGCATTTGCCACATCCAACGCACATCCCATACAAGTCTGCGAGTTTCACTAGGTTTCCTTCTGCCGCTGCCTTCATAGCCTCTGGAATAAGCAAGTCTTGTGGGCATGCTCGTCTGCAAGCGTTGCACTGCGTACACTCTTTTGCCTTTTCGATCACTTCGGCATTTTCGGGCAGAGCTTTGAATTTTTTCCGAAGGGGCGCAACCTTCAAAGCCAGTTTGATTGCGACTTCTCCGACTTTTTCAGGGTCGAGAATTAATGCGCCAGGTATTTTTCCTGTTGCAAGGTCGTCGACAATCTCGTCTGCTGGGTCGTTTGTGCGATCCGGCAAGCCCATGCAGTTCTTCTCCGATGCGACAATGACAGGCGCCTTTATGGCTTGGGCCTCTTGGAAGGAGTCCGCTCTGACGCACTGCTCATCCAACACGACGACGTCTGGAATGCCGCTCCTTATGAACCGTAGCTGCCACGAAATCGGACCCACAACCTTCGCGCGATTGTGATATCTCGCTATGTCGTGGGCCGTGCAGCATAATCCACAGATTTCGATTTTGTCGTCGAACCCATTTTCTTTCATGTAATCTATTATTCCCACAGAAGGCACAACATTGTGGCCTATGACCAGAACTGCGGGTTTTTCGGTGCTTATGGTGCCAAAGCCCAAATCAACGATGGGTGCGTCCGGGTCCGCTTTTGGAAAGCCATAAGCTGCAACCTGAGCGATGTCTGCAACTTCCAGACCAACGTGATCTATCATACCAGCGTGGAGCACCTTTGACTCAAAGTCAAGATTGTTTCCTTCCTGCCCCGTATGCACCACGGACAACAGATGCGTGACCTGAGTTTCAGCATAATCCAAGACCTCCTCTAAGTCAGCCAGAGTTTTTGGCCTTACGCCGCATACGAGACGGATCGTTGGCGCCTCAACCTGAACGTTTAATCCCCCAACATTCAGAGGTAGTTCTTCCCCGAACCTTTTGATCAAATGCTCAACCATGTGCCTGGCATGGCCAACGTGAGTTGATGCACCGATGCAGCATGCCAAGAGCATTGTTCTCGATTGCTGAGCCTGCATGCTGATTCCGCATGCTCCCCGCTTGTTCTTGGTCAGGTCGCACTTTCCAAGAGTGCAGAGGCAGCACAGGTCACAGAAGGGCATGTAAAAGGGTTTGTAACGTTGGAGGAGCCTCATGTCCCAGTTTCTCAGAGTCGTTAGCGACGGGAAGGGCGTGGGCCCCATCGGCTCCTCCCATGTTCGATCAACAACCTTGCCTATGGAAAATTCAAGGTTTTTGGCAAATCCAACATCGGTCTTCAATTCGCCAATCTTCACATTAAAACCTTTTCTGCTCAAAAGCAACACTGCCCAGCGGCTAAGAAGATGAAATCTAATGAAGGCTTCTCTCATAAGCGTTTCTGGAGCTTGCCTCTATTATATTCAATACGAACCTGAGACGGACGATTACACTGCTTGACCAGGCTATGCCTTAAAATGAAGCCGAAAGTGGGATGCCAGTTACTTTTTTTTATGCTCTGCCTTGTCCATTATCTTTTTCACGGAAAGATAAGCAGATGAGTCAGATGGGAGATTCAGCAGGGATTCTCCGGCGAGAACGTGTTCTTCGACTTTTTCATCACGTGCGATTTTGCCCAAGTATTCAAACCTTAGAGCGGTGTTTGCTCGGTCCTCTAAGCCTTCTGGAAATCTGAAACCGCCGACGAGGTAGAAATTTTTGAATTCGATTTTTACTTCTGTAGCTATGCGGTAGGCGCGTTCGACGTGATCGAATGATTTCTTTGAAGGATCCATTACGTCGAAGATGTCGTCCACTTTGGATGTGATTCTCCTGTTCAGATGCTCCAGACCGGCTGGCGAGTCGATCAGTACGTACTTGTAATTCTTGGTCACCGTCTCGAGGGCTCCTTTCAGAGCCGCGTTTGGCAGACAGTAGCATCCTTCGACCCACTTTGTGCCTAGGGATATGAAGTCGAAAAGGTCGCCTTCATGCATGCCTTGAGCCCAGATCCTGTTCTCGATTCGTTCAGTAGGCGCAACGCCGACCGTTGTTCCACCTTCCTTCAAGAAGGCTTCCATAAGCAGCTCCGAAATCGTCATCTTCCCTTCCTCCTTCAAGTCTACGCCGACCATTTCTCCCAGGTTCTGATCGGGGTCAGCATCTACCAGTAGCAGAGGCGTGGATCCTTCTTCGATGAAGCATTTCGTCTGCAGGGCTACAAAACTCGTCTTTCCCGTTCCGCCGCGACCTATCGTGACGAGCTTCTTCATAGTGACCTCATTTCTCCAATCAATAGCATGTGGGGCTTGCTTGCTTATGGGTTTCGCGTTGAAGTAAGCTCTTCGGACAGTTTTTGTATGGCCTGCATTGCCTTAGACTTCTTGTTCTTGATCGGAGTTTCTCCTAGCATTTCGGATTCTGCAACGTTCTGGTCGAATGGCACAAGAGCCAGAATTCTCAAGCCATTTTGCTCTGCAAAATTCTTAATCGCTTCTTTTTGGACATCGTCCCCGACTTTGTTCCCTACTAGGAAAACTTCCTTCATGCCAGCGTTGGTTGCCAATTCCTGAATGTGTTTTGCAACTTCGAGCGCTTTCATGTTTGCGTCTGCGATGGTCAGCAGTTTATCGACGTTTCTAGCTGTTCCTCTGCCCATATGTTCCACGCCGGCTTCCATGTCGAGGACTATGGCCTCGTTTCTTTCAACGATTAGATGGCGAAGCAAAGCGCGGAGAACGGCGTTCGCTGGGCAGGTGCATCCGGAACCTACTGATTTGACGGTTCCCATCACGATTATGTCCACGCCTAATGGTGTACTGAATGAGTATTTTCGGACAATGTCATCCACGGTGAATGATAGTCGGTAAATGCCCGGATACTCCGTGGTGGTTTTTGATTCGATGAGCTCTTTGTTTTCTGAGATGGGGAGTATTTTTCTGGCCTTTTCAGGCGTGATGCCTAACGTTAGGGCAAGATTCGGAGACGAATCAGCATCAATTGCAACCGTCTTCAATCCCTTGTCAGCAAATGAGCATGCAAGACCTGCTGCAATCAATGTTTTGCCAACTCCACCCTTGCCTGAGACTGCGATTTTCACCATTTTTTCCCGTTTTGGTTAGGCGCTTCGAGTCTAATTACGTTTTCTCAGCCAGCATCGACTCTGGATCGTTTTTTCTTTCGAAAAGTTGATTAAGTCAGGAAGAAGTAAACTCTATGAAGTGTTTAATCAATGACGGTTGCATATGTGTTAGCAAAAGTTGAGGCAGGAAAAGACCAAGAAGTTCTGAAGGAAGTCAAGAATAAACCCGGCGTCCAACAGGCAACTCCCACCTATGGCGTCTACGACTTGCATGTCGAAGTTTCATTCAACGCGATGGATGAACTCGACAAATTCATATTCGATGAAATCCGTCGCATTCCCGGAATAAAGGAAACAGTAACTTTGATTGCGTTCAAAGGGATATGAATGTCCAAGATTGGTTGCAGAGAAATCTACTTTATTAATGCATTGCAAACGCGCCAAGTTGATTTCTTGATTGACAGGGTCAAGACAGTTGTGAAGGAAATGGGTTTTCCCCCTGAGTATGACGTAAGAATCTACAGAAACGTGTTTTCATGCTGCGGCGTGGGAGGTCTAGGCATAATCATCGAAGTCGTCGGACCTGAAGAAGAGAAAATAAAGGCAATTGACCTGAGAGCAGTGTCAAAAATCCTTGAGCTATGCGAGAAAGAAGGCTACGAGGTAGGACACCATTCCATAGGACAATACGAATCCGTATAAGATTGCATGGGCACACGTGTCCTAGATCCTAAATCCTCAACGATCCAATAACAGATGTCAAAGCTCCTTCTATTCCTGGAACATTTCTGTGAATATGCGAGATTATTCGTTCCAGCTGCGTTTTGTCATCCACTTTTATTGCGCAGATCAGATCATACGGTCCAAACACCGTGTCAGCGGAGATTACTCCTGGAACAGTTAAAAGTGCCTTCTGCAGTTTCTCCAGGTTTCGTGGTTGAGTATTTAGGAATAGAAAGGCGAAGGGTTCTTCAGCGTATGATGGACCTTCATGTATCACAATCAAAGTCATTGATCTTGTAACCAAAGCATCTTCGGCGCCAATCATCCGTATAGGGTTGAACCATCTTTCGATAAACTCGTCCAGGCTCTTCAACCCAGTGAATTGAACAAGTATGTCCATGGGGCCGAGAAGCAAGAATATGTCTCCTCTGGGAATGTTCAGTTTCAGAAGATCCTCCAATACTTTGTTGTAGACACCTGGCTTGCAACTTAAACACATGTAAGTTTTCATCGTCGCCACCAGCAATTCGTTCAACATTACCATTACGAAGCTTTAGAAACGCGAGGTTTCAGAAAGGTTTGACTCTTTTCGAGTAGTTTTTCTTATGGGAGAGAATCAGATGATTTTTGGAGACATATGCTTCTCGCATTTGCCTTCTTTAGGCTCTCCAGATATGCCTTTTCACCAGTGGTTTTCATGAGTTGCTGCTGGCCATCAACAAAGTTGATGATGTGATACAATGTTTCCTCTCCGGACAGCTGCTGATCAAAATAGCATCCTTTTTTGACCTCGGTCAAGCCTTTTAGATAGTCAAGGGCGTATCTGCAATGGCCAACAATTTCACACGAGGCACATTTGCCCCAATCTTCCGGATAAAGACAAGGGCCGCATGTCACGTGGCACGCTCTTTTCCCAGGAAACAAGTTTGTTTTAGCGTCACCTTCGCAGCGGCAGCATTTGTTTTCCCACGATTCTTGTTCTACCATTATCATTCAACCCTACGAAAGACATGCAATATGATGTGAGAACTTGACTATAAGGATTTGCATTATAAATTATAACTTACAAAGCTCAACTGCTTATGAAACAAAACCATTTTATTATGGAAGCGCATACTCTCAAACCATTAAGGTAGTGACGCCTTTGATGAGGGTGTAGAGTCTTGGCTAATGCAATTGATGACGTTGACAAGAAGATCATGTGTCTATTGTCTAATGATCCTCAAGCGTCTCAGGCTGAGATTTCTGATCGCCTGAAGATCTCCCAGCCGGCCGTAAGTGCGAGAATACGCAAGCTTGAAGAAAAGGGAATACTGACCCGCCTCATTGGAACTGACGTCAAGAAGGCTCAGCTTTTTCTGGCAAAAGTCGATATCACAACAAACCAAGTGGAACAATTTCTGAAATCTGTGGAAAACTGTCCCCTTTATCTAAACTGCTTCTTGACATCCGGAACGCATAACATGACCTGCTTTTTGATGGGAGAAGACATGAGATCCGTGATGTCATGTGTTGACTCTCGATTTAGACAAAACGAATTCATCAAAAACATGGAATGCGACTTGGTAATGAGCCCAACTCGGCCTTTGATAGTGCCATTCAAACCACACATGGAGAAGAAGAAAATTAACCCATGCGGCAAAGATTGCAGCACCTGCACCTTCTACACGAGCGAAAGATGCTTGGGTTGCCCATCTTCAATCTATTACAGAGGAAAGATCCTGTAGAAAGCGCGCGTTGTCACCTATTTCTGTTCTCCGTGCGGGCCGCTCTAGCTCGTTCCAGTGCTTTCTGCACTTCTTCCCGTATCGCGTAACCTGCCATGTGAAGTATTGGCTCCTTTGCTTCTGGGTCTGCTGACATCGTCGCCGTGCAAGGGTAGCTGTGGTGAGCTTTCGCAACGGCGTCACACAGAATTTCTGTTCTCGTTTCGACTCCTAACAATTTTTTCGCGATGTACCATGTAGAGCCGCATGGCGCGCTTCGTCTCACCGTGGCAGACTCTATGAATTCGGAGCCTCCCTTGTTCATGATAGAGACTTCCAATGTGGGTCTTCCGATTCTAAGCTCGGCTACAAATCTTGAAATCGTCGGCTTGTCATCTGATGGTTCCAGTGAGCAGAAGGGTTTTGGGAACGCGTATTCTAGGCCGAGTTCCTCACATTCTTCCTCCAGCTGTTTTGTTAAGCCTACGGGAACCTCGACGAAGTCTTCTATGGGCACGACCAAACCTTTTGCTCCAGCTTTTTCAATGTGCTTTGGCAGTTCAAGCAGGAGATCTTTGTGCAGACCTGACGCTATGCATAAATCAGCCTTGTGAAAGCTCTTCGGAACGTATTTGGCCGGGTCATCTATGAATGCTGGAAGCTGAATCGGACTCGGCAGTTCTATCGCTGCTCGGACATTGCGAACACAAGTGTATACGCCGTACTTGCAAGAGTCGCAGTAGAGCCCGCAGGACTTGCAGAAGCTAGGGTCATTTATCAGGTTCCTTATCACCCGTTCGGCAAATTCCCCGCTATAGATGAAAACCAGCTCCAATGGCGCTTCGTCCGTGTAGTCGCGCCTACTGCGTGGTGTGGTTGTTTCAAGTGTTTTCATTGGTGTTGCCGTTTCAATTGTTCAGGTAGACGAAAAGATTGAATTAAGCGTATCTGAACAGAAATCTCAACCCCGAACCTACGAAGCCAAGAAAAGCCATCCAGATTTGAAAGTTCACGCTGTGCGAAATGCTGTTTAAATAAGTTAGCCAAACATCAGGCCAACAAGCGCGCGCACACTTTTTGGCTGAAGCCAACGCAGACTTGAGACTAAGTGGAATCTGCTATTTAAGAAACCCGGATCCATCTTGTATTGATTCCGCCAACCGCGCAGTAAATCGAACTGAAGGCGCTCCTTCAACAGCATCATGATCAAATATCATGGGCTTAAACCCACAAATCGCAAAAAGCGCCGCCGAATTTTTGAGCTCCACGTCAATTCAATTGCTGAGGGTGAAGCATTATCCCACCAAGAATCTTGATGGTTCTTGGCGAAAAACAAATGACCATATCCCGCCGAAGCCTCAGCTTCTTCTCAAGGGGGGCGCGCGCCCTGAAGCTCTTAGTGCGCGTGTGTCATGTTCTTATAGGTGCAAACTGGTCTGTAACCTACCGGGGGCGTTAAGATTTGCCGGGGCTTCTTGATCCATTGGAAGTCAAGGGTCTGACTGTTAGGAATCGTATAGTTATGCCTCCTATGCAGACGGGTCGGGCCACGGTTGAAGGCGCTGTCACGGACAGGCTGATCAGTTTTTACGTGAAGCGCTCGGCGGCTTTGGGTTTGTTGATCGTTGAGCACTGCTACGTTTCCGCGAGTGGAAAGCTGAGTCCAAAGCAGCTTGGGATCTACGATGATGAGCTGATCCTCGGGTTAGAGAGGCTCGTGGGACGAATTCACGCGGTTGGCACTCCTGCTGTGGTGCAGATCACTCATGCTGGAGGCGTTGCGAATAGGAAGGTTATCGGCGCGGAGCCTGCTGGTCCTTCGACGACGAGGAACGCTCGTGAGCTAACTAGGAGTGAGATTGAGGCCCTAGCTGGAGAGTTTGCCGTGGCTACAGAGCGCGCGATTAAGGCGGGTTTTGATGGGGTTGAGCTTCATGGGGCGCATGGGTTTCTGCTTAATCAGTTCTTTTCGCCTTTGTTTAATAAGCGCAAAGACGAGTATGGTGGTTCTCTGGAGAATAGGATGCGTTTTCCTCTGCTGGTTGTTGAGAAGGTCAGGGAGAGAGTCAGGGGTAGGCTTCTGCTTTACCGGCTGGGCGCAGACGACTTGGACCCGAATGGAACACGCGCAGAGGATTCGGCTGCCTTTGCTATTAGGCTTGAGCAGTGCGGCGTTGACGTTGTTGACGTGTCAGGCGGAATGTGTGGAAGCGAGCCCAAACAGCTTCGAAGCGTCAAGGGTTACTTTGTTCCTCAAGCTTACGAAATAAAGAAGGCTGTGAGGATTCCTGTTATCGGCGTGGGGGGAATCGCTGAGGCTGAGTATGCCGATAGGCTAGTCAGAAACGGAAAGGTTGACCTGGTGGCTGTGGGTAGAGCGCTTTGGAAAGATCCAAAATGGGCCGAAAAAGCAATTGAAGCGTTAAAGCATAACGAGCCTGCAGAGTAATCACGAAGATTCGTGAAGGCGCGGGTGGCAGGAAAAGGTTATATGGTTGGATGATCCAACCAAGTTATGTGCAAAAACTCGAGGTTCGTCATCTCGTGCTTTTCGTCGTTCTGGCTGCTCTATGCTTAGGTATACAGCTGACACCCCGCCCATTGAACGTTGAGTTCACGTCTTTGGTTGTCTTCTTGACAGGAGCTGTTCTAGGAGTTACTTTCGGTGCGGGGCTGGGAAGTCTAGTGATGTTCATTAATGGATTTTTCTCTCCATACGGATTTGCTGGGTTGCTTTTGCCATTTCAAATGATTGGGATGGCGCTCGTCGGAGTTGGGGGTGGTCTATATGGGCGTTCAAGAGGCGGCTCTTATGATTCGGTATCGTGTGTTGAGGCGGCTGTTCTGGGAGCCTTTCTTACCCTAATATTCGATGTCTTAACCAATTTGGGGTGGGCCGTCTCTCAGATGTTGGCAGGTCAACCTATTTTCCTGGCCGTTGTGAGCGCACTTGTAACTGGTGCTGTTCCCTCGTTAGTGCACGTTGTTTCTAACAGTGTCTTCTTTGGAGCCGCTTTTGTACCAGTTACGAGTGCTGTGCAAAAACTTCTTGGAGGTGGACAGATTTGGAAAAAAGACTTTTCACTTACGTGACTCTAGCACTTTTGGTTTGGGGAATTCTTGGCACTGCTACAGCTAGCTACTATCTTACGCAGTACACGACTTACCAAAACGAGTACAAGAACCTACTGGGCGATTTGAACGTACTTGTCAGCGCGGTAGGAAACTTCTCAGATGTCATAAACTCTCTATCCTTACGGGTAAATATCCTTGTGAGCTACGGCAACGGAACCAGAGCATGGTTCAACAAGACCGCCCTTCCTATTGGTTCAACTGCATTCACAGCCATACTTGCGGTGTCAGACGTAAAGTACAAGGATTACGGAGGAACCATGGGAATACTAGTCACATCCATGAACGGCATGGCGGGCGATTCCACGCACGGATGGTTCTACTGGTACGAAGAAACCGAAAACTCAACATGGGTACTTCCGAACTACTCTTGCGATAAATACATACTTCATCGAGGAGACACAATAGCCTTCTCCTACGAGAGCTACAATCCATGGCCGACGTCACCTTCATGAAAAAACTGCCGTTCCCTCAGGAGGACCAATCCTTCTCTACATGCAGAAGTCTCAACTAAGATTGTCAGCAAAGCCAAGCCAACGCATATTGGAAAGGGTGACCGTTCATCGATCAACGAAAACGGGCAGACTATCAGTCCAGTTAATATTAATAATCTTGGCATTCAACTGATAACAGGTCATGTGAGGAAACGCAAGTGGACGTACTTGAAACACTCAGCAAGGTTGCAGAGAAAACCGCACCTGGACGCTTGCCCTCCTTTGCTCAGGCACATGTAATCAAAGCCCTAGAAGAGATCAGTCTCCAAAAAAGTGTCGGTCGGTCTAAACTCTCAAAAGACCTATATTTAGGAGAGGGTGAGGTCAGAACTCTTGTTAAGCATCTGAAGAATGAGGGATTGGTCGACGTTTCAAGGACAGGAATCTCATTATCATCGAATGGAAAGAAACTGCTTTCCAGTTTGAGAACCCTCATGAGCGAGGCGGTGGAGGTTCCTCTTACGCCTATGACCGTTGGGCCTTTTAACGTTGCAGTTCGAGTAGCAGGATTGAAGAATTCGGTAAAATACGGTGTAGAACAGAGAGACGCTGCCATAATGGTGGGAGCAAAGGGAGCCACGACTCTAGTTTTCACTAGGAACAGACTGATAGTGCCCGGTACGGAGGAAGACGCTTCAAAACATGATCCCTCGATTCTTGCTTCATTGTCAAAACTGAGCCTGAACGATGGCGATGTCATAATAATCGGAAGCGCAGTTGAAAAGATAAAGGCGGAACTCGGAGCCAAAACCGCGGCACTTGAACTGCTCAAATCAAAGGCTTGATCTTGTCCAACAACTCAAAACCTGTCTGGCGAGAAGCGAAATATGCAGGAACAGCCCTCAGTAGAAGGTTTCGAGGTTTCAGGCCGTCAAGAACCATGAGCCATGAAACGCGTTTCTCATACCTGCACGTTTTCTAGCTCGGGAAGCGCATGAACTTGTCGTTCGCGTCGGCTATGAAGGTTACCTGATCGCCAATCTGTAGCTTTTCGATTCTGCTGACATCTTTGAAGTTCAGGGTTTGAGTGTTTACCTCGTAGTCTGTTCCGTTGATCGTCAGGATGTATATCGTGTTCCCGTTGTTGACGTATGAGAACTTTGTTTCCAATGTCCCGTTGACGGTCTTCTCGGTTGACGGCTGGTTTCCCTCGAATCTGCTTTTTGCTTCGGCAACCAGAGCTGGGCCCTCGTACGTTTTGCTTCCCTCGCTGGTCATGACGATTGCTAAGTGGTCCAGGTTCACTGCGTCGATGATTCCGAGGCCCGCTAATTTGATGGTTGCCTGCGCTGAGGTGGATTCGCCTTGTGCGGTCTGCCAGTAAATTGGCACAAACCAAGCGTTTTCACCGTTTATTGGGTATATCAGAGGCATCTGCGCCGTGTACGAGCCAGAAGTTGGCATCGAGATGTGGGATTCGATGACGTTCTGCGCCTGCAGGCCGCTTTTGACGTCCAAGCCCTTCATGTCATAGTAGTATATTCCGCCGTCGGTTAGCTTGAACATCCCGGCCATCGTCTGTGCTTGGCCAACGAAATCAACGGCGACCAGCGCGGTTATCTTGTTCGTGTCGGGGTCGATGATCCATCTCGTTGTGTCGGAGATCTCCACCCTGTCCGTTGATGCTGTTATCCAACCGAAGCCGCCTGCGAAGATGTCGAATCCGTTTCCTCTCCTATGGGCCCCCCACTTGCTAATCATGCTTTCAATCCAGCCTTCATCGTAGCGTTGGGTAACCCAGTTAGGTATCTGGCTCATGCCGTAGAAGTTTTCCACTTGACCGTGCTGGTTGTAGACATATGCTCCTTTAGGAAGCGAGACGAACGACCATTGCTGAACGGTGTTCGCGGTCAGCACGTATTTCCACTGGCCATTGTCGTCCTGTGTTAGGGTTGCCCTCCCGTATGCGTCGGCAGTGGATAGTCCCCAGTAGGCGTTGCCCTGTATTCCTCCGGTGTAAGATGGGGGAGCGTACATCAGTGCTTCGCCAACGCTGAATGGCTCGTCCACGATTTGGGTGTCCAATTCAGGGTTGTTAGCGTCGACGATGACGAAGCCTTTGATGCTGTTGTCTCCCCAAAGGTTGAGCGGAATCATCGTTACCACCCAGACGAGGCGGCCTTTGTATATGGTAAGATGCTCGGACCCAACCTGCACGCTTCCGAAGTGTGCCGCGCTTCTCGACGCGATGCTCTTGGCCAGTACGTCGGTGGTCAATCTTACCATGTCGTCCGGAACTTCACGTTGAAACAAAGCCGTTCCCGTAGGTTCGAAGGTTATCATTTGGTTGAAAGCGCTCGCGTTGTTGACCGCCGCCACAGCTTGAGTTTGCCAAAGCGTCAATGCCGAGGAGACTATTAGGGCCGTTAGTGTGAGGGCCAGGAGCCACTTGTGTATTCTTCTTCTGCTCGCTCCGGTGCCAAAGATCGACCCTTTTTTCCTTTCTTCATAAATGTACCTGTAGTCCTCCAAGTACGCGAGCAGAAACTCTGTCGTGACCAGGAACAGTTTGAAGAACATCAGCCAGAGAACCATATACGTGTCGATCGTGACGGCTGCCAAGGCCAAGAATCCGAACAACACGCCGAGACCGCCGAGTATGAAATATCGCCGCTTGTTCCTGATCCAATGCTCAGTCGTCGGAAACGCGGCCACTGCTACCCAAATCAGCCACCACAACAACGGAAACATCTTTCTCCTCTGCCTCCTCTCTCAGTTTCACGGTACATGTGTGTCTTCCCAAACTCACCTTCTAAGCTCAAACTGGCGAGTCGCGAGTCTATCTCCAAATGGAGACCCATCAAGAGACAGATAATATGTTCTCGAAACCCCATTATTCGGCAAGAACGATTTATCCTTTGCTGATCCAACGGCTAATGAGCTGATTCTCTCAGTCCCAGAAGCTCAGAGAGACTCAGGCTGAGGACCGCAGAAACTGGGGGGTAGGTCATCTATTCGCGGTTTTCAACGTCATTAGATTCGCAAGTCCAACGAGTTCTTGGCACGCCGTGGTTTCTTGGTTGTTGAGGAATCGTTAAATCTTATATTATTAGCCAAAGGATATCAGTGTACAACTTTAGCCCGGTTGTAGAGAGGCGGACTGGTTTGAGGAAGACGATATTCAAGAAGCTTGAGGCACAGGGACTCATAGCGAATTA
>JBGPBS010000020.1:0-23467 GCA_041481365.1 Bathyarchaeia archaeon
ATTTCTTGTCTCCAGCGATGGAGGAGAATTACGTTTTATTCGAGGAGATTCTGAAGAAAATCTGGAAAAAGTAGAAAAGAGGGGAAAGCAGATGAACAATCGTATGAACAAGAACGCGAGAAATTGGCTGATACTGGTAACGTTGATAGTGGTAGCCATTCTCGCAACACTCTGGGCTACCTACACTCCGTGGTTTCCGCGTCCTCCTCCTCCTTTTGAACGTCGCCTACCCCACTCTGACATTCTTGGCGACATAGAGCTTTTCTATACAGTAGAGACAATAGTTTCCACGGTAAACGCGACGCTTTCAATCTTCCTACTCGCCATATATGTTAGCATATACCAGAAGACGCGGTCAGAGTTCACGCTGGGGTTAATAATATTTTCAGCGGTCCTTCTTCTGCATGCTCTTGTCTCCATTCCATTAGTGTTCCGGGCTTTTGGTTTCTATCCGTTCGGTCTCGGACCGTTTGCCATGTTGCCAGACCTGTTTTCGCTTGGAGCATTAGCGGTGCTGTTATATCTCAGTGTTAAGTACTAGAAAGCACGGCTTTTTTTCTTCGGTTCATCATGAGATCTGCATGGTCAGGTTGCAAAGTCTGATAAGCAGAGATTGGCAAGATGGTTTCCGAGGCTTTACATGGTTGTAGCGGGCAAGATTTTCAAGCTTTCAGAACCGCTGTCAGTGACTGAAATCGCTTCGAAACTTGAGGGCCATCACGTTGAAGAGGAATTTGAGGAGGGTGAGTACAAGTTCAATCTCCTCACCGAAGTTGTCGGTTTGCTTCCCATGAAAGATATGCTTAACGGCGTGTACTCGCATGACTATGTGATGCACGTTTTCCACAGGGGGAAGGTTGCTCCGTTGCCACGCACGGTCGAAGCCCTGTTCAGCTTCGCGCAACATGGAGGCACTACTTTTCTGGCCATAGTGGAGAAGAAACGAGTTGCAAACTTCATCGCAAACGAGCTCAGTGAAGTGATTTTCGAAAAAGTTGGCGGGATCCTCGAAGCTAGGATTCCACCTGAAACTCTGAAACAGTTTCACCTGAAGAATCCTGAGGAGACGAAGATTACATTCTTTGACAACGTTGACATACCTAACGTGAATAAGCTGTCCTTGTATGGTCCTGACCTAGTTAACACGTCCCTTTTTGAAGATTATGCGAAACACGGCGATCTGTGGTACGTGGTTGCCAGGTCAAAGGAATTTGGCTATATCGTGGGGATAACGAGAGACGTATCTGTGACCATATTCAACTTGTCAGACAAGGAGAAATACGTTGAGTACGTTGCGAAGGAAGTCTATCCACTGATAACAACGTGACTATCTGGGTGGCCGGGCTGCGGTTTAGAAGTCGGAAAGGCTCGCAAAACGCACCTCCCGTCTCCGGTTTACTAGGTCTTCTGCGTGAGCTTTCATGCGCGTGGAAGAAGGTGAGTCTAGGAGACAGGAACATCCTTATATGAGGTTCTTTTTAGAATCCTATATCACTCATGGATCATCAAAGCTTCGGGAACATCCTCATAGGTGAGATTATGGGCAGGATAGTCAGGTGTTTTGTGGCGTTGATGGTCCTGGCGATTATTGTTCTGGCGAGTGTCTTTGTTGGAGCTCACGCCACTTCGTTCACGGGAAAAACAGTAGCAGATGGTGCATCGTTTGATGACAAGGCAAATGCTCTGGTCATCGGTGTGAAGAATGATCTTTCAGAAGCAAATAGGCTTGCCGACGTGATCGCAAGGTTTGGGGGTAGAATAGTCAATAGCGTCACAGTTGGTGGCGAGCCCATTGCCGTAGTTGCTAATGTGCCCTCAGATAGCGTTTCCTCGTTTAAGACGGAGGTGCAGACCTCGGGTCTAGCCCGGTATTTTGAGCCTAATTTGGAGTTTAAGGCACAATTCGTCCCGGATGATCCATATTATGCGAGTCAATGGGCTCTGCGAAGGATACGCGCAGATTGGGCATGGAACAAGACGACGGGTGACTCATCCCTTCTCGTTGCAGTCATCGACACCGGGATCGACTATACTCATCCAGACCTCGCAGCTAACTACAATGCAAGCGGCCGTGACTGGGTTAATAATGATACTGACCCCATGGACGACAACGGACACGGCACTCACGTCGCTGGCATAATAGCCGCCGTCATGAACAACCACCAAGGCATCGCTGGCCTTGCTCAGGTTCAAATAATGGCTGAAAAAGGTCTGAACTCCAACGGAACAGGATACGAAAGCGACTTGGCCAGAGCCATAATACATGCTGTTGACCATGGCGCAAAAGTCCTAAGCAACAGTTGGGGCGACAATCAGGACAGCCAACTTATTCACGAGGCAATGCAGTACGCCTATGCTCATGGCGTGCTGATAGTTGCTGCCGCAGGAAACGGAGGTTCTTCGATGAAGATGTATCCTGCTGCTTACAAAGAAGTCATTGGCGTTACAGCAACAGATCAGTACGATTTCCCAGCGTTATTCACCAGCTATGGAGATTGGGTTGAATTGGCGGCTCCTGGGGTAAACATCTACTCAACTTATCGAGGCGGTTCTTACGTGGAAATGAGCGGCACTTCAATGGCTTGTCCCCACGTTGCAGGGCTCGGCGCCCTAATCTGGAGTCGGTTTCCGAATGCAACACGCGATTGGGTGAGAGCTCAGCTGAGAAACACAGCCGATGATCTAGGTGCGCCAGGCTTTGATCAGTACTACGGGTATGGAAGGATCAACGCTGAGAACGCTGTTGAACAAGCTCCACCAACGCATGATGTTTTGATATTTAATTGGGAGCGACCGAATAGTATTCAGCCGGGAGACATCGTTGTCTTCAATCTCACTGTTCTGAATTTCGGGACCAGCGACGAACAGAATGTTACAGCAGAAGTCTTCGTAGACGGCAACCTGCGGGATTCAACGCGGATTAGCGATTTGCCTGCAGGCTCATCATGGACTACTAATCTCCTGTGGAATCCTCAAGCCGAAGGAACATTCAACGTTACCTTGTACGTCGTACCTGTTGCTGCAGACGCTATGATCGGCAACAACAGGATAACTGAGACAGTTCTGGTACAACAGATGTTGAGCTTAAACCCTTCCCAAGGACCGGCTGGCACAAAAGTAGTAGCCACTGGTGTGGATTTTTCACCCGAAAGCCAGGTGATGATGACCTTCAATGATGCTTTGGTAGGGTTCATCGTAACAGATGCTCTGGGCAACTTTGGGTTCACATTCAACATACCATTTTCTAGCGCTGGCGAACAAAGTGTGAAGGCATCAGATTCAGCTGGAAATAGTGCCTCTTCAGCTTTCACAGTTGTGGACACAACTCCACTTGCAGTTCAGGTTGACGTAGGAACCATTCATTTCATGCAGGAAACAGTCGACTTCTATGCACAAACCACTTTCAAAGGACAATCAGTTGACGCGATTGTTACGAAAGCTACACTCTACAAGCCTGACGACACAGTCGAAAATCTAGCAACCCAATCAGTCTCAACAGGATTGTACAAGATACCGTACACGCTGGTGGGAAATCAGACCGGCACATACACGCTCGTCATAGAAGCAAGCTACACCACAGCCACAATCCAAGCAACTGGCACATCCTTCAAATCCTTCTTGGTCAGCGACACTTTGACGCTGATGGATCAGCAAGTCGTGGACATGAATGGCAGTATAGCCAAGGTTCAGACGGATCTAGGCCTCATAGACCTGAACTTGACCGCGCTAAACGGGCAAGTGTTAGACGTCAAGGACGGCGTGGCGAACGTTCAGACAGATCTGGGCCTCGTCAAGGTCAACTTGACCTCCATAAACGCAACTCTTGACGACATTTTCCTCTACGTCAAAGCGACAAACGGGACCGCAGCGACTGTTGAGACCACCCTAGGGACCATGAATGGAATGATAACTTCCATAAACGGTAACATGACAACGATTCTGGTTCCAGGGGTCGGGGAGATCAAAACAGACATGTCCGGATTCAAGGAGACTCGAGAAATATGGACAATAACGCAATACTTGACTCTGGCAACCGCCGCAGTCGCAGCTACCGGGGCAATACTCTTGACGACGATGGTATTGAGACGCAGAAAAAGGCGTTTTCGAAGAGTTCAAAAGAACTTGGGTTCAACTCTGGAAGACTAGTACTCAATGCCCTTCCGTGATTTGTACCCTTCTTTGAAGGGATGCTTGATCTCTCTCACTTCGCTGACCAAGTTCGCGGCCTCAATTATCTTGTCAGATGCATTGCGGCCAGTGAGCACAAGTTCAACGTGTGTCGGCTTGCTCTTTATCAACTCCAAGACTTCTTCGAGACCTATCAACTCCAAATCTAGAGCTACGTTGATCTCATCTAGAACGACTATGTTGTATTCTCCGCTTCTGACGACCTCCTTAGCCAGCTGAAGTGCCTGTTCAGCAAGTTTAATGTCTTCTTTCTTTGGAGGTTTTTCTGTTATGAATTTTCCCCGGCCGAAAGCTTTCAAGGTGACGTTTGGAATCTTTTCCACTACGTACAGTTCGCCGTAGTCGAATCCACCCTTAATGAATTGAATTATGTAGACCTTTAATCCTCTTCCAGCGGCTCTGAGCGCAAGGCCGAAGGCTGCCGAAGTCTTTCCTTTGCCGTTTCCAGTATAGACCTGAATGAGTCCTTTCTCGAGTTTCGGCAAGGTCTAATTCTTCCTCAGCTTCTCGTTAAGAAGCTTCTCTGATGCAGACGCTGGGTCTATTTCCTTTTTCAGGATTCTCTGTAACAATTCGTCGAGTCTTCCTCCGCTTTTCAGGTCACCAATTATTGAGCTTGCCATTCTTTCTTTTATTGCCTCGACGAGTTCTGCTTCAGCTATGCTCTTCATGAGTGTCCTCTTGCTTTCAGGGTTCCGTTCGAAGTAATCTCTGTGTTCCTGCAGCTTCTTGACGAGTTCAGGGACACCTTCCCCTGTGAGAGCAACAGTTCTTAAGACGGATGGCTTCCACGCATTTTCAGCGTTGTTGAGTTGCAGTATTGCCTGAATGTCCATCACAGTCTTGTTTGCGCTTTCTTTGTCAGCCTTGTTCACGACGAAGATGTCGGCTATCTCCATAAGCCCAGCCTTTATTGCCTGTATTTCGTCTCCTAAGCCCGGTGCATGAATGACGACTATTGTCTGGGCAACCCTGATTATTTCGACCTCAGATTGGCCCGCGCCTACTGTCTCAACAAGGATTATGTCCTTGCCAGCTGCATCCAGAACTTTGACCGCGTCTTTTGTTGCCTTGGCGAGTCCTCCGGGGTAATTGCGGGAGGCCATGCTGCGTATGAACACGCCTGCGTCAGTGCTGAGTTCCTGCATACGGATCCTATCGCCTAGGAATGCACCGCCCGTGAAGGGACTTGTCGGATCGACGGCGACCACGCCAACCGTCCTTTTCTGCCGCCTGTATTCACGCACGATCTTCTCGATCAACGTGCTCTTTCCAGCACCGCCGGGGCCGGTCAAGCCTATTATGTGTGCTCTTCCAGTATGAGGATATATCGCAGCGATTATCCTCTGTCCTTCAGTTGGCTCGTTTTCAACGATGGTTATTGCCCGCGCTATGCTTCTGTGGTCTCCCTTGAGTATGCCTTTGATGATTTCTTTGTTTTTTGTCAAGGGTCTTGCACGTCTATGGTTTAGGTTCTCTTAGAACGTTATCAAACACGTATCGTATTATCGTGTCTGTCGTGGTTCCTGGGCCAAAAATCTCCTTGATACCCAGCTTCTTCAGTTCTGCCACGTCCTCTTCGGGTATGATTCCCCCTGCGAACACCATGACGTCTATTAGCCCCTTTTGTTTGAGAAGGTTCATGATTCTTGGAAAAAGTGTCTTGTGCGCTCCTGAAAGAATGCTCAATCCCACGACATCCACGTCTTCCTGAAGTGCTGTTTCCACTATTAGCTCAGGCGTCTGTCTTAGACCCGTGTAGATCACTTCCATTCCAGCGTCTCTGAGGGCCCGGGCCACCACCTTGGCCCCTCTGTCGTGGCTGTCCAACCCTGGCTTTGCGATTAAGACTCGGATTTTTCCTTTGCCTTGCATCTTATTTTTCTCCTCTTTAAACCACGATTAACTCCTTGTATTCTCCGTAGACTTGTCGCAGTACCTCGGTGATTTCACCAAGAGTAGTGTATGCTTTTACTGCTTCGATTATCGTTGGCATGAGATTCTCTTTTTTTTCTGCTGAGTAATGAAGCTTTCCAAGGAGTTCTTTGACTTTCCTGTTGTCCCTCTGCCTCTTTAGCTTTTTGAGGTTGGCAACCTGTTCCTCTTCGACTTTCGGGTCAACACGTAACAGTTCAATCGGGCACTCGGGTTCTTCGATTGTGAAGTTGTTGACTCCGACGATAGTGCGTTTCTTCTCATCTATTTCTCTTTGATATTTGTAGGCGCTGTCTGCGATTTCTTTTTGGAAGAATCCTTTCTCGATGGCTGGGATGGCGCCTCCCATGCCGTCGATCTCCATAATGTACTCCATCACTTTTTCTTCCATCTCGTTCGTCAAGGCCTCCACAAAATATGATCCAGCCATCGGATCCACGGTGTTCGTCACTCCGCTCTCGTGCGCTATTATTTGTTGCGTGCGAAGGGCGACTCTCACGGCCTCCTCGCCCGGCAGGCACAGTGCTTCGTCGAAAGAGTTCGTGTGCAATGATTGGGTTCCGCCTAGGACTGCAGCAAGAGCCTGCACCGTTGTGCGTGTGATGTTGTTGTGCGGTTGTTGCGATGTGAGCGTGCATCCTGAGGTTTGGACGTGCATTCGCATCCACATGGACCTTGGGTTCTTGGCGTGGAACCTTTCCTTCATTATTCTCGCCCATATCCTGCGGGCGGCTCTGAACTTGGCTATCTCTTCGAAGAAGTCATTATGTGAAGCGAAGAAAAATGATAATCGATGGGCGAAATCATCGAGTTTCAATCCCCTTTCAAGCGTGGATTCCACATAGCTTATCCCATCATACAACGTGAATGCCAACTCCTGCACTGCGTTTGCGCCTGCCTCTCTGATGTGATATCCACTGATGCTAATGGGATTCCATCTTGGCAAATGCCTTGCACAGTATTCGATCACATCAGTCGTGAGCTTTACGGACGGCTTTGGAGGAAAGATGCACAGCTTCTGGGCGAAGAACTCCTTCAGGTTATCGTTCTGAGTCGTTCCACCCAGTTTTTCCTTGGGCACACCTTGCTTGTCGCCAACAACGGTGTACATGGCCAACAGCATGGACGCAGGCCCGTTTATCGTCATAGAAGTTGTAACCTGGTCCAATGGTATGCCGTCGAAAAGGACTTCCATGTCTCGGAGGGACGATACGGCGACCCCGCATATGCCGACCTCTCCCCTAGCCATCGGGTGGTCTGAATCGTACCCCATTATCGTTGGGTAATCAAAAGCCGTGCTTAGACCTGATTCGCCTTCTTTAAGAAGGTATTTGAAGCGCTGGTTCGTGTTCGCAGCAGTGCCGAAGCCTGCGAACATGCGCATCGTCCACAGGCGACCACGGTACATCGTTGCATGTACTCCCCGAGTGAACGGGTACTCGCTGGGAAACCCCAAATCGGCCAAATAATCTAGCCTCTCAACATCTTCAGGCGTATACAAACGTTTGATCAGCATCCCTGATTGGTTGCGAAACTCGTTTTTTCTTTCTTTGCTTTGCTTCAACCAGTTCGGCAACGTTGTCTGTTCCCAGCGTTCGCGCTCACGCTTTATTTCCTTCATTCTTTCTTCGTCAAAGATCTTCAAAATCTTGACCTCATAATCAATCTGTTTGGTCTGTTGTTTATCCTATCCGTATTGAGTCCAAGGGATATTTTCTTATCGGTCAAGGATTCATTCAGTTGAACTAGTGTGCTTCTGGACGGAAAAGACAAGTGAAGTCTTACAACAGAAGACGCGTGCAATTGAGAACGAGGGTCAAGCAGAGGTTCAGGCCTCGGGCTACAGGGTAACCTTTTCTCTGCACTTGTGAGCTTTGGGCAGAGGCGTCTAGAGTTTCTTGTATACGGTGTCTGTTTCTCTCACGCGGTCTGCTACTTTCAGTCCTATACTTTGTCCTTTCTCGGCGCGTTGAACGTTCGTGTGTTCAATCTGCATAGAATCGACGACTTGTTCAAAATCCGTGTTTGGTCCCTTGATGACTATGGTGTCGCCGACGTTTAACGGGACCTTTAGCTCGATAACTGCGACGTTGATTTTTGAGAAGAAATGTGTTACCTTTCCAATTTCAACAACATTCTCTTCGGTCAAAGATTCTATCTCCTGAGAACAGAATAACAGTGAATTCACATAAATAACTTATTCAAGATCCACAATTTTCCAAAAGACTTGGCGCCTAACTTACTTTTCTCGAATTGAAGCTTTCGATATCACCCAAGGTCAGATGGAAATCGAATTCGCAACCCAAGCAGGCTAATTCACAGCAAGTTTACTATGTTGTAAATGCACTACGCATGTAGTGGTGTTTCAAATGGTCGAGGCTGCAGTTCTAGCTTGCGGGGTTTAAGCGAGACTCTGAATTTCATGAAAACCGTCAAAGAAGAGTGTGCAAGTTCAAAGGCGTCAAAGAAATTAACGGTGTTTTCAGCCGTTGAGATTTCATCGTCAAACTGAAGAGAAGAACACCCCGAGATTTGGCCAACCTAATTACATACTGCATTAGGAGCATCAAGGAAGTACAGTCCACAGAAACCATTGTGATAGGTTTCTAGAATATGGCCAAAAGAAGACATTTGCCCACGCTCCACGATTTTTTTTCTGCTCTCTCGGTATTTTCACGCTCTCGCGCGGACCTATTCGACTATATCACCTTCCAAATATGTGGGAAATGCCCTTTTGACTCTCGCTCTCAAAGTCTTTCCAAGCAGGTCTTTTTCATTCGTTACGACGATGGGCTTGTAGGCGGAGTTGCGTCCGATCCAGGAACCGGGAACCTTCCCGATTTCATCAACAAGAATCTTGCCTGTCCAACCGATGAGCTGCTGTTTTGTTTCAAGAGCGACTTCCTTGGCCAAAGCTGCAGCTGCTCTGCTCCTTTGGCTGACCTCTTTGAGGGGCAGAAAATCCTCCTGCATTTCAGCCGCTGCTGTCCGTGGCCTTGGAAAGAACTTTGAAACGTTGACGATATCGGGCTTGATTTCTTCAATTAGCTGAAGGGTTCTCAAAAATGCTTCTTTGCTTTCGCCGGGGAAGCCGCAAATAACGTCCGTCGATAGAGTCAGGTTAGGAAGATCCTCTCTGAACTTCTTAACTATCATTTTGAAGTCGCTGACTGAATAGCGCCGTTCCATGCGCCTCAGAATCTCATCGTCTCCGCTTTGCACGGGCAGATGGACAAACTTGAAGACATGCTCATCAGCGAAAGCATCAATTAGGTCATCCAGGATGCTCATCGCGGCGTTGGGAGTCATCATCCCAACGCGGATCTTGAAGTCGCCCTCGACGTCGCACAGGGCATTCAGTAGCTCTGCCAGATCAGTCCCTTTGTCTTTGCCATAACAGGCCGTGTCCTGGGAAGTTATCCAGAGTTCACGCGTAATAGACGCTAGGTCCTTCTTTGCCCTTTCTACAATTTCCTCAGCGCTGTGGCTTCTCAGCTTCCCTCTGGCGTAGGCTACGCAACAGTAAGCGCATGAGCCAAGGCACCCATAGCTTACTGGGATGATGCTTATGATCGGGCTCAGCCTTGCACGAGGCAAACTCAGGCTAGGAATTGCTTCAACGCAGTTTTCCAAGGCAATAACCTTCTCGCCAGATGCAACGCGCTTGACAACCTTAACAACGCTTTCACCAGCAGCAGGTCCAATGATGCCGTCAAACCGGATCTCTCTGCACAATCTTTCGAAACTGATCAGGGGCAAGCATCCAGCTACGACGAGTTTCTTTCCTGCAGGAACCCGCTTCAGAACCTCAACCATGCGATTCTCTGTGGGACCTTTGACCGCACAAGTATTGAGGACGATCACGTCTGCCGCGGAAGCAGAGGTTGCCAGATCAAAGCCGGCAGCGGCCAGGCAACCGGCCAAGACCTCGCCGTCAGCTAGATTCATCGAACACCCGAAGCTCTTGACGAAAACCTGCATTTGCTCCCATCGCTTTACCCTAAATGATTCAACAAGCAATAAAAACATTAAGCAAGCAGGTGAACGGAATTTACAGAAAGCTGAAACTATGCTGGCGCAACCTTTAAAAGGGTTTGCGTCAACATGTTTTGGGCATATTTGACACATGTTATAATGAGATATAACATTACACAAGTTTCTGTCTAACTTACCTGGAGGGGGAAACAATGAAGTTGATTACACTATATCTTCCTGAGACGTACATAAAGTTGCTGGATCAGCTTGTGACCGAGAGGTTCTATCCGAACAGGGCAGAGGCGATTCGTGTGGCGATACGCGATTTGATTAACGAAGAGGTTTGGCGGAGGAAGAACGTTGACTAGGCCCAGAAGCTCAGAGAGCACCGCCAAGTACACTTGGCACAACACGATGAACCAAGAGATTAGGCAACCGGACAACTGCCGCACACTTGTAATCGGCGTTGGCGGCGCAGGATGTAACACCGTAACTAGGCTAGCTGAGATGGGGGCTAGAGGAATAGAATGTGTGGCAATAAACACTGATGCTGTTCACCTTCGCGCTTCGAAGGTCAACCAGAAGATTCTCATGGGCGAAAAGCTCACGAGAGGCTTTGGCCTTGGCGGGGACCCAAAACTCGGAAAAGCCGCAATCGAAGAATCAAAAGTATTTGTTGAGGATCTGCTTTGTGGAGTCGACATAGTTTTTCTAACTGCTGGCCTCGGCGGCGGCACTGGCACAGGTGCCGCACCAGTCGTTGCGGAAATGGCTAGACGAAAGGGCGCGATAGTGGTGGGCGTGGTAACCATGCCGTTTCGCATCGAGAAAGGCAGGATGAAGTACGCTGCGAGCGCTTTGGCAGAAATGCGCAGACAGTGCGACACGGTTGTGGTGATCGACAACAATAAGCTTATGCATCTTGTTCCTCAACTTCCCTTAGGCGAGGCGTTCAGGGTTGCCGACCAAGTTCTAGCAAAAATGATCAAGGGCATTGTCGAAACGATTTCAGCGCCGAGTCTTATCAACCTTGACTTTGCAGACTTCAAAACTATCGTTAAGCGAGGCGGCATGGCGATCGTGGGAGTAGGCGAATCAGACGCGCCAAACCGCGCAGAGGAGGCAGTGAGAAATGCTCTTCGAAGCCCGTTGTTGGATGTGGACTATGCTGGGGCAACAGGGGCCCTGATCCATGTCACTGGCGATAATCAGATGACAATCGAAGAGGCAAACCGCGTGGGTGAAATCGTCACGGAAACGATGGACAATGACGCCCTGGTGATTTGGGGTGCGAGAGTGAACCCGGAACAGGATGGCAAACTGAAAGTTACGCTAGTCATGACGGGAGTTGACACTCCGCAAATCCCAAGCGGATTTGAGGCAATTACGCCTCAGCTTTTCAACATGGAATCTCGCTCGGGACAAGAGAAACACCTCGGCATCGAACTAGACCTTTACCAGCTTGAAGACTGCTAGCTACCTTCTTTTTCCTCGTTTTTGAAGCCTGAATTCTTCTTCAGCGTGAGAAACTCCTTCTTCAGCCTTAGCCTCCAAGGCACAGCCCTTCCGAAAGGCTGACACTCTCCATCGCGTACAGCATTAATGACTCGATCAACTTCCAGTTCAGAGTCAATGAGCGTGTAGGCGCAGCCTATTTCCGGCCCATAATGGGCGTCAGTGCCTCCGACTTGCGAGATCCCTAGGTCTGAGGCAAGCCTTCTCGCAGTTCTTACTGAAAAGCCAAATGGGAATGCTGAGGCGTTTATTACCTCAACAGCGTCAAACTTTGAACTTGTGTGTTTTCCCAAGCTTCCTTTGAAGAAGGCAACCGGGTGACAGGCCACTGCTAAGCCGCCTGCTTCATGTATTCTTTCCACGGTCTCGTCTGCGCTTAGCCCTTTGGGAACGGGTTCCGAGATTCTAAGCGCTACAATGTGTCCGTCTGAACTCGTGATCTCCATGCCTGGAATTATGAAAAACTCGGCCTCTTTCGCTATTTTCAGCGCGCTGTCAAGCCTGTCATGATCAGTGATGGCGACTCCGTCGAGTCCATTATTCCTGGCATAGAAGACGAGTTCTTTTGGTGTAATGAGCGAATCGATGGAATAACAGCTGTGAACGTGAAGGTCGATTTTCACCTGCAACTTTCCACGGCCAGATTTCTACAACGGTGCAGATTTCCCAGCTCTGATTTTGTCCAACCTTTCATCCAGCTGTTTCGTGTCTTCTTCGATTTTTCTGAAAAGGGGCTTCGGTTTGGCTATTTTGTGGTGCGCCGGTATTGGTGACGAGGCTTTGTTCCATTTCTGTTCGTGCACGCTGCCAGGCAGGCTGAGGCTTTTCCAGATCTCCTCTGCCGCGGAAGGAATGAAAGGTGCAGAAACTACGGCTAGGGCTTTGACAATTTGCGTTGCGATGTAGAATATCGTGGCTGCTTCGCTTCTTTTCTTCTTGATCAGGTTCCAGGGCTCTTTTTCGTTCAGGTACTGGTTTCCCATTCGGCTGATCGCTATGACTGTGTTGACGGCTACTTGAAGCCTGCAATCTTCAATTTCTTCAGCTATTTCTTTCACCTTTTCTTCAAGCTCATCTAGGACGTGCTTGGCATCTTCGTTCATTGATTCTGGGTCAGGAACTTCGCCGCCAAACTGCTTGTTTATGAAAGTCAAGGTCCTGTGGACGAAATTGCCCAGCGTGTCATTCAAGTCTGCGTTTACTCTTTCGACGAACAGCTCCCACGAGAAGCTTGAGTCTTTGTTTTCAGGCCTGGACGCCATCAGAAAGTAGCGCCAATAATCCGCCGGAAAAAGCTCTAGGGCTTCGTCTATGAATATTCCAACGCGGTGGCTCTTGGAGAGTTTTTCGCCTTTGAATTGGAGCCATTCCGTTGCTGAGACGTTCCATGGCAGATTGTAGTCTTCGCCCGAAGCCAGAAGCAAGGCTGGAAGAATTATGGTGTGGAATGGGATGTTATCCTTCCCGATGAAGTAAAATGTCTTAGACTCTTTGTTGAACCAGAATTCCTTCCATTTTTCAGGCGTGGTTTTGTTCTTGAAATATTCTATCGTGGCGGACACGTAGCCCAAGACAGCTTCAACCCAAACATAGATTGTCTTGCCTTCTGATCCTGGGAAAGGCGCGGGGATGCCCCATTCGACGTCTCTTGTTACGGCTCTTGGTCTGAGCCCTTCCTTTATCAAGTTTAGACTGAAGTTTCTCGTGCTGGTTGACAACTGCCTGTTACTATTGAGATAGTCCGTTAGTGCTTGCGAGAGTTTCGGCAGGTCGAAATACCAATGCTTCGTCTTCCTTGCAGCGGGCTTGCTCTTGCAGATGACGCAGTATGGTTCTATTAGCAGTGTTGTTTCTAGCAGTCTTCCACAGGCGTCGCATTGGTCTCCTCGGGCTCCCTCTTTGCCGCAGTATGGACATTTTCCTTCAACAAACCTATCTGGCAGAAATCGGGCGCAATGCTCGCAATAGAGCATCTCGATTTCTTGGGTGAAAATGTACCCGTTCTCATATATTCTTGTCAGGGTGTCTCGCACGAATTCCTTGTGCGTTGAACTCTCAGTTCTTGTATAATTGTCAAAGGACATTCCCCACTTTGCAAAGAGCTCAACAGCCTTGGCATGGTTTCGGTCTGTCAACGTTTTCGGAGATATGCCCAGACGGATGGCCTCCACTTCGATGGGGGTTCCATGCTCGTCTGAGCCGCTTACCATTACGACCTCCTCACCCTTCAGTCTGCAATATCTTGCGAAAACGTCTGCTGACAATATGGAGCCGACTAGCGTGCCGAGATGCGGAGTGAAGTTTAGGTATGGCCATGCAGATGTAACTAACACTTTTGCGATTTTGACGGCGCCCCCGACCCCATGACAACTGTTAACAGGTGGGGGCTATTACTTAAAAAGAGTGCTTCTGGAATCTGTAGCATATTAGCGCGCCATGGTTTTTCTTGGGTTCGTTTGCTGGCGCAGCTTGTGCCGCTGGTCTTGCTTCATTAGTATATTTGGATCATGTACTGAACCGGGGGGTAGGCCGTGCGCGCACAGACACCTCAGCCAAAACGCCGCCGACACCGTGAGGAACCCACGTGGGCCACCGCGTCTGAAGCGCGTGGAATTCAGGAACAGGCATGCGCGTCGGGAAGGCGATCTAGCAACGATAGTGCACAAACCTGTTTTCATGACCGAAGGGCTCGTTAAGGAATACTATCCCAAACAAGGCGCTAGTGAATGGAGGAGACTCGTCAATGATTCTTGTTATAAGCTGGAATTTGACACGACGATGCATTTCATTCGGAAGCATCTTCCTATGGAGAAAGGTTTGATCTTGGGCGTGGGCGGCGGCCCATGAAGATATGCGATAGAGCTTGCAAAGCTTGGTTACGATATTGTTCTTCTTGATTTGTCGCCTGAAATGTTCTCGCTGAATGTTTATTCTCAATGAATATTTCGTCTCCAGAAAGCTTAAGGCTAGTTGGCTTTACACAAGCCTCGCTTGAACTGAGAAGGTGGTGAAAGAGCTATGATAGAAGAAGAGGATTGGGATGAAGAATCAGAATCGAATGATGAGGAAGAGTTGGAAGAAGAATAGTATGGTACCGAAGTTGGCTGCGCCTGATCGGCTAGCTCGCTCGAGCGTAGGTCCATTCCGCCCCCTCGGATGCCTGCTGTGTCAAGCATAGCAAATGATTCGATTTCCTATTCGATCGATGACCATGGCGACATATTCTTGCCTTCATCATCGTTTTTTGGTTCCAAGAAACTGCGGTGACGAGTAGCATTCTCTGGGGCGCGTTGCCGACTAGTCTTTCAGCACCTTGTTGACGAGTTCCTTCATCTTCGTTGCCGAGGCGTTTGATCTTATTCCTTTTGGGCTGAAATGGGTCAAACATGCTTGAAAGCCTTCTTTTCTGAGAATTTCTGCCACGCTCTTTACAGATGGAACTGGTAGATTCAGCGCGTCGCAGAGTTTGTCAACAACGTAGTACCCTATAGGGGCGTCGGCTTCGTTCTTCGCGAGGGCCAAGATTTTCTGTATCTTTTCGTTTTTTCCCAACTTCTTGCATTTTGCCTCTTTTTCCATCAGTTGGCAGAAGTTCTTGTCAAGTATTTTTCCCAGCCATAAGGGTCCGCCTACGCTAAGCTTCGAATTGCATTCAGGGCATTTTTCAGCATGGCCTAAGCCAGATAGTCCCTTGAGGCTTTCCCGGTGGAAGCACTTGAAGCAATGCAGCACGTAGCCCATGTTGCTGAGGGTTTGGTCTGCCGTTTTGGCTCCGTAATCCAGAACGGCGTACACTCTGACATAGTGTTCTGCACTGTGGCTGAACAACACTTGTAAGCCTATTTCATGTTTTGCGGACACCGTTGCCAGGCATCCGGCTAGAAGTCTTGCAGCTAGTTCGTGGCAGTATTCTGTTCGCAGGGGTTTTCCACCGTATTTTCTGATGCAGGCTTTTGGGTGGACGCCGCACAGGGGCGCCATGTCTGTTGCCGTCAGGGCTAAGAGACCGTGATCTCGGAGGGCTCGGACTGCAGAATCAACGTATGGCACGGGAGAACCGAATGGGTCCAAATCTATAGCATCGAATCTGCTGCGAGGTGCGGCGTGTTCGCTCAGTAGGAGGTTGGCGTCTTTATTCTCCACGATGGTTCTATCGGCGACGCCATTCATGTGAGCATTGTGTAGGGCGATTTGAACTGCCTTCTTGCTGATGTCGTTCATGACGACTTTGACGCCCTGAATCTCAACTGCGAACCTCACACCCCGGATGCCGCAGCTTGCCAGCGGTTCACATGCTGAGATCTGTTGATCAACCATTCTCTGATAGGCTTGCAGGGCCAGCACTGCTAGGTCCCGGTTCAGTTCCATTACTGGGTTGTAGAATACTGGAGCCTTTGAAGGTGCGTAGTCTGAAGGAGACTTCCTAAAAGCTTGAAGCTTCGGCACCAAGAGCTTAGCAGACCCTTCGGTGATTATCTCCGTTGGAAAACCCAAACTGGGAAGCACTTCTGCCATGTCCATGCTTTTCTCCGAGAATCATTATGATTGATCTTATGAGCTTCTGATACACTTGACCTATGCTAATATTCCTTTCTCGAATGAACAGTTCTATAAATGATAGCTTTGCACGAAGAAGCAATTCCTGACTGTGTTGACGTTATTGATGCAGGTTTCATGTCGCCCTACCAACAACATTCAATGTTCCGAGACTTCAGGCTTCCGATCTCTTTATGTGAATGGTTACCATTTACACGGGAATGGGCGACAGGCTGGGGTATGTTAATGAGGTTTAATGTTCAACGATGCATATTCTGTTATGAAAGCTTGGCAGGGAATTATCTTTGAAACGATTGTTGTTGTTGACTGGCAGCCCGGGTGTGGGAAAGAGCACGGTCTTGTTGCATATTGTTGAGGCGCTCAAGGCGCGTGGTTATCGAGTGGGTGGAATGATTAGCAGCGAAGTGCGTTCGAACGTGATGCGGGTTGGGTTTGAGGTTTTGGATTTGTCCAGCAGTCGGCGTGGTTGGCTTGCTCGCGTTAATGAGCCGGTGGGTCCACAAGTTGGGAGGTATCGAGTGAACGTGCATGACCTTGATGGTATAGGTGTTCAAGCCATCTTGGGGGCTGTTGAAAGCTCAGATGTAGTCGCAATTGATGAGATCGGTCCGATGGAGCTGTTTTCAGAAAGGTTTCAAGACGCCGTTAAGAGGGCCATTGAGAGTGGGAAGCTAGTAGTTGGAATCATCCATTGGAGGGCAGGCAACAAGCTGATAAATGAGTTGAAAGCAAATCCGGACGCCGAAGTATATGTAGTTACGCGTGAAAACAAAGAAAAGCTGCAAGGGGTCATCGTTGAAAAAGCCGTCGAGTTTCTAGAGTATGCTCAACGTGAGTAGGCTATCCCTTTGTCTATGCGCGATCGGGTCTTGAACTGAAGCTTGGCTCCGATTTGTTAGCGTTGATGAGTCTCTAGTATGTTCCGAACGTTTCTTCGCACCCAGTCTGATTCTTGCTTGTTGGCTTGTTTTGAAACGAAAGCGTTTTTCTTTATGCAGAATCTCCAAGGTGAGTTTTTCCATTCATCTGCATAGTCGACGTTGACTCTTGTTGTTTGGGCAATATTTCCTTCAGCCATGGTCACCCCATTATCAATGTGTAGCGGCGGAACGCATAGGTCCACTCCATTTTGCTCTGTCGACAATTCCATGGCTATACAGAGTCTGCCGGGACCATCTGTCAAGTTTGTTGCCTTGTCCTTCAATACCCCTCTGCGCTTCGTCATGATTTCAAACCCCTTAATTGGCTCAAGCGCTCTGACCAAGATTGCCTCGGGTTTTCCAAGGAATCTTCCACTCGTGACATTGAAGCAAGAATACATTCCATAGACAAGGTAGATGTATGCGTATCCTTTTGGTCCGAATTGGATTTCTGTCCTTTCCGTGCGAAGATTGCCATAAGCATGGGAAGCTTTGTCCTCTGGACCCATGTAGGCTTCGGTTTCGACAATCTTGCCGATTGTGACACCTTCCGCCGTCTCATGAACGAGAGATTTTCCGAGAAGCTCTTTCGCCACTGTCAAAGTGTCCCGCTCATAGAACTTCCTTTTTAAGATCATGCGTCGGGATTAACAGTTCGATTGAGATAAAACTTGCCCAGCGGAGATCCGACCGACTTGCAAGAATTACTGCCTGTCGGTCGCTAGGGCCGAAGCTGCGTAGGAGTTGAACGAGTGTGGCGAGCAAACGAAAAAAGGGGGTTTAGTAGTTTTCGACCCAGACCTCGAAGTAGCTTTTTGGGTGGCTGCATACGGGGCATTTTTCAGGGGCCTCGGATCCTTCGAAGACGAAACCACAGTTTCTGCATTTCCATTTGATCGGAGCGTCTTTTTTAAACACTTTGCTTTGTTCAACGTTTGCGAGCAGTTTTCGGTAGCGACGTTCGTGATATGCCTCGACTTTGGCTACAGCGCGAAACGTCTTGGCCACGTCTGGAAATCCTTCTTTTTCTGCCACGTCGCCGAAGCCTGGATAAAGTGTGCCCCACTCGAACTTCTCTCCTTCTGCTGCCGCCAACAGGTTCTGTGCCGTCGTGCCCATTACGCCAGCAGGGTAAGCTGCCTTGATCTCTACCGTTCCGCCTTTCAGGTGGTTGAAGAAGAGTTGTGCGTGTTCCTTTTCGTTGTCTGACGTTTCTTGAAAGATTCCTGATATCTGTTCATATCCTTCTTTCTTGGCCACGCTGGAGAAGAAGGTGTACCTTGTTCTGGCTTGGGATTCGCCTGCGAATGCTGCCAGCAGGTTCTTTTCGGTTTGGCTTCCCTCAAATCTCATGTTCATCGTTCCTTGGTTCCGTATTCGTGGACACAAGGATAAAAAGCATTCTGGTGGTCACGAAAGAATCATTAAGCTTGTCGATAAGAACAGCCAATACTAGTGGAGTTGTCGCGTGCCCTGGTGCGAAAACATACGTCCCCTTTTATATAATAGTCAGAAAAACTGCAAGGCTAGATACTTGGTATGAAATTGATGGAAGAGTGGTGCTTGTCATGAAGTGCCCTAAATGCGGGCAGGAAATGGAGGAAGGATATGTGACTTTAGCAACTACTGAAGGCGCTTGGCTACATTGGTCTAAACACAAGAAATACTTTGTCGGTCTTTGGGAAAGGGTGAAATGTAAGAGGGCTGAGCTTGGGACCTTAATGCAAAATATTCCTTCAAGCAAGAAAAACTGTCAGAGTACAGGTACCAGGTGTACACGCTGCAGATTAGCTCTGTTTGAATATTGAAATCAAGGCCAAAGTGGAGAAAACCGCGCGCCTTTGAAACCGGTGATGAGAATAGAATGTTACGACCAGTTGCAGGAAAACAAAGCGTTATAGCTTTGAAATCAAGATTCCCTCTTTAAGGTGGAGCGGTTTTTCCCGTGCTTGTTGCCGGTGTGGACGATGCGGGGCGTGGGTCTGCGATCGGTCCTTTGGTGATTGCTGGCGTACTGGTGGAAGAGGGCGAGTTGCCCAGGCTGATTGCCCTGGGTGTGAAGGACTCGAAACTCTTGTCACCGCATAGGCGGGAGATTCTTGCGCCAGAAATTAGACGCATTGTAAAAGGCTGTAATGTGGTGAAGCTTTCGCCTCAGCAGATTGATGATGTGGTTCTGAATGGCAGGAAGCTTCGCAGGTTAAATTGGCTTGAAGCACAGACCATGGCCAGGGTCATCGAGGCCCTTAAGCCTGACAAGGCATACGTTGATGCGTCGGATGTTTTGGAAGATAGATTCAAGGCGCAAATTCTTGATTGCCTGCCCTTCCGAATACCCATAGTCTCGGAGCATAAGGCAGACCTGAATTATCCGATAGTCTCAGCTGCCTCGATAATTGCAAAGACCGAAAGAGACGCGGAAATCGCTGAGCTGGCAAAAGCTTATGGGGATTTTGGGTCAGGATACCCTTCTGATCCGAGGACTATGGACTTTCTTCGGCGATGCTTTGCTAATCTGAAAACGTGTCCCGACTTCGTGAGGAGGTCTTGGAAGCCTGTTCAGAAGGTAAGAAGTGAAGGTGAGTCTCGACAGACGAGGCTCACGTAATGCTTTCAATCAGATCTTTTGGATTCTTTAGGTTTGAAAGCTCTTCACTTTGAATGCACGGTATGCTTCGGTTGGATAGTTCTTGCCCATCTGTTATGAGTATTGGATGCGCCTGAACAACTCTGCAAACACTAAGAATCTCGTCAACTCTCATCTCCAAGTCTGGCTCCTGAGTGCCGGCAACTCCGCCTATGATTCTCATTCTGTGTCCAGGAACGGTGATTACGAAGTCGAAAGGAGCATTTCTAACCGCCGTGATGCCACAACGGTCAAACCTCTGAAAGATTTTCATCAAGATTCTATTCTTGGCGATTACCTGTCTTGCCGTCGTCAGAAAAGGACACTTGCGCTGTTTTGTTCGTCTTTCAAAAACGTTCACTGGCCTAGCAACCGGAATTCCCAACGTGCACATTAGATTGTAGGCAGCTATGACTGATGCTTTGGCCATTCCCCGCTCGTAGCCGTATATTGTTCTTCGAGACATGCCGCTCATTTCAGCTGTCTTGCCCGCCGAGAGGCCCAATTCTTGTCTCCTGTGCCTCATTGCCGGTCCGTCGATTTCAACGTAGTAGCCTCCTGGCCCCGCTTGGATGAGTGGGTGTGTCTTTCGGGAAACGACGTTTTCGAAGGTTTTCGGGGTCACAGCCGAAACGTCGTATCGTGAATAAACCGTATCCTCTTCCAAGGGTTTTTCGCGAGCATTCTCACAAATGAGTAGTGACGTGGCTGAGATGCTTCGCGATATGTCTCGAAGCTCTGAGGAGTTGCCAGCGGAAAGGTTATCAATATCTGATTGAACTCTTATGAGAATCAGGTTTTCGCCTTTTCTAGCCGCAAGGTCAAAACAGCTCGGCCTAGACTGGCATTCCTGTGAAACAGCAAAATCTGACTCCCTGAGCAAAGCGTCAATTGCTTTCACTCCTTCCCCATAAACCATAAAAATATCACTTAATGAGTGCAACACGCAGCAAGATATAAACCCTACCTACAATTCCACCGTAGGATATGTTACACCGTTTAAATGCCCGACCAATGTCTCGGCGAGACTCTTTGCCAGAAAAACAGAATGCGGAACGACCACGAAAAAGACTTCAGTCTGAGCTAAAAGATGTTTGGTAATCGTTGCCTCTTAGCAAGATTTGGCGCACGCCAGTATTGTCAGCCACCTCAACGGAATGCAGTAGAACCAGTCGCCGCAGAAGGTTGAGAGTCCACATTCGGTCCGACCCACCAAAACAGGTTCCGAGACCATTCGTCCAAAATTTCGGTTACGGTATACCATTTGAAAGGAGGCTGTGCAGATTCTGCTTTAGAGGTGCATTTGTCTATCAGATTGTTTCGTGGGCTGAATTTTGGAAAGGTAGCGAAACAGCCGGTCTGTTTGTTAAACCAAAAGCAGCCCCCTCCGTGTAGGCTCATGCTGAATGCTGAAAAACCAACGGGGGGTGCGTGTTGGACGGTGGCCAACTTGTTAACACGCAGGTAACCCTTCAAGCCATGCTCATCTCATAGAACGTTAAGACTCTGCTCTTGCTACTATCATTGCGTGTGCCTTATCATAAGGCTCCAGGCGCACGACTTCTTTGACTCGGAACCCGCGTTTCTCAAGAACTCTGGTCTCGCTTTTGTAGACTTCTGACGGTTCCTTGGTTACGTCTATGCTCTGAGCTTTCACGGCAAGCATTATCCAGCCGTGCTTCTTGAGGAACACGTCGGCATTGTCCGCCAGGACTCTGGCCTGTTCTGGCTGTGCAATGTCGCAGTAAATGTCGTCAACCTTGCCTCGTACTAGCATCGAATACTTCTCGGGCACACGTGCATCGTCCAATATTGGCGACATGTTGAGCCTGTACGCGCACACATTCTCAACCAAGTCTCGAATGGATCTGGATGCAAACTCTATGCAATAGACATGGCCCTTCTCGCCGACCATGTCCGAAACGTGGCTGGCCGTCGTTCCTGAAGCAGCACCTAGATAGAGAACCTGATGATCCTGCCTGATTGGAACTGTCTCTAGACCTCTTAGAATAGCCGCCGCCAGCTTGCTCCTGAAGGCGTCCCACACGCGGTATTCTTCGCCTTCGAAGCGAATTAGCCTTTCACCATACACGTTTCGACCCGGAACAAGGTTTCTCGTCGCAAGCCGCTTCGCACCATCCTCAAGCACGATCTGGTATATCGCTGGGAAATCCGGATGCGGTTTAACTCTAACGTTCACGCCTGAATTTTCTCCGCTTCTCTCTTCTAAACTCCTCACGCCTAGGCTGCTCTGTCCTGAATTCTTCGCGTCTAGGCCTATCCCGTTTAGGTTCCACCGCTGGAATCGGCGGCGGCTCAGCATACTTCTCCCGAATCTCATCAATCCTCTTATCCAGATCCTCTTTGAGCTTGCCCCTTACTCCCCCAGTACCATAGGCGTCTATTCTCGCAGCTATCGCAAGCTTTCCAGCCAAGGCTCTGGCAATTTTGCCCCTCTGCCACCGCTTCGCCTCATGCAAAAGCGTATGCTGAAAGATCATTCCATGCTTCGGCGGCCTCGTCCCAGTCTTCAACGAGCGAAACAACGCTTTTTCCGCACCTAGGACCTGAATCGTGCTCGCGGGTCGCCTAGCAAGGTTCGTCAAGCCTCCTGACCTGGCGATCAGCCGAGCCCCCAAGAGCGAACCCGCCAGAGCTTTAATGTTCGGAGCGACTTCCTCCATGGTCTTATCCATGTAGCCTTCCATGCTCTGCCGTAGATCGTACAGCTTGAGAATGTCCGCGCACATGAACTGAATCTGGTTCAGGTCAGCTTCACTTAGGTCTGCGCCCATGGATCTTTCAGCCGTCTTCGCTATGCCCTCAGCCTTTGCGGCTGGGATTCCCTTTTCCTCAAGCTTTTCACCCGTGAAATTCTCTTTGTTCCCCAAATTAACGATCAAGCGTGCATAGGTCTCATGCTTCTCAACCAGGCGGTCCAGCTCTGGAAAGTGCACGCCGTACCATTCCCGCACTCTGCTCATCAACAGGTTTATCACCCTGTCCAAATCATCAAGGCTTTGAACCGCCTGGGCAGCTATTAGATCCCTCTTCTCAACCGCACCCTTGACCCTGAGCTTCGCAATCTCCATAGTCAGGTTATGCATCCACAGCCCGAATTCTTCAGCATCCTTCGCGAAGCCCGTTTCAACGGCAAACCGTTCCATGCGCGAACGAAGCATCTCCCCCGCTTCAGAGGGCTTCGCAACTTCAGTATCTACACTCAATTTCTCTTTTACTTCATTCGCTAAGATTTGGTCCTCAAAAACAAAAAGATCATAACCATTACTCTTAAGATCCTGAATGAGTTCGGTAAGCTCCTCAACGATTTTTCCTGCTTGAATATTCGCAAGGGCTTTAGCGACTGCCTGAGGCTTTCGAGGGAACAGCACTTTTCCCGCGGGTTTTTTCTCTTCGTCGAAAGCCAACACTCCGAATGAACATTCAACTATCGCAGCCTTCATCAGCTCGCCTCAACAACACTAATTCCTAAGCCTCATCTTATTAAACAATCGCTGATAGAGGCGAACAGGGCGCCACAAAAAGCTTCATGCATGGTCCACCGCATCTTGCCAGCAGGAACATGGGGCGGATAGAATGTTATTTATGAAGAAAATCCTCTATATGTTGCATGAAAAGAGGAAGATAATGTCCAAGAAACGTTTCCACTGCGCCTCTATCCTTGGCAAAAGGCTCGGGGGCCAAGTGATTTGAGTCAGAATCGCTTAAGTGTGACCCTCGCGGGTTTGAA
>JBGPBS010000021.1:0-22629 GCA_041481365.1 Bathyarchaeia archaeon
CTTTGCGGCACACGGCCCGACCCTGTTGATGCTCTCTATGCTTGCGGCAATCAAAGCCGTGGAAACGCGGTCTAGGCTGGTGGGAATTGTTATCGTGCCTGTTGTCTTATCGTTTTTCGAATGTAGCTCAATCTCTATCCTGCCGATTCTGCCAGATTTTTGAAGCTCTCTAAGATCGAGTTCAGGGCCGAAGAGCCCTTCTGTCTGTCCAAAAACTGCTCCGATGACGTCTGGCTTTTCAACTACTCCCTCTATGTCAAACTTTGCTTGCGTAACGTACTTTATCGTAAACGCTTGTGATGAACCCGTAAGTTTGCACCTCCTGTTCGATTATGTTATGGTTAGCTTTATCGCGTAACGAGTAAATTACTCGGATTACGAGACTACACTTTTGATACTTACTATATATCACATTTATGAATTACTGCTCTTCCTCATTAAGCTTTCTTCGAAAGGCCAGAGTTCTTCTCGCTTGGGCGCGCTTTATGGATGAGAGAGTACGCTGATGAACCACGTATTTTCTCTTCAGTGTTTCCAAGTAGGCGCCGAGGCTTTCGATGTCCTTGACTTCTTTTCCCAGAAGAGAGAACAGCTCGCGCCAAAAAGTGGTGTCAGGCACGATCTTTGCCATCTCTAAGTGCTGCTTCAATAGCCTCGTCAGTTCTTTCCCTCGCCTGTCAAAGTCCAACAGGAGAATTACTTCTTCGGGCCTAGTTTTCTCGACTTCAGAGATCACATCCAAGAAAGACTTGCCGCTTTTCGCGGTTATGATTTTGCCTTCTATCGCAAGCGTTTTCAGGGTTTCAACGTCTTTTTTGCCTTCAACGATTATGGGTGTCCCCTTGCTGGACTCAACCGCCAAACATCGCAGAATATGCTGGATTCTCTCTTCTCTTTCTCTGAGATGATCTGACAATGTTTCTTTTACCTGGTTATCTTAGCATTCTTTACGGCCTGCAGGCATTCTTCGGCTTCCTTGTTGCTTTCGAAGTATCGTCTCACTGGTTCAAGTATCTGGGCTAGTTCTTCAGCGACGGCATTCTTCAGATCCTGAGGGTGTAGTCCCCCAGTCGAGTAAGCTTGTGCCAACTCTTTGAAGCTTTGAAATTCCAGTCTGCCGCCGAATTTGGCCGGTCTGTCGATGGTTAAGTTTTCTTTTTCTCTGAAGATTATGTACTTGCATATCTCCAGTATGGGGTTGTATTCCACGGTTTTCTCCGGGCAGAAGGCCCGGGATATCTTCTCTTTTATTTCTTCAGGCTTGTCATAGATGAAGATGCAGGTTTCAGGTTTACTTTTTGACATTTTTGTCGCCGAGAGGATTTCTCTTTCTCTTTCTTTTGGAATGGGCCACACAGGCGGTTTGGTCAAACCCTGTAAGTACGTGTGGTGCACGCATACTGGTTTCCAGCACCCGATTCTTTCGCCGATTTCCCGTGCCACGACGTTTGCTTTGCGCTGGTCCATGCCTAGCTGGCAGATTTTGACCTTCATGTGGAATATATCCGCTACCTGCATCGGCGTGTAAAAATAGTCCGAAACGTGCCTCGCCTCGGTTTCATTTCTCCCCGCGATTTCAAGGGTTCGCGTGACCCGCGCTATAGAGAGATTCTTGGCGATTATGACAGTCTTTGCCCAATAGTCAATATCATCATACAGCTCATCTGAGTAAACGAATTCCACCTTGTCTTTCGGCACGCCTAAGGCGATCCAAGAATGCATGAACAGGTCGGCGGCTTTTCTTATCAGCTTCAGGTCTCCGCCCAGTTTGTCGTTGAGCCACGCGTGCCAAGTGGACAAGTAAGCCTTGAAATGGATGCCTGCTTCGATGAAGTCCTTCATTTTGTAGGCGCAGATGTTTCCAGTTCCAAGGTGAACGAGGCCTGACGGTTCCCATCCGTCGTAGGCGATGGGGTGTTCCTCAGTTTCTAGAAGCTGTCTCAGGTCTTCAGGCGTTATGACCTCTTCAGTCGGAGACTTGCATACGAGTTCTATTCTTTTCTCTATGTCCAAACTTTATCCGCCGGTTTCGTCAACTTTCTAACGTTGTGTGCCCTAGAACTCTTTAAAGTTTTGGCTCATGACAAAACAGAGCTCTTTTGCTTAATATTCGCATTCTTCAGCGCATTGTAGTAATATTCCTGTTCTGCGTATCGCGGGCCTATTGTTTCCCATCGTAACCTAACACTTAACCTCATCGACGGAGCGGCACGCTCTACTAGGTTAAGCTCCCTCTAGCGTGGGATGTTGGTGCCCGCGCCCACCGTGTCCCATGTTTGGGTAAACCCGCCATCACTAGTAGAACAAGCATTTCACGGCTTGTCTCTTCCGTTGGGTCCGTCTTCATGGTTTAGGCCGGTGGGATTAACCAAGGCTCGGTTCAATTCATCGCCTAGCTAATCAAAAGGATTCTTGGAAGTTAAGTGTTACCATCTTCGCCCTTGCGAGCACGCTTAGTAGCTGAGATTCCTTGTTTGGCCCTGTTTGATTCTGACTATCCTGTCCATGTTCAGCTCGAAGGCAGCCAGAGGATTTTCGAGTTTCCACGCGTTGAGGATTTTCGGGTGGATTTCGCCAAGGATTCCAACGTCTGTCCCATCGATCGTTGCCGCCCCTGCTCTTCCACTGATGAAGCTCTGATGTCCGGCCTCCTTCATTTGCCATTTAAGGCCCAAGTTGACGAAGAAGGCATCCAAGTTTGACTTGATCTCGCTGAAGCTGGCACCTGCATGGGTGATGGCTGAGGCCAAGCGTTCTTCATCTCTCGTCCTAGTTTCTCTCTTCTCATCTAGCAACGTGATTTTTCCCAGTTCGAAGATTTTCTGCGGATACTCAACCGACAAGTTGTTGCTCAAAAACTCGAGCAAGCTTGGGAGAAGCCAGTTTCTCAGGCAAGTCATGGTCTGCACTTTTGGGTTGACGATTTTCACGATTTTTTCTTGTTTACAGTTCATTTTTGTGAATAGATTCTCTTCGTTGGTCAGAGTATACGTTAAGACCTCTTGGAATCCTAGCCCTATCATAAGCTCCCTTGCTTTGTCTAGTAGCGCCTGATTCTGTGCTAGGCCGCCGGTGGTTGGCAGTTTGCGCCATAAAGGTTTGATCTTGTTGTATCCGTACGTTATCGCGGTATCTTCTACGAGGTCTATAGGGTGCATCACGTCGATCCTGTAGCATGGGACGATGACTCTAACCTTGTCAGGATCAACCTTGCTGATGCCTAGACGTGCCCTCGGAAGCAAGAGTGCGATCTGGTTCGCCGTCAATTGAAGCCCCGATACTTTGTTCACGCATTCGACGCTCAGATCCACCGTCCTATTCTCAAAATTCGGCGTGATTACTGGCTGTTTTTCCTTGGAATAGTGTATTTTCGCGGAGTATGCTTTTCCTCCCTGATCTATCAGCGACAGAGTGACGATCTTCAGCGTGTTGAGTACTGTTTCGTGGATCGTTCCGGTCACTTCGACTAGGACGTTTTTCGTTTGATCGGTTATTTTTCCCAAGTCGCTTGAGTTGATTACTGGAGGGAATGAAAGCACTTTGTTGTCGCCGTCTAACAGTATGGGGTAAACCGGATGCTTGCTGACGATGTGGCCGTACTCTAGACCTTTTGGATGTTTTGTCAAGATTTCTTTCAGGTTCAGTTTTTCATCGAAGGCCAGCGGGACAAAGCTGATTTCGGTTGGTTTTGCGACCGTATAATGCAAAGGCGGCTTAATGAGGTTGAAATCGTACATTCCGATTGATGTTCGCTGTCTGTTTCTCCCGTAAGACTGGTCGAGCTTGTTCTGAAGGTGCATGAGCCCGCGAATTATCGTGTCAGTAAGCTTGACGTTTTTGACTATGGAGCAGCCTATGTATGGCCGAATAGTCTCCAGCCTTGAGTCGACATACACTTCGAGAAGCGGCTTCCCAACCACATACTCTTTCAGACCTTCTTCTATACCTGTGAAGCCCCTCAGGGCACGGGCCAATCCTTCTACGTTCCAAATGTCAGGACGATTAGTGTCCTTGATCTCGATGCTCATCACACCTTCTTTCTCGTCGAAGAGCTTCACTTCGCCCTTGACGTAAGCTAAGATTCCATTTGTCTCCTCCATGTTGTGATGCAGTTGCTTCCCAAGGAGCTTCTCGAACTCTGCGTAATCAACGTCGATCGTCGGCATCTAGGCCACCTCTTTCTTCCTTATCCAGTCCAGATCCTGCGAGAAGATCTGTCGAATGTCATCTATCTTTGCCTTCATCATGAACAGGCGGTCTATGCCTAGACCCCAAGCGAGAACAGGAACCTTGATGCCTAGCGGCATCGTAACCTCAGGCCTGAAGATTCCTGAGCCGCCGAATTCGATCCAACCGTATCCTTTCTTGTAGGCGCTCAACTCGACGCTTGGCTCGGTAAAGGGGAAATAGTCAGGCTTGAATTTGACTTCGTCAGCCCCAGCGATTTCCACGGCGAACTTTTCTAAGACTCCGAGCAGGTCTCGCAGCGTCAGGTTCTCGTCAACTATTATGCCCTCAACCTGGTTAAACTCCGTCAGATGCGTCTTGTCCAGAACCTCAGGCCTGTAACAACGCGCGATCGAGAAATATCGGCCTGGAATCTCCAGATCCCTGCTCAGAAGCGTCCTGGCGCTGAGGCATGTTCCATGTCCACGGAGGATGAGACGTTTTGCCTCTGTGTTTGAATACTTGTATCTCCAGCCGGTTGAGCCTGTTTTCCAGCCGTCTTCATGTGTTCTCTTCACATTCTCAAGCACGCGTCTGTAAGCGTCTAAGCTGCCGAATTTAGGCGATCTTACCAGATATATTCCGAAGATTTCCCGTGCTGGATGATCCTGAGGCGTGTAGAGTGCGTCAAAGTTGAAGAATGATGATTCAACGGCTGTGCCTCGCATCTCTTTGAAGCCCAGATTGACGAGTTTCTGTTTGACTTCATCCAGAAACTGCATGTAGGGATGTTTCTTGCCGGGCCACGTGTTGCTGACCGCTGCTTCGATATTGTACTCTTGTAGCTTGGCTTTTCGCCATTTCCCGCTGATTATAAGCTCAGGCGTCAGCTGCGTAACTTCAGCAACGACTTTTGCCCCTTCCTTTGACAGTCTTTGCCCTTCTTCCGTGAGCTCGACGATTCTCCTTGTTCTTTCTTCAACCTCAAGGAGTTTCCTTCCCTTCAAAACCTGAACGGCTTCTCGAAGCTCTGGGCTTAACTTCTCAATTGGTGTTCGCTTCTTTTGGTCGAGAAGCCTCAGAAGTCTTTCATCAGTTCCTTCACTTGGCTCTCCACGCATTTCCAAGGTCTTCGTCTTTGAATCCAGACCAGCCCATTTTTTGCGTTGAATCCAGCCCAAGGCAATGGGAATGAACTGTTGTTCCAAACCGGCTCCGCCCGCCACTTTTCCAATTGAACCTCTCCCACCCTGCTTTCTAAGCGCTTCAATTACGCGTCGTTCAGGCAGCCCATGCTTCGCATAGTTTCCTCCTTCTTGAGTAAGCTTGGCGACTGACTGCTTCTTCTCGCTAATGCACACCAGCTTTTTTTCTTGTAGTGCCAAAATTGCCCGCATCACAGCCGAATCAGACAAGCCAGTTTCAGCCGTCACCTGATCGGCAGCCGCGTTTCCTCCAAGGTTCTTTATGGCTGAAAGCGTTCTATGTTCATGTTCTCTGAGTTGAATCATTGCGTTTCCTCTCATGCACGGCATAATCTGGAGTTGGTAAACTAGTTAGTCCAGTTTTAATAAAAGTATGCGTGTCCTCCAATAGGCCGAACTCAGAAATAGACTATTCCCTCAGGGGAATTGGCGAAGCGTCTCTTCATTGTCAGCAAACACAGAAAGCATGAAGGATATTAGGGATTCCGTCCTGATGCTCAGACGTCGCCCCTCATTAGTATCTGGAGGCCACAGAAGCCGAAGAGATGACGCTTCCTCAGAGTGACTTCAAACTGTGCAAATCAGCGGATGCAAGTTAAAATGGTGTGCATCGAGATATGATGTGTCCTCTTCTGAAAGCCATGACTACTAAGAATGTCATGATCATGAATAGTGCTACGATGAGGTTCAGTGGATATTCTGGGACTATGGCATTTTGGTGAAATGTGTGTAGAACGTCTGCGACGAGGTTTACGGCGAGGTTGAGCGATTCTCCGCAGCGGTTCCTGAACGCTGGATTGCTCCAGTTGTAGTTTTGATCCATCCAAGTGCAACTGTAGTTGCCGTTGTCGCCGAAGGTCGTGTTAAATGCAAGTGCCAAAGTAGCATTGTAAGCTGAAATGCTGTCCAGCGTGCCGTCGAAGACAAGGTAGGAATCGAACTCGGCTGCATAACTGTTCGTCCTCTGGAGCACGTAGTCCTCATAGTCACCGTGGTGCACTTCGGCTCTCCAATCAGTGTTCTTTCCCATCACATGCCCAAATACTCCCACATCGCAAATATAGTGAGTCATGAGCCCAAGAGTCTTCGACGCGTTGACCCAGTCCCCTGCGGTAGCGTAGTTGAGGGCCTCTTCGTATTCTTGTTGGGCCCTTACGGCTGAAGAGTCATCCTGCAGGGAACTGGTAGCGTAATAATAGACGTGATGCTTGCTAGTGTCTGCGATACCGTCAGGAGCATTAGGATTGTCAGGCAGCTCAGTGCCATACAGATAGGTGCTCAGGTTATTCGCGATGAACTGCTTCTCCCCATCTGGGAGCCAGCCTAACGCGTGCTGTGCAATCCAGTCATGAGTGCCATATTTCGGATTTGTTGGATCGGTGCTCCAACCACCATTGCTCCAGCCGTGAACAGAAAATACCTGCGAATAAGCCAAAGCAAGAACGATTGCCAGAAGGATTCTCCTTCGCATCTTCGTCCTCCATTAGGCAATCGTTGGCAAGTTGTTTCATTTAGGGTTTATGGAAAAAGCTTGCTACGTTGGATCCTATGGACCTACATGTTGCTTCGAACCAATTTCGCACCTGGTCTCCCATCAGAGACTCCAACGTGCGAGCTAGTCTTAAATAGTGATCTGTCAAAGAACCGCTCAATAGATGATTTAACCCGGCCAGGTTTTCGAAGTTGGTGGAAATCGGGACCATTCGGAAAAGAGGGTCTTCTTTGCTTCAAGGGAGATTAGTTTCTCTTGATTTCTTTAGAGGATTAGCGATTGCGTTGATGATTCTCGTCAACAATCCCGGTGGCGACAAATATTATGGCCTGCTCCAGCATGTAGACTGGAACGGTTTGACCGTTGCAGACTTGGTTTTTCCATTTTTTGTGTTCATAATGGGCGCTGCAATACCCTATTCTCTTGCAGGCAAACTCGAACGCGGAGAAAACAAGCAGAAACTGCTTGTGCGGATAATTCGTCGCACGGTCATCCTGTTTGCGCTGGGTCTAATAATAAATGGTTTTCCATACTATGACCTCGCAACTCTTCGCGTAATGGGAGTTCTGCAGAGAATCGCACTCTGTTACTTCTTCGCTTCGATAACTTTTCTCTTCGCGAGCAAGAGATGGCAAATTGTTCTGACCATGGTGGCTCCGGTCGTTTATTGGATGCTGATGGTTCTGATCCCTGTCCCGGGATATGGTGCAGGCATTTTGGATAAACAGGGAAACTTGGCCGGATACGTTGACAGGTTCTTGTTAGGTGGGCATTTATATGCTGTTGCATGGGATCCAGAGGGATTACTGAGCACGCTACCAGCTTTCGTAACAGCAATGACGGGCGTCTTGATCGGTCAGTCCCTGAAGTCAAACAGCAGACCTTCCAACAAGTGCTTGAACCTGCTCTTGGTCGGCAGTCTATCTATTGCTGCAGGGTTAGTGTGGAACTTTTGGTTCCCGATAAACAAGAACCTGTGGACAAGTTCCTACGTCGCGCTTACAAGTGGCCTAGCAATCGTCATCCTGGCGGCTTGCTTCTACGTGATCGACGTGAGAAGCCTCAGAAGCTGGACAAAACCTTTCGTAATCCTTGGAATCAACGCGATAACCGTCTATTTCCTTTCTGAAATTGTTAACCTTTCCTTGATATACGTGGAGATTCCGTTCGGCGGTATCAACGCTGGATTGAAGTCGTTGATCTACGAGGAGCTGTTCGCATCCTGGGCTGGACCCCTTCACGGTTCCTTCATTTACGCACTTGCATACTTGGCTTTCTGCTGGATCATAGCCCTAATGCTCTGGAAGAAAGGAGTTTTCCTGAAAATCTAGTCTGGAATCGTATACCATGAGGGGAGTACGCTTATCATGTGACATTGAAATCGCACAAGATTTAATACATTTCTTGGGAATTGTATAGAAAGCCAAGCCTTCAAGGGAGGCATACGATTGACTGATGAAAACAAGAATGAGATGGTCGTCACACCGTGGGAAGTCAGGGGTAAGGTTGACTATGAGCGCTTGATACGCGAGTTCGGAACGCAGCCTTTGACTGATGAGCTCCTGAAGAGAGTAGCGAAGCACACTGGTGAGCTCCACCTGCAGCTGCGGCGCGAGCTTTTCTTTTCCCACCGTGACTTGGATACTGTTCTTGATTTGTACGAGAAGGGAACCAAATTCGTGTTGTACACCGGAAGAGGCCCATCGGGCCCAGTTCACATTGGTCACCTGGTTCCATGGATTTTCACGAAGCATTTGCAGGACAAGTTTGACACTCGGCTCTATTTTCAAATGACCGACGATGAGAAATTCGTCGTGGACGACGAAAACAAGCTTGCAGACATGACCAGGTTCGGCTACGAAAACGCGCTGGACTTGATTGCCTTGGGCTTCAAACCGGAAAACACCTTCATAATATATGACGTTAATGACATCGACCTGCTGTATGACATCGCGTTAGAGGTTGCTAAACGCATCACGTACTCAACTGCCAAAGCGACTTTCGGGTTTCAGGATAGCACGAACCTCGGCTGGGTATTCTGGCCTGCGATTCAGGCTGCACCATGCTTCATTCACAAGAAACTGACAGGCGAGAACGTTCCAGCGCTGATTCCAGCGGCCATAGATCAGGACCCTTACTGGCGGATCACTCGCGACATAGCTCAGAAACTGGGCTACTGCAAGCCCGCACAGATACACTGCCGCTTCTTGCCCGGACTCGGAGAAGGAGGAAAGATGAGCGCCTCTGAACCTGAAACGTCAATTTTCACTACCGACCCGCCTGAGGTGGTGAAGCGGAAAGTCTGGAACGCTTTCACGGGCGGAAAAGGAACAGCAGCAGAACAAAAGAAAACGGGCGCGGAGCCAAACATCTGCTCAGTCTTCCAGTATTTCCACTACTTGTTCGAGGAGGACGACAGGAAACTTTCTGAAAGAGAGAAGAAATGCAGATCTGGCGAAATACTGTGCGGCGAATGCAAGAAGGACTTGACAGAAAGGCTCAACAGGTTCCTGGCTGAACACCAGAAAAAACGAGAAAAAGCAAAAAACATAATCGACAAGTTCCACGTCAAACGGTAAAGCAGGGATGTTCACATGTCCGAAAAAGCAAGCGTAGGTTCATCCTCAATCTTCAGGCTACTTCATCCCATGCATACCGTTCTTGTTACATCCGTTGGAAAAGACGGCAACGCAAATATCATAACCTTAGCATGGGCCATGCCTACGTCTGGCAACCCGCCTTTGGTAGCCATTAGTATCAGCCCAAATAGATACTCGCGTTCTCTAATAGAAGAGACAAAAGAGTTCGTGGTTAACATTCCGACCATGGACATTCTAAATGAGACGTTCTTCTGCGGCGCAGTTAGCGGTAGAGACCACGACAAATTCAAAGAAAGCGGACTCACGGCTTTACCAGCCCACAAGGTCAAACCTCCCATCATAAAAGAATGCGTGGCCCACCTGGAATGCAAACTGCACAGCCAATTCCAAACTGGAGACCACACAATCTTCGTCGGAGAGATAGTTGAAGCATACGCAGACAAAGACTCCTTCACAGGAGCATACGATGTGAAAAAAGCAAAAATGATCTTCCACCTAGGCGGAAACGAGTTCGCAACACTTGAGCCTAAAGTTTCAAAACCCAAGCATCCGTGAAGTGAGAAATTCAGATCCTTTTTTAAACCTTTTAAACTATGAACTTCTTAGCCCTAACAACGATGAAGTGTGACCCTAGTGAGTGAATATGACAAGGATGCACTTGCGAAATTTCAGCGTGCCGGCGTAATTCTGCGCGAAACGCGTGAAGAGATGAGACGTTTTGTCCGCGAGGACATGCCCATAATTGAAATCTGCGAAAAGGCCGAAAATCTCATAAGGAAAAAAGGCGCAAAACCCGCGTTTCCATGCAATGTCTCGATAAATGAGGTGGCCGCGCATTACACTTCGCCTCCGAACGACAGCAGAAGAATTCCTGCAAAGTCCATCGTCAAAGTAGATATTGGCGCACACGTGGATGGATATGTGGCTGACACTGCGGTTACAGTGTGCTTCGATCCTGAGTACGACAGTCTCGTGAAGGCAGCTGAAGCAGCATTGGGAAAGGCTGTGGAAAATATCGGTCCAGGAATGTCCACTTCGAAACTGGGAACAATCATTGAAGGCACCATAAAGTCCTTCGGTTATAGGCCGATTTCAAACCTGACGGGCCATCAGGTCGGACGATACCTCGTACATGCTGGAACATCATTACCCAACGTCCCGCAGCTGTTTTCTTCAAAAATCAGGCTTGGCGGAGTCTACGCGATTGAACCATTCGTAACCCTCCACAACGCTACAGGCAAAGTTGAAGACGGCGAAGAAACCACGATATACCGTCTTGTCAGATCCAGATCTCAGAAGGATCCCTGCGCAAAACAGCTTCTGAAGCACATCGAAGAAAACTTCAGAACACTACCATTTGCAGAAAGGTGGCTTCAAGGTGTCGTTCCCAAAGAAGAATACGGTGAGGCTTTCCGGGAGTTGCTCTCATCAAAAGCGATCATGTCTTACTACGTCTTCGTTGAGGCAAGCCGAAAGCCTGTTGCCCAGGCAGAGCACACGGTGCTGATAGTAAAAGATGGATGTACCGTGTTAACCTAGATGCGGGATCGTTCCTTCTCTTTGTCTTTTTCTTTGACTTCTCTGTATATTGCTGTCACCATCGTTTTTTCGTTGCATTTTGGGCATGGTTCAGATTCTTTAAAGATGTAATCGCCGCGCTGAAATTCTCTGATGTTCTTGTAGCCGCACTTCTTGCATGCGATAGTTGTCATTATCGGCGGGACTTCAATGCTTGGGCGCGGTCCATGTCTCCGCATTTGTAAGATTACGTAGGCGGAAAGAGCTAATCCTAAGATTCCAATGAGTACCAGAAATCCTGCTACAAACGGATCGCTGACATATTCGTACGACGCCAGTATCAAAGCCGCCAAGGCCAGAGCTAAGGTAATGAATATTATCAGAAGCACAACCGACGACATTTTCGTCGCTCGAGTTGAAGTCTTTTCTTGGCTCATTCCATTAATCCTCCTATTGACCGATCCCAATGGTGTTCCCTATTCCGGCAATTATCACTTTGTCCCCTTCCTTCGTTCTTTCCAAGATGACCTGTTTTATCCTTTCGATTGCCTTGTCCACGGCGTCGAAAATCTCCTTTCGCATCGGAGAGACGGCATCCCCGATGTCCTCCTTCACTATTACTGCGTTTGTCGGAATATTGTATTTGAGGGTAGACTCTTCAATCTTGAACTGGTCAACGCCTGGTCCGCCTATCGCTGCTCCTACACCTTCAGCTATTTCGCCGACCTCTTCACCTTCAAGTTTGGCAGCAGCATCAACCATGATTATTGTCGCAATCTTTCCTTTGTTTTCATTGACGACGTGTTCTATTGCGTCTCCAGGCTTTCCCACGTTTCCTCCTGGGCCTTCAGCCTTAATCACGTAGGCCGTTCGTCCCTCTATAGGCACGGTCGCGAAGACGCAGTCTTTCTGCACTTTTATCGTTTCGTATCCATGCATCAACTTTCCTGCGACCAGGGCGCCGGCCCCGTCGCCGATGGGTTGACCGAACGCAAAGGCTTTCAGCGCGCTTGCATAAGCCTCTGCTTCACGCATTATCATCGGGAGCAACATCTGAATCTGCATTATGACGTATAGGCTCAGCGTTTTCTTCCCGAGCAGGTAAAAGTGTCTTATCACTTTGTAAATGAAGTTGAGCGCCATTGCCGCTTCAAGAGTGTTTTCCAAGTTGTTCGCCTGGGTCTCGTCGGCCACGGGTGCCATCATCTTCACCTCGTCCTTCAGGCGTACGTCCCGGACGTCAAGTATGTGCTCAAGTTTCCACACTATGCCGGCTGGATCAAGGTTCTGCGGCGCTATAGTGAAATATTCCAAGAACCTATCAACCCTCGCCGTCGGGTCTGTCGGCGGTTTCCCAATCTCCTTTATCGTTTCTATGGCCACTTTTCGCCCTTCCTCTTTGATGAATTTCAGCTTGTAAAGAGAACCCTCGACCTCTCTCAGCATGACGTATAATTGGATTCTCTGGCCATAGAAGATGAAAGCTATGAAAATTACGTAAAAAAGCAAGTTGAGAATCACTGAAAACGGGTCGCTTCCGAATTGACTCTTGAGAACCTGCGAATTAATCGCTGTGATTAACCATGTCATTTGCACGAAGGGCTCACCTTTCCGAAAGACTATTAGACGCTTAGTTATAAGTTTTGGGCAAATCCGCATTGAATCAGCAAGATCAACAATGAAGTGGAGCTGCCAGCTTTCTCGGGTTCACGTGGCCTAAGACCACACTATAACCGAGAACGGAGCGCAGTTTAACTTCCGAGTTCGGAATGGGATCGGGTGGGACCCGCGCCCTATGGCCGGCAAACTCCAAATATGACCTCGACTCTTCACTCATAAACTTATCGCTCACCAAGCTTAGAGTTGAGAGTCCGCTGGTCTTTTTCTCTTGAGCAAGAATGCGCATGTTTAAAATATGGGTGGTTATTTCATTCTGGCTTGTGGGGCTGTAGTCTAGGCAGGAATGACGACGGGCTCCAGAACGTTACTGACGGGTTTGCGGACCAGAACGCTGGGATGAAGAAGTTCTGGAGCGGTCAGGAGAAACCCGTAGGAACCGCGCACCAACGCGGTTCCGGGTAAAGGTCGTCGGTTCAAATCCGGCCAGCCCCACCATTCTAGAGCTGAATGCGTACCGTTAATCCACATCGTCTCTCAACCCCTCTTTTTCTGTTTTGCCAGCATTTTCTCATTCGATTCTACCTGCCAATTCATGCCTTCAAATCCTCCGAGGACCTTCATGACGTTCCTAGGCGCTTGCTTCCTAATCTCAGGTCAACATCAAACAATTCAGTAACAGGCCATCCATCGATCCTCTTGTGATCTTTTCTTCGAAAAGTTCTGCAATCCTGATTTTGTGAAATGGCACTGAAACCATTTTCTTCTGCTGTTCCCTTACCAAGCGCCCCAAGGACAGTGAAGGTTTCATCTGCTAGCGCTAAGTGTCTTTGATCGATCAAGCGCGCATGTGTGTTCCCAAAATGGTCAAATATGGTTTTATTCTGTTCTGCAAACCATTGCCGGTTCGAGAAGGCTGGTTGCGGCAAGGAATTCAGGAACAAACGCGAAGCCCAAAACTGTCCCAAAATCATAAAAGGCGAACAAGAACCATTTTGGGCCAATTTAGGAACAAGCATGCACGCTAAAAGAATTCGGTTCCGCTCACGGAACTCGCGTTTACTGCCATTGGTCTGACTCAACGATTTTGAAAAGGAAAGTGAGGGTCGTGGTTCGGGCTAGTGTATGGTTTCGTAGTGTCCTTCTGTGCAGAGTATGAAGGTTCTTTCACTGTTCTGGCTGTTGGGCAGCTGGAATGTGAGCACTATTTGCTGGCCTGGAAGCAGTTTGGCGTATTTTTCGTCGTCGGCGTTGAGCAAACGGGTTACGATGCCCTGTGAGGAGCTGAGCGCATTCAGGAGGTTGGCTGTGTGCAATTGCATGCTTGCTTGTGGTGTGGTGTCCAGTCCCACGTAGTCTATCTTGTCGTCTGAGACGAAGCATAGTCTGACCTTGAAGTCTCCCTGTGAGTCTGGCAGGTAGCCCGTCACGTTGATTATGTCCGTGGCCCAGCTGCTCCTCGTGTGAAAAGCAGCCACGGTGTTCCACTGCCCAGTCGCGTTGAGCGTCTGGACGTAGATCGGACACTTCAAATACGGATCCTCTGACCTTATCACGAGCTTCGCACCGGCCGAAACATCAGTAGCAGCAAACGTCAAAGTTAGGTAGCTACAGTTGTAGCCCTGATAGTAGTCCCCGTCCGAAGCGCTCAGAAGCGACAGCACGTCGAAGCCGTCGTTGCTCATCGCAGATGTGGGCGTAGCGGGTTGTCCATAGGTCAAGATTTCGCCCATAGGCGTGACTGCAACGTTCACGCCGGCCGCATGATCCACCGCGAGAAGCACAGCCTGGTCAATGCGGTCGTGCTCGTGTTCGAACTCGGAGAGCTTCAACGAGTACAACGAAGCTGTCTTGCCCGTGAAAGTTGGGACAAGGGTTTGCTGAAGCACGTAGTAGTCTTGGCTGTCGTTTCCGCCATTCGTCTCCGAGTCGGGCAGAACGTTGTTGTCCAGAACGTAGCAGGTCCCGTTCCAGGTGGACACGTAGGGGCATCCGCCCCCTCCACCGCCAGGAGGCGTATAGTAAAAGTAGGCTGTCAGATAATGGTCACCATTCATATTGATACGTATGGGGTTCGGACCGTACTGCACTGCACCATCCAGATTCCAGCAGCTGAAAGACCAGTTAACGGATGGAGTCGCTAGAACGCCGACGGAAGTGCCGTAGGGGTAGAAGTACGTTCCCGAGGTAAGGTTGGTCTGTCCTGAGCCTGAAACTGGATTGATGGTCAACGCTGGATTGCGCATTGTGACCGTTTGGTTAGGAGACCAGCCGCTCCAAGCCCCAAGCGTGTCGTGTGCCCCGACCTTGACCTGATAGCCTTGAGAGACTCCAACACTCCACGCATGGCTTGCAGAGGCGTTAGCGCCAGACGCATACTGACCAGTAGTGAAGTTTGAGCCCTCGCCCCAATCGAACGTGTAAGTTACTTTGTTATTCTCAGGGTCTGTCGTGTTCGCGTAAAACGTGTAAGACGCGCCGGCGTATCCAACCGATGGTCCAGAAAGCGTGGGAACATCAGGAGGCTCGTCAACAGTGGCAGTCAAATTGTACCATCCCCAAGTAACAGCTTCGCCGCGTATTTCTATGGTCCAGTTTCCCACAGAATCAGCATTATACGAAAGAGCCTCGGAATGCCAAGGGGCTGTGCTGTTCTTATTCTGCCCTCTCGAATCATTCAGAAAGATGCTTAGGCAAGGCTCGGAGTCATTAGGATACGTCGTGAATGCTTGCGCAATCACATAAATCCTGTCTCCCTGGTCCAAGCTGATGTTAAAGCAGTCTTCGGTATCGTAGCCACCTCCAATCATAAGATTGCTGTAGGTTGTTCCGTTACTTATTATTTGGGCCGTGCGGCAGTTGTCATTGCCGTCAGGGCCCGTACTCAGCACCACGCTTGTCAGGCAGGAATTATAATGGTCAACTAGACCCGAGCCTATGTTCACTTCAGCGTACGTGAGGTTTGCGGTTATCGTAAGCACATGACTGGCGCCATAGTTGAGACTACCATTGTCTAGATACCAGTATACGAAATTACAGAAGGTTGCGTCCACGACTCCAGGGTCTGTCGTAGCCGTGGCATTCGCCCAGTTCGACGTTCCATTGCTATGACTATCGTAATATTGAACTGTTACGTTGCTGTACTGGTCATATGCGGCAGTAGCAACGCCATACCAGCTGTAGGCTGTACCGATGGTGCCAAGCATAAGCCCGGCACCCCATACCCAATCGGTACCACCAGTAGGCACAGTGCCTATTAGCAAGGCTGCAGTGCCAAGAAGGGCGAACGCAAAATTAACCTCATAGTCAGGTCTTACTTGAGCGTTAAGATTTGTCTGAAGGTTATAGCCTCTTATATCGCCAGGATAGGGACTAATCCAAAACGTCGCGCCTGAATAGGTATCCCTATATGAGAGAGTTAGCTTTGAAAGAACGTAGTCGTCACCGTCCTGGTAGTAATGCTGGACGGTGCCATTGTACCAACCCAAGCTATCGCCAGAAAGAAGCCCTAAATCGCCTTTGTAGCCCTCTTGGTCCCTGTAGCCCTGACCCCAAGTCTCGCTAGTAGAGCCCACCGAAAAGTATACGATCCAAAACTCGCTCTGCATGAAGGGAGGACCATCGTTATATGAGGAATCACCCAAGATGATTTCAAACGAGAGCCTCTGCCCGCTTGCCTTGTCGAGCGCGTTGTTCCATATGACTACAAAGTAGTTCTTACCTAGGGTATAGTCCCCATTAATATTCCCGACGATTATGTTGGAGTCCCCGCCGGTGATGTTGAGGTCCGTCCAAACGGCGGCTATCATCGCGTTGGACATACCAGTGGATAGAGTGGTTGAGGGTGTCGGGCTCGGCTGGGTGGTGTTGTCAAAACCTATGAAACCATTCGAGCTTACATAAATAGTACGGTATTCGGCAGAGCCGAGCCCACCAAAGAAGCGAAAAAGAAAAGGATTATAAGTGCTTCTAAGCGGGGCTATGAAGTCATCGCCCACCTGATGTTCTAGGGTTTGGTTAATCGTACTAGAGTCCAAGAGCCACGGAGGAACCCACGAATACCCAGTGTTTCTTTGCCACCCTGGCATAAGGTTAGAGTCCACCGCGTAGCTTATTGCTTTCCTGGAATTGGCTGTCATGGAAACGTTCAACTCAGTATAGTACCCTGTATGAGAAGGTTCTTCAAAATATTTAGATGCGGCAACGCCCAAACCAACCGAAGTTTCGTTGGTAGATGTCATGTTATCCGTCCTTTCCTGTATGTTGAGGTCGCCACCCGGTCTTTCGATCCACAAATAATCCGCATGCACCTGAACAACGATCTGCAACACGATAACAGCCAATAATGCAAACGCTATGAACTTGTTCATCCGCTTACCTCCATGGCGTAGAATCCATAGCTGTGTGGAATATCCTGGATTTTTATGTACCAGAAGCCAGTCGAGTTTGATGTGAACTCTAGCTCCTGCGTATGATACCACCCAGATGGACCAGGCCCGATGGCTTCGGCGAAGAGCTTTTGTTCGGGGTCGTACACGTAGAGGTTGAAGACCGCCTCAGAGTCGTTGACCGTTAGTTTCGGCGTTCCATAAGCATACACACTTACCCTCTGTCCCTGGTCCAATTGGATCTTGTAGTAATCTACTGCATCATTGAAACCGATGTACATCCTCGTATAATTCCCAAGAGTTATCTCAGTCGCGTCCTGGAAGTCATTGTTGTTGTCCGGCCCGATCTTGAGGAAGAAGGGCTGAACAACCCTGTTGAACACTGAACCGTTGTAGTAGACGAGGTCTACATCCACTTCCATCGAATGAGTGTAGTTGTATGGGCTGAAAAAGAACCAGTGTACCCAATCAGCAAAGTAGACGATCTTTGGCTCATTCACGGCAGCCAACGTTATGAAAGCCTTCAAGCCGCTACTCCGTAAAAGATACTCATAGCTTGCGACGGAGAGGTTTTGAACGCCAGAGGAAACCATAGGAAAGAGATAGAGATAGGAGTTGTCATGGTCTTCCCAGAAGGTGACGTTGGCGCTGTAGACGAAACCAGTTCGCACGGTCGCTGAGACGTTTACCATGAACTCCACGAAGTCCGAACCGACGGCGGGATCATAATTCCAATACTTAGTCACCCATATCTGAGGTTCAAACGTGACATCGTTCTCGTAGTTGGCGGTGACAATCTCGTTGATGCCAACGCCGGTTCCATCCGGCCTTTCGATCTGCCACTTTGCCGGGTTCAACGTCACGGTTTCTGTTATGGCAACGGGCCCGTGCAACACGCCTGTAAGCCGAAAAGATACGAACAGACTCAAAGGAACCATTATGGATAAGAGCACCACCACACTTCTGCTACGAAATCGAAGCAAACGGTCACCCTCAAGTGGCATTACTACTTGTAATGGCTATAGTTTATAAAATTTCCGGAAAATGCTTCTATAACAAGGTTCTGCTGATTGCTGCCAACGTGGCTGCTTCCGCAGTCGCTGCGACAAGCAGGATGATCGCCACGAAAAAGTACAGTGATAGAAATTCCTTCAACGCTTTTCTGAAGGCTTCATTCCTCGTGAGATTCTCTTCAGCGTAGACCCATTTAGGCTTTATCCATGATGCTCCCGCAAGTGTTCCAGCTACCGCCGCAAGAGAATACCCAGAACCTTCAAGAACAACAGTCGGCATCGCAACTAAAACAACCCAGGTGGGTAATTGATGAAGAAACAAACCCCAGATTACACCCCTATAGACCAAAAAGGCCGTTGAAAGCGGAAAGAACACAATCCCTGGGACAGAAACGACGATGAAGGAACTCAGAACCAAGTTGGACAGGAATATGCTCAGGAGCAACAGTAGAAAACCGCTACCAGAAAGCATTTCGTGAAACGCATTCGACAAGCCCAAGTACGGTGCAGACGGAGACAAAAACTCAAACGCAGAAGCAACTCCAAAAGCACACCCGAAGAAAACCAGGTTCATAAATGCTATGAACTTCCACCTTGCCGAAAGCACGTTCAAACAAACAGTGAACCTCTGCATTTCCCGGTTCCAGACAAGAATATCATGAGCATCAGCATTTAAGCCTAATACCCATTTCGAACTTCCGGTCACACAAAACACGATTGGCTCTTGATCGAAGCTACCTATACATGATTCGCAGTGCTGGCTTAATGGAATTTCAATATGGCCCGCGGTAATACGCTACGAAGATGCAAGGATAGGTCCTTTCATTCAAACACGGAAGGAAGCATCGTAGCGCTATTCATGCTGCGCTCCTGTTATTGAAGCGACAATGTCTGCGAGCGTTGACAAGATAGTGGCAGAATCAGCTAATCACTTCCTCTTTTCCTTCAAAAGAGCTAGCAAAGTCCACTAAATGCGAGAGCTTGCGCGGACCCAGGAATTGTATGACATAGAAGATGTCTCGGGTCTGGTAGTATTCCATCATTGCTCTCCAATGTCGGTGGATCACACAACCTCTGATTTGGGTATCTACAAGTTGAGAAAGATCAGAACAAGGCGGCGGTCTGAAATTCGAACACCAGTTTGCCGACAAGAACACGTTCATAACATTTTCTGCGTGAGTTCAGAAGCCCCTAGGCGCGCGCGCTCGAACCCGAGGTCTTGACGGCAGCTGGCAAGATTCTTAAGCCGTAGTTCACTACTGTAATGTTTGTGAGATAATGAGAGGGCAGATTGTAATAGTCTTGGTGGCGGGTATTCTGATTGGATTCTTTGCCAACTATGGCTATCTCACCTTCGTAAGACCCGATTCTTGGCATCTCGTCACCAGCTTTATTCTGGCCAACTCCAACGCCCCCGACCTCGTAATAGCCTACTCGTACCCCAACGTCTACAACACTTCAACCCCGAAATTCACGATCAACGCAGACCTCTGGAGAATAAGCTGGGTAACCGTCAACTACTACCAGAACAGAACTGGTGTATCCCCCGGTTACGGCGCTGACCTGTACTACACTATCCCAGCGAAGATTTTGGTCTATTCGGATGCCGGCATCGTTGGCCGAATCGACCTGCTTGCCCCAAGCGAGTACAACGTTGGTCCGCCATCCAGCGAGGGCGGGCTTTACGGGTCGTTTACGGGTCGGTGGATCGCCATCAGTGACGACGGGCTCACCTACTGCTATCAGCAGACCCTACAGAGATACTTTGATTATGTGATTGGCTACCCGACGCTTATGACAGGAAAGGGAATCTATCGCATATCGGCAGAGAACACGACTGGCTGCTTCAAGTTCACGATCGAAGAATACTACTAGAAACCATTTTGAGTTTTCTCGAGCACGCAAGACGGTATACGATGTACAGAACGCATCAAGACCCTTGATTATCGAGTGCAGATTGCGTAAATTAGCATCAAGAAACATCGGTTACCCGAGTTTGATAGGGCCGGGAGTTACCGTTCCTAAATTGTAATTTATACTGCAATAATTAGCAATGTTCCAGTCGTAGTTTCAAGTTGAGTGCACGGGGGCGAATTAAATAATTCAAGAGTAATGTTGGCAGAACTCGGCTTCATTTTGTTGAAACAATAGGGGGCCGTGAGAAATCAAGTTTTGAAACGTTGGCTGCTACAAGTCTAAGACAATTATTTAATCGGCCTCCGCGCGCACGGTCCTATTTTCGTGTCTTCTTACTCATTTGATTCTTAAAGTGCCCATGATTTGAAGAGACTTTCTTCAAGTTTTTCGATTCAAATTTTGGATTCATAATGTTTTAGACTGTGAGAGGCAACACCATCTGAGCCTGTGGACAAGATGGACCCGATGAGACTAGAACCGTTCAAAAGGAACGTCACATCGACGCCAGTGAGCGGCTACCCATCCAACAGTATCACAGCCTGCGCACAAAGCGTAACAGGATCTCGGCATCAGCGCCAACTCTTTTGGCAAACCCGCGTTTTTGAGTGCTAGCAGATCTTGTCAAGATCCCTCACGTTCTTCTTCAGTCATCGGCAAAATGCCCATTCCCGCGGGTTTCATCTTCATAGCAGTTTTACGAATTCTTCTGTTGTTAATCCCGCTTGTCTCAAAATCGATTTGAGGGTTCCTCTCTTTATCTCTGGATGCAACGGAACAACAACGATGTACGTTCTGTTTTGAGTCTTCTTTTTGAGTCTGATGTGGCTTCCTTTTCTTCCCACCACCAAGAAGCCTGCTTTGCCTAATGCCTTGGTCACTTCACGACCTGACACTAATGGCAGTCTTGGCATGGGTTTCAACACTCAGAGTCGTGACCATGGCAGGTTTTCGCTTGGGGATGGTTGCATCCTCGTCTTCAAGATATAGCTCAACTGCCTCCTGCAGGTTGCCAAGCGCATGCTCCACATCTTTTCCCTGGCTTGCAATATCCAATTCCGGACACCAAGCAACGTACAGTTTCTCTTCCCTCCACACAACAGCAGAAAACGTGACAGTCTCTCCCACTAAACAACACCTAACATACTGATTCAACGAGATCATTAAAATAGTTTTTGAATCTGAACAAAGACCACACCCGAAAAGATTCTTGGACCCACTCATCACTTCACAGCGATGCATTTCAGTGCAGGACTGTGCAGAGCCACATATGGCCAACCAGTGCGTGCCATCAGATACCTACAATAAAAGGGTGTAAGGTGGCCATCTTCTTGGACAGCCGCATCCAATACCCCAACGTAGATGGTGTGATCCGTGCCGCCTGGATCAAGCCACGCCTCAAGCAGGAGAAGCCTCACCCCGAAAAGAGAGTGATGGGCTGCACGGCACCATACTGTCAACAGGCAGAAAGAACAATAAGAATAATCCGGGTCTATCGCGTTAGCCTTTATTGAGCCTGGCAAGAGCATCTTTGAACCTCAGAACTATCACCGAAAAGACCAGCAATGTCAAGAGAACGCTGATTAGAAACTCGTTATTTCCAACGATGGGAAAGAGGAACGGATGCAGGCCTAGGACGAAACCAAGAAGCAAAGCAACACCCAACAACCCAACCAGAGAATTGGCAGTCAGTCTTTTCAAATGAAATTTCAGTGGCTTCTTAATCCTCCTGTGATAAAGCACTTCAAAGGTAACAAGCCCAGACTCTAGAAAAAAAAAGAAAAAATGGTAAAAACCATCTCACGAGGAAGTCAAATTGGGTCTTAAGAAGAGAGTAATGAAGCAGATATACGAGATACCCTAGGAAAACAAAAAACACTAAAGCCGCTGGTATAGTTGAGAGTTCGTAAAGGTGATTGGTCTCTTCCCAAGAGAGATCTTTATCGCTCAATCTAGATTCTCCCATTGTATCTGGCGAATGCGGTCACGGCGAACCCAAGATCCATGGCTATCTCCAACCCGTCAATCCAGCTTCTGAATCCTGCGATCATACCGCCCGCGTTTATGAAGCCGTTGATCAACAAAGACGCTGCTAAGCTCCCGCCCCGACTGCGCTAAAGAGCAACGCAAGGAATGCTGTTCCAAGACTGACCCCTCCGGTTGCGATTATGGCCATTATTGCACTTACAAGCGCAATGGCAAGCAGTCTTGCTCTGTCATTCCAAGCATTTATGAGAAACACCGCCTGAGTTGCTCCTTTGAAAGCTAAAGCTACTAGGCCTCCAGCTATCGTAAGTGATAGTACTTTGGCTGCGATGTATTCGACAAATAACGCAATGAAGTCAACCTGCAGTTCTTGCACCAGCTCTCCAGTCAAATCCCTGAATACTTCCAGTCCTGAACACTTCATTGATCCAACGTCAGGAAGGATGGGACTGAATCCGAGGCCCACCGTCAGACTTTCAAAGCAAATCCTCTCGTGCACCCTGTACCACGGGTACCACCAGCTCCACTCATTATAAACGCTTAGCCAACCGCTGTTCTGCGCTTCTTGCTGCATTTGTTCCGGCGTCTTCGTTGTTGTCATGAGTTGCGTCGCTTGAGGCTCAACCGTCAGAAACGTGCTGTTTGATGCTGGTTTGTAGCCGTACTGGATGGTGGTGCAGAGGGCGTATTGGGTGCCGTTAGGCGTGTAAGCGTAGGCTGTAGCGTTGC
>JBGPBS010000022.1:0-21886 GCA_041481365.1 Bathyarchaeia archaeon
CCGTCCATCGCCAAGGCCCTGAGCGCGTCCCCACCAGAATAGTATCTGAGACCATATTTCCTAGAAAACTTTCGCCCCAAGGTACTCTTCCCACTTCCAGCCAAACCGCAGACGCAAACCACGAGAAGCTTGTCAGTCTTCTCAAGCCTGCGGCCTTCAGTCATTTGCCAGCCTCAAAAGCTGCACATCAGACATTTCTCGCAGCCTGTCTCAGGCCACGTTTGAGGCAATCGGGGCATACTTGACCACCATATGGGCGCAGGACGCTCTTCTTGCCTCGACTAAGCTTGCTTGCCTTGAACCTGGAAACCCGCGGAACCCCCGCCAGTTCACGCTTGCAGAAACGGCAACGTTGCACGGCGCCAACCTCCAGTTTATAATGAACACCCTGTCCAGTTCCAGGAAAACTCTTGTAGACACGCTTCCGACTCCTAGTACGCTCACTCCTTCTTGGCATTCTATTCACTTACCTCCACTATACCAAATACATGTGAAAAGATCGTTCCAAACAACATCGAACACACGAAATACCACCACAATAACGAGGAAAAACTGAAAACGATAAGCTGAAAAACAGGACCGACGCCTGGAAGAAAAGCGATAGCTCTAGCTTGCGCCGGAGTCGTGCCAGTAGCGGGAATCGTGTAGAACCCGCCTAAGATCGACCATATGATAATCAGGGGAACGAAGAATATCATGGTCACCTTCATCGACTGCCACATCATCTTGGACTGAAGCTGAAGAATCTCTTTCTGCTTCTTCATTACTTTTTCCAGTTTTTTCTTGTCTCCCCCACGTCTGGCGGCCTGCATTTCCTTGTTCCATTCTGAGACCTCCTTCCTCACGGCCTTCGACTTTTCAGGATTCGTCAAAAGACGATTTGTCAAAGACGTCAACATCGAGATCAAAGCAGCTAACAGGAACAAGAAAATCGTGGAAAAAGGAATGTTTTGAAGCGCTTCAAACAATTTCAACCCACTCCGTAGGATTTCAATGCCTTCCACGCGGCCTTTTCAGGTTCTTCTTCGAAAGGTTTCTCAACAGGAATGCAAGTCATGATTTTCCCAGTTTCAAGCGTTCCTGCAACAACTATTGTAATATTCATGCATTAGTCCCCGAATATCCGCCTAAAGGCCGGAATTGTTTCCGCAGCTTGTTCTTTAACTAACGTCTCGTAGTACTGATATATTATTCCCACCGAAAGCAGAACCCCCATTCCAGACCCGAAGACTCCAAAGAAGTCTGAAACACCCGCAACTAACGCGACAAGTATTCCGCCCACAACTGTCACTGCTGGAATGTAACGTTTGAGAATTGACTCCACAGCTCTCCCGGACCGTCTGTACCCCGGAATCTCCATGCCTGCATCAACCAGCTGCTGGGCCACCGTTGAAGGTCCCAGCCCGCCTACTTCAAGCCACGTGAGCGAAAAAACAACGCAGAAAGCCATCAGGATTCCCAGATATGCAAAAGCCTGCCACGGATCCCCCATGACGCCTACGAAATTGCGAGGCGCAGTCACGTAGTACACCAGACCGCCCGAAGGATTATACCCTGTTATTTGACCTGGGTTAGTCGAGTTACCGTACACGGCCTTATATTGTCCCAAGAGGTCCATCCAAAAGTTGGCTCCCACAGAAAGCCTGCCGCTCATGCTCCAGAAGATTTGTGAAAAGAAGTATACGTTAGCGAAGAGTGCTGATGCGAAGATCACCGGCAGGTTTGAAACGTAAAGAAGCTTGATCGGATATCTGCTGCGGTATCCTCTGTAGCCAGCGTAGGACAGGGGCAATTCCAATCGTACTCCTTCCATGTATATTATGACCAAGAAAGCAGCTACTGTAGCTACGAGTCCGAGCAAAGACGGGTTTGCTGGGTTGAAGACAAGATGGAGCGCACCCTGGTCAGTAATGCCCGTGCTAGGCCAGTTATTGCTTCTCAGCCACATCAACGACAACGGTTGGCCCGACGAAAAAACCTGTCCCAGAGCGACGAAGAAACCATAAGCACGAAACTCTCCGGGGCCGGGCACAGGGGAGAAACTCTGCCAGAAGATGCTTTGGGAGACTCCCGCCATAATGAACAAGCTGATTCCACTCCCGAAGCCCCAGCCTTTCTGCACGAGCTCGTCCATCAATAGCACGATGATTCCAGCTGACAGAAGCTGCATAAAGACAATCAGAGCTGTTGTGCTCGACAAAGTTCCGTACATTCCGCCGATGATGTATGCCGAAGCTTGAACCCCAGTTAGGAGTATCGAGAAAACTTTGCTCGCGGTTGTGAACAAGCCTCGATCCTCAGCATTTGACATGTCGCAATCTATCATCGATGAACCGGCCAAGAGCTGCAGGATCAAGCCAGCCGTCACGATAGGACCTATTCCAAGCTCCATGAGGCTGCCACGGTGGGAGGCAAAGATTACTCGAAGAGCAGCAAGTTCCCCTATCGTCTGGGCTTGTATACCAAAAAGAGGAATCTCAGTCATCACGAGGTAGATAATCAGCACAAGGGCTGTCCAAAAAAGTTTCTCGTTAAACCTGACTCGACGTTCTGGCGCCTTGATTTCTGGGATGACCCTTGCAATGGGCTTAAACAGGTTTAGGAATCTTCCAGCCATTGGCTAGCAGCTACTCTCCCTTTTCTTCAGCTACTGCTAGGACTTCTCCGCCAGCGTCTTTTATCTTTTGGGATGCCGATTCTGAGCAGGAAACTACTTTTACGAACAGTGGCTTGGTGACCCTGCCTGCACCCAACAGTTTGCTGTAGCCAAGCGTTTCCAGATCAACGGAGTATTTGCCATTCTCTATCGGAAGCTCTACAGCCATTTGATCCAGCTCTCCGGCATTTATGATGCGGATATCCTGCCTCAGACTTCTAGGACAGGTGAACCCTCTCTTGCCGAAATAATTAGGCTCGTACCTCTGAACAAAAGACCATTTAGCCTTGTGCCTCCCTGACTTCCGCTCTGGCTTTGATCCCTGGTCTCTGTGTTGACCCACTTTGCCGTAACCACAGGTTCTTGAGCCGCGGTTTTTTCTGCATTTTCTAAGTCGATGAGGCATTTTTCAATCTGCAACCTTGTCCAACGTTTTCTCCTGTACAGCTTTTTTCAACTGTATTTCGAGCACACCATTCTTGTATTTCGTACGAAAGGTGTTTGGAATCACTCTCTTAGGAAGATTTAAACTTTTGTAGTATTTGCGATTTAAAGCCTCAGCGCATAAGGTTAACTTGTGACTCTCCACGTTGATCCTCAGACTGTCCTTCTTGAACCCGGCGAACTCAGCAACAACTATTATTTCACCTTTTTCCTCAAGAACATCCAGAAGAGGTTCCGGTTCCCTCATTCCCCTCTTTGAGTATAATTGCGGAATCCTTTGCATAGGATACAGCCTTTTCTTGATTCCCCACCCATCCAAATGAGAGATTTTTCTTTTTTCCTTTGAACTGTCGAAGGCCTTGAAAATGTTTAACCATTTTTGATTCCTCCTGCTCCTACGCCATTTCGCGCTCAACCTTTCCTTCCCCTGGGATACAATGGCATCTGGAAAGTTGCTATAAAACGTATCGCCCAGAAATATGTGAAAATCGGAGTCTAAACCATCCTCTTAATGAGTTCGTTGACCTTTTCGCCTCGATATCCGAGTTCTCCGCCTGCCCGGTAGGCTTTCTTTATGTTACCCCTGAATCCTTTCGTCGGAGGAGGCAGTCTGAAAACTGGTTGAACATTCGGCAACCTCCAGTATTCAACACGACAATCGAAAACCGCATCAGCAAGGTCTTCTAGCGTTTTGTATCCAATCTTTTGCAAATACTCCTCTGTGGGTTTCTTGTTGCCCAACAGCCGTCCTCGCTGTTTTATCACCATGTTGACAACTTCCCTGGAGGCTTCACCCCAAGTCACGTAGCCTTGTACTGTCTTCAGCATCCCGACAAATGACGGGCGATTATCGATCAGGACGGCATGATGATTGCGAGTCAAGTGAAGCAGTTTCAGAGTGTCCCTTGCCTCTTTTCGCGCGCGGATCGTTCCGCGTATCCTCAAAGCTATGACACTTTTGTTTTCCATCGTTTGTTGAGTCACCTACGTCACCCAGTCCATCGGCGTTATGAGACTATATGTTTTCCTTAGCGCATCGAAAACAGCATATGCAAAGGAAGGAACTGTTCTCGTTGAGCCGTAACTTCTGGTCCAGCAGTCCTTTATCCCTGCAAGGCCCAACACTACTTTTGCAACTTCACTCGCCACCAAACCCAAGCCACGTGGGCCTGGTATCACGTCTATTCTCACACTTCCACATTTTCCTTCCGTTCTAAATGGAATTGAGTGTGGTTTTCCGCAACCACATTCCCAGCTTCCACATCCTCTTCTTACTGGAACAATCTTCAGACGCGCATCTGCAGCGGCTTTTTCTATGGCATTTCGAACTTGGCTTGCTTTTCCGGATCCCATGCCTATGTAACCATCTCTGTTTCCGACGGCAACTATCGCCTTGAATCTTGACTTTTCGCCGGCATCAGTTTGCTTTTGCACAAGATTGACGTTTATGACTTCCTCCTGCAGATCTGGGAGCAAAGAATCAACAATTTGGGGCTCACGCAGCTGGAAACCGCTCATGAAGATTTCTTCAATCGATGTGATTCTGCCTTCTTGAATCATCTTTCCAACACGGGTCTTGGGCATCCATTGCTCCAAGTTCTGGGCTGGCCTTCTTCTATCAGATCCTCTGCGGCTTTGGCTTCTCATGCTTCTTACCTCCATTCTTGAATTCGAGCTGAATCTCCTTTTTGGCTTCAGCGAATTTTCCAGCGAGATCCTCTGGATTGAGCTTCTGTTCTATGTATTTGGAGAACCTTGTCTGATATTCCTCTGCGTTGGAGGAAAAGCTTCTCGCATACTGCGCGATGTGTTCACCCTTGAGCCTTTTTTCATCAGGCAGTTTCTCTTCGTCAACTGGTACGTGTATTCCAGCATCCAGAAGCCCTTTCAATACAGCGAACACTCTGGCACCTTTCGAAGGTGAATTCAATCCTATGTCGGGGATTGCTTCTTCTAGTCCCTGCGACTTTGCTTTTAACCCGCATAGAAAACCTGTCAAGTATGCTGTTGGCAAGTTTCCTCTTGAAGCTTTCCACCCATACTTTCTCGCCAATTCACGACTGTGAGCTGATATCACAAGTCTATCTCCTTCAGGTTTGGCCGTAACTATCTGGGCAACCACGTTTTTTAGAGAACTACGAACAACAACTCTGGGTCTCCCTGACAGGATGAGCGCCCTTCTCGCATGATAGTCTGTTTTGCCCTCTTTCCTCCGCCTGTATGGAGTACAGTACCGCGAGTCTTTTGCCATTTACCTTTTCCTCCACACCTCATGAGCTTTCAGATGACGTTCCAAGTCAGCCACAGACGTGAATCGTCCACTGCTTGCCATCCTGTACAGTTCTCGGTAAGCACTTTCTGTAATGGCTTTCCTGGCCTTCAGCACTCTAAGCCTCTTTCTCAAGGCTCGAATTTTGCTCATCCACCTTTCTTTCTTAGAAATCCTTGCGTAAGGCGACCCCGATTTGCTGCCTACACCGCTACGCAAACCTTTCTTCTTCTTTTCATGTAAGACTCGTGCTCTTGCGCGGCTTACTCCCTTTTCCGGGTTTGACTTGATGGTACCTTCGTGGATTAGTTTTCTCACATCATCTCTGGTTATCGCTGTTTCTGCATCGTCTACTTTTTCAGGGTCTATCCAAACGCGGTTCTGGCCGACTTTGAGTATCTGCGCTGCTAGACGCCGCTGTGTCTTGAGACTGGTCACGATTGTTTCGTCTCCTCTTTGCGTTTCCTAGCCTTGACTGGTTTCTGCTCAGGTTTAGGGGATTCCACTTCCTCGGTTTCTGTTTTTTCTTCTTCGACCTTCTCTTCTGCCACTTTTTCTTCTTTCGGAATCGCTTCTTTCAAGTTCAAGACAGTGAGTTTCTTCTTTTTTGCCTCGGCCAAGATCCTAGCCTTTTTTCTTTTGCCGACTGTATGCGCAATTCGAACAACTTGGATCTTGGGGTCGATCCCTTCAAGCCCTTCAACATTGTACACCAAGACTTCTCTGTAGCCAGAGGGGTGAAGCCCTCTAGTCGTTTTGGGGCCTCTATACCCAATGCTTACACCTGGAGGCCACCCGTCATATTTGATTCGAACCTTGTGGTCCAGACCTCGTGGCCTGCGCCAGTTCTCTTTAATGCGCACGTAACGCCAACTCTCTGGTCGTACAAACTTTGGCTTCCGCTGTTTCATCCGCCTTCTCAGCTTCAAATTTCTCTCTGCGGTCTGCGGACTTGGCTCCGTCATTCTTCCATCCCTTCAGTCCGCTCGTAAACGTAGATGCCGTCCAAGAAGATCCTTGGATCTTTTCTCTTGACTCTAGTAGCTTGCTCAATGTTCGCTGCTGTCTGGCTCACATTCTCCAGATCGAGATCTTGAACGATTATGTCTTCGCTTTGAATCTTCACCTTAGCGTTGCCCGCTATCTTTGCTCTTCTGGGATTTCGTTCCCCAGTAAAGTTTTCGATCAAGATTGTTTCGTCTTTGACCTTAGCTGATATTGGAAAATGGGAGAAAACTATTTTGAGCTTGTACGTAAATCCTCTTGTGACTCCTTGAATCATGTTTTGAACGTGAGAATGAATAGTTCCCACAAGTGATGCCTCTTTCTTTCTGGGCCACTCAGCCCAAATGCGCATTGTCTTGCCATCGACTTCCATTGATACAGGGGCGTGATGGAAGTCCCGGGTTAATGCTCCTTTGGGACCCTTAACAGTGACCTTTCTGCTTTGGAGAGTTACCTCAACATCTTCCGGGATTTGAATGGTTCTTGAGACTTCCATGGCTCGCATCAATAGACACCTACTCAATACACGAATGCTAGCAGTTTACCTCCAAGGTGTTTTTCTCTTGCTTCCCTATGAGATAAAACTCCCCTCGGCGTTGAAATCACTATCGTGCCAACTTCTCTTGATGGGAGAACCTTCTTCTCCCACTCTTCAAACTCTCCTATTCTAACGGAGTACCTTGGCCTAACGGCCCCGCATTTATTTATTCTTCCCAATAGCTGAACTTTGAACTTTCCTGATCTACCATCATCTACGAATTCGAATTCCCCGATGTAACCGTTCAGCTGCATAATCCTTAGAACCCTGCCTAATAGCTTTGATGCAGGGCGGATTATGCATTCGCGTTTGTTACGCATTTCATTGTTGACGAGTGTTGTTAACCCATTTGCCAATGTGTCCATGATAATTTTCCTCGTTATTCATATTTCTTGAACCCTAGTTTTTTTGCCACTTCTCTAAAACATTGCCGACAAAGATATAGGTTGTAACGACGAATCACGGGTCCGTAGGATCCGCATCTGCTGCAAGGCCTGGTCCCTTTGCCGTACTTTCTTTCTTTCTTTGGTTTTTGCTTGCCCATGCTTCACGTCCTCCAGTCTATACTATTTCAACTCCCAGCGCATTCTTGGCGAAAGCCATAGATTCTTCTGGGCTCAGAACATGCTTTGAGCCGATTTTTGCCTTTTCCCTTCGCCTAATCTTAACGCGATATCCAGGACGTGCCATGGACACGCAGACATCCATGCCGAATATTCCTACGTCAGGGTCATATTTTACTCCCTTAATCTCAATGTGTTCCTTTATGCCAAACGAGAAGTTGCCCTGCCTGTCAAAGCTTGTCCTCGGTATTTTCTTGTCAATCACAGGCAAAACTTTGCCAAGAAACTCGATCGCGTTCTGTTTTCTCAATGTGACGATACAGGCGATCGATTCTCCCTGTCTGATGCCGAAGTCCCTTATGGTTTGCTTTGCCTTTCTTCTGCAGGGAGTCTGGCCTGTCAACTCCTCCAAAACCTTCACGGCCTTTTCGAGAGGTTCTCCAGACTTTCCAACGCTGAGGTTCACGACCACTTTTTCTATTTTCGGTTTCAGCATGGGATTTTCTTCCCATTTCTTGCGGATTTCGTCGTCAGACAACTCAGCTTGCCTCCGGGAGAGATATCAGTGGTTGCGTCTCGCCTATGGCGAAGACAAAGTTCAATGTTGTTTGGTACCGATTACCCTTCTTGTCCTCGATTGTTGCTAACGTGTTTCTCCGCTTTTTTCCTGACGCTTCTTCGATTTGGACTATGCTACCATGTTTTCCAATGTTCTTCCCGCCAGTTATGATTGCATAATCTTTCTCCTTCATTTTTATGGATTCAACAATCTGTTTCTCTGGAAGAGTAATTTTCACAGTGCCAAGAGTCTCGAAAGCGTCCTCCTGCCTGTTCTTCGCGTCAGCAACCTTGATGAGCATGTTCGAGCCATCATGGAAGTTAAGTTGCACGTTCCTATTTCTGACAGTTGTCTTGTTTTCTATTCTGCAGAGCTTGAATTTCGCTTCTTCTCTGTCAATCGGTTGGAGAACCAATCCTTTCGCAGATGGCAGCACACGGAAGTTCCTGTCAACATCAGGCACTGAAAATACATCTGCCAGACCGACAGGGAAACCGTCATCCCGCCTGACTTGCCCATCAATACATACTCTACCCTGCGAGACTATTGTTTTGGCTTCCTTTCGGGTCTTGGCAAATCCAAGAATGTCACGCAGAAGTATAGTGAGAGGCAAGCAGTTGTTCCCAACATGAGGCCCAGGAGAGGGTTTCACTACCCAAGTGAATTCTTTTCTATGAATGGGCCAGAATTTCGGCGCAGGCTTGCGCTTTAGACCGGTGGATGTCCCTTTTCGCCCCATTTACGGTCCTCCAGTTTTCTTGCCACCTTTTCGTAATGTTCTTTGCTTCTTTGCCCTTGACCCCTGTTTAGCTTCAGTTTTTTCCTTTTCTTTTTCAAGCTTCTGCCGAGCGGGTTTCCCAGTTCCTGCTTTTTCTCCCTCTCTAGGTTTCTTTGTTCCTGGTTTCTTTCTTGGAACTTCCTCTTTCTCGGCAGCCTTTTTCTTAGCTAATTCCTCGGGTTCAGCAATTTCCTCCGGTTGTTTTGCCACTGCCTTCCTTGCTCCTTTACGAGCCTGTCTTTTCCTTTCCAAAATGCTCTTTCGCCACTTGTCGTCAAGGACTAGACCCGTGATCGTTACCTTAGAAGGATGTACTGGGACGAATATCGTAGTACCATCCACCTTTTCCCGAGTAAGCCCCTCAACGTAAATCCTGTAACTAGTTCGGTCTATTCTCGAAACCTTGCCTTCGAATCCCTTATGGTCTCCTCGCATGATTCGAACGGTGTCCCCACTTCTTACGGGAATGGTCTTTATTCCATGTGAGGCCTGTAGTTCTGCCGAGAGAGGCGCCGCAAACAATTTGCGACGTATATGATCAGGTGCTTGATAGATCATTCTTCTCTGTTTGCCTGGTTTGGCTGTCGGTCTCAATGTCTGCATTCCTTATTCTCCTGTTATACTATTATGCTGGAGGCGCTTGCTATTCTTGGCCATCTTTCTGCAGCTTCTTTTGCGACTGGACCACGGATTTCTGAACCTTTCATTTCTCCTTCGGGAGTAATTATCACTGCTGCGTTGTCTTCAAACCGAACCCAGATACCATCGATTCTTCGAAAGGGTCTCCTTTGTCTCACGATAACACCTTGAAAGATCTTTTTCCTCATGTCTGGTGTTCCTCGTCTGACAGAGAGTGTTATTTTGTCGCCAACTCCCCCAGATGGGTATCTTCGCAATCTCCCCTTGTAGCCCATTACCTGTACCAGTCGCAGTATCCTGGCCCCTGTGTTGTCGGCGCACCTTAACATGGAACCAGGTACCAATCCTCTTGCGACTTTCGGCCCTTGCCCAACCATCCCTTTTGCGACCAAAGCTCTATGCTTTGCTTTTGCCGCCATTTCAACTCTCCTCCGTTTTTTCGACGACGACAAACGAGACAGTCTTGCTTATTGGGCGACATTCCGCTATCCTAACATGGTCTCCTTCTTTCGTCTCCAAACAGGGCGGACTGTGGGATGCAATACGACTATGCCTTCTTTCATACTTCATGACTTTTGAAACATAGTGAAGATAGTCACGTTCAACGATGACTGTCTTATCCATCTTCGCGCTGATGACGACTCCTTCTAGCGCGTGTCCCCGAACTGAGAGGTCTCCGTGAAATGGACAATTTCTATCTTCACAGGTCTTCTTCGGCTTCTTGAAAGAGAGTGACATTACCAAAGCCTCCGGATGCTCTTTTTCAGCCTGTCTTCAGGTCTTCCGATTAGAAGCCTTCCATCAACCTCAGCTACTGTGCCATCATCAAAGGAAAAATGAAAAACTGTTGAACTCTTAGCTATGATTTTTCTTTCGCCTCTGTCAAGAATTGTGAAGGTATTTTTGGTTTCATCCACTATTTTGCCGCAGGATCCTACACATCCAATATTTGTGCTCTTGCCGACTTTCGCCTCGGTCCCGATAAGTTCATGGCATATTATTTCAGGGGTTATCTTCATTTCTTCTTATCACTCTTCTTGTTCGTCCTTGTTAGGGCAAGAATCTGTTCTCTTTCCATCGTCAGGATTCGAGCAATGACTTTGCGCAATTCCTTGATCCTGCCTGGATTCTCAACTGAGCCACCAGCCTTAACCATAGTTCTTAGCCTAAGAAGTTCGGTTCTGAATTCGCCAAGTTTTTTGGTTCGCTCTTCAGAGGGCATGTCTCGTATTTCTTTCACTCGCAGTATCGGCATTTATTCAGTTGCCTCCGCTTGGTCAGTCGTGTCCGCTTCTTGGGGTGTGCCTTCAGTCTCTTTTTCTGTTGGTTCTTCCTCTGGCGGCATAGTCTCTGCTATTTTGATTTTGTCAGGGAATTGTGCATCGGGAGGCATTATCCTGACTCTTATGCCAAACATTCCCGGTTTAAGTTGAACGTGAACCTCGGCTTTTCGCATGTATTTTTGAGGCGGATCTCCACATTTTGGTAAATAGCCTGACTTGAATTTCTCGTACCTTGCTCTTTCCGTCCTCAGCTTACCGCTTATGATTATCTCTGCGCCCAAGGCACCAGCTTCAATGACCGAGTTGAGCGCCCAGAATCCTGCCCGCCTGAAATGGACACCTCTTTGCAATGCTGAAGCGAGTTTTGAAGCAACAACGTAAGCGTTCAATTCTGGAATTTCAATCTCAGAAACGGAGATTTGAGGGTTCGAAACATTGAACTTTCCTTCTAGAATGCTCGCAAGTTCTCTTATCGTTTCTCCGCCCCGTCCAATCACCAAACCAGGGCGCATGGCATAGATCACGATATGCGTCCCAAGAGGAGTCTTCGAAATTGACACGCCTCCGTATCCTGCTTTCTCAAGTTTGTTCTGAAGAAATTCGTCAATCTCCGTCCTCTTTATGGACTCAGTCACAAAATATTTGACGACCGACACTATGCTTCAGCCCCTGTCTCTGGCTCCTCTCGCAGAACCACTTCAACGTGAGATGGAGTCTCGAAACGTGGTGTGGCTCTCCCTTGTGCTCTTGGCTTAAATCGCTTAATCTTCATTCCCTGGGATGACGCGGCATGAATTATGCGCAATCTGTCAATGTCTAAACCTTTGTTCTCCGCATTGGCCTCTGCTTCCTCAAGCACCTTGAGAACATGCTTTGATGTTTTGACTGGATATCTGCCTGCACATGCCTTCACCAATCCGTGTCGGTGCCCGAGTTTCTTTTTAAATCGCTTGTATGGAACTGGTTTTTTTTTGCCAACCACATCTTTGAGGTATTGCTTCGCTTTGGTGAGCATCATACCTTTTATTGTTTTGCAAACTTCTCGTGCCGCTTTATGGGACACTCTAATCTCTCGTGCGCTTGCTTTCACGGTTTTTTCCGGATCTAGCTCTTCCTCGATTATTGAGTATCCCCAATTTGGCACTCTGTGCTCTCTCCAACTGTGCAATTGAACAGCAACATGGCGATTTATATGGTTTTCCTTCACTGCAAATGCTTTTTAGACTGACTGGCAGTTGTAAACGACTCAGATACAGACGTGTGTGCCAGAAAGTGCAAACATTCTTCTACCGTTTTTATTTTCGCCGTTACTGCTTGGGCGCATATCATAATAGCCTGACGAATTCGGTTCTCCTCCCAAGAATTAGTCGCGCACCATCGCGTATTTTCACGATGCATTTATGTTCAACCTTCAATGATACAACGACTGCTTGCGAGGGTTTGCACACGAGAACGAAAGCCTTCCGGCGAGTCAAAGCTGCGCTGTGTTAACTTGATCCTGCTGTTGCCCATATTTGACAAGTTCCTTCAGTGCTCACCATGCAAGCTCCGACTGGTTTCTGCGGGGTGCAGTCTTTCAAGAACAAGGGGCATTCTGTTGGCTTGATCCTCCCGGTCACCACTAGGTGGCAGCAGCAACCGGGCTTCAGGTCCAAGCCATCTTCAATTCCAAGGTCATATCTCAGATGGGCATCAAACGTTTTGTACTTTCTTTTCAGACTGAGTTTTGAACTGGGTATGTTCCCTAGCCCTCGCCATCTTCCATCTGCGATTTCAAAAACTTCATCCATGATTTTCTGTGCCTTAGGATTTCCTTCAGGCTGTACGGCCAGTGTATATTCATTTTCCAAATCAGGTTTGTTGCGGTCAAGCTGTTTCATGAGCATATAGATGCTTATCAGAACATCGAGAGGTTCAAATCCAGCCACCACAACTGGCATGGCATATTTTCTTGGGAATATTTCGTAAGGTTTCAGTCCAATAATTGTGCTAACATGACCCGGTGCTATGAAGCCATTCAGGCTAAAGCCTGTCATTTCAACGAGCATTTCCATGGCTGGTGGTATCAAACGATGTGAAACAAGAAAGCTCATGTTTTCTGGCGGCTTGTTCAATATTTCAACAGCTGTTGACGGTGAGGTCGTTTCAAAACCTACTGCAAGAAAGACTAACTCTTTTGCGGCTTCTTCGAGGGACATTTTGACGGCGTCGCTTACGCTATAGACAACGCGGACGTCGGCTCCTCCAGCCTTGGCATCCAGAAGAGAAGTTGTTGATCCTGGAACCCGCAGAAGATCGCCGAAGCACGTTACAATGACTCCTTTTGATGCCAGTTGCACTGCCTCGTCTATTTCTGAGGCGGGAACTATGCAGACAGGGCATCCTGGTCCAGCTATTACCTCCACATTCTTGGGCAAGAGGCTGCGCAGACCGTAGTGATTTATCGTCCACTCGTGAGTGCCACAGACATGGCATATCTTAACAGTTCCTTTTCCCTCTGAAAGCCGCCTTATCTCAGATGCCACGCGCTTCGCGAGAATTGGATCTTTGAACCTTAGTCTCTGAGCCATGCCAATCCAGCTTAACTATTTTTTCGAGTTTTGGGTTTCAGTTTCAAAAACCTGATTCCACAATTTTATTGTCTCCCGCGCTTCTGTTTTGTCCAACACCTGGATGGCGTAGCCTGCGTGCACAAGTACATAGTCACCGACTTTGACGTCCACGAGCGTTACATTCACGTCTCTGGTAACTCCTTCTCCAAAATCAACGCATGCAATGCTTTCCTTTATACTTACAATCTTTGCCGGAATCGCCAAACACATCTTCATCAATACATATAGGCAAAAATGTGCGGCGATAAATCAGTTATGGTTCAGGATCGAAAGAATCCACCTACCACGGCCTGACCAAACGATATGCCACCGTCACCTGCTGGAATGGCTTCGTTAACCAGAAACTTTAGATCAGCATCTTCCACGGTACTGCGCATTGCTGAAGCCAGTATTTCGTTGCATGCGGCTCCGCCTGAAAAGCCGATTGATTTGATTCCGTTTTCCAAGGCCTTTTCAACAGCCAATTGAGCCAAACCCTTTGACAGGTATGAGTGCACGTAGTAGGCCAGGTCTGGTTTCGAATACTTACGCTTGTTCTCAATCAGTTCGCGTAGCATTTGTGTGGTTTGCAGTGTGTCACCATCTATTGCAATCTCTGGCTTAGGCATTTTCTTGCTTTTTTTGGCAAGCGATTCAAGTTTCATGGCTGGCTCGCCTTCGTAGGTGCGTTCGAAACATACGCCTAGAACGGCTGAAGCTGCGTCCAAGATTCGGCCGCAGCTCGTTGTTTGAGTCATGCTTTGAACACTTCTCAGCTGTTGCATAATCGTTTGAATCTCTTCCTCCCCATGTGGGAAATATCGCTCATGTTCCCTTAGCCACGGTTCTACATCAATCTCCTTGTACAGTATTCCGGCAGCCATTCTGAGGGGATAGTGGGTTGCTAGATCCCCACCCAAAAGCGGTTGTTCTTCCAAGTGTGCGACGCGTTTGAAACCGGTTGTTTCTCTTGTGCATAACAGTACTTCGCCTCCCCAGGCTTGGCCGTTGGAACCGTATCCGTATCCATCGCAGCATATGCCTACCAATTCATCAACTCCATGTTCGAGCATTAGTCCCGCAATGTGAGCATGGTGGTGTTGGACTTGGACGAGTTGCCAACCGTTCTCGTCTGATAATTCATGCGCTAGACGTGTCGTTACGAATTTTGGATGCAGATCGCATGCAATTAGTTCGACTTTGCTGTTTGTTAAGTGCACCAAGTGTTTCGTGGCTTCTTCCAAGAAATCCCTCGTCTCAACGTTCTCAACGTCTCCTATATGCTGGGAAATGAAGGCCTTGTTTCGAAGCAATATGCATGAAGCATTGTTGAGCTCTCCCCCTAGACCCAGTACGCAACGTTTGGCTCTTTCTGGAAGGCTTAGTGGGGCAGGTGCATAACCGCGTGAGCGTCTTATGAAGACTATTCTTCTGCCGTGCATTCGGACTACCGAGTCGTCGCATCTATGCGCTATTTTACGGTTATGAAGCAGGAAGTAGTCAACTGTATCACCGAGCGTTTTCAGAGCCTCTTCATTATCTTTTGCGATTGGCTGATTTGGCGGATTCGCACTCGTCATCACGAAAGAAGTATCGTCCACACTATCAAAAAGCATGTAGTGCAGACCTGTGTAGGAGAGCATGACCCCCACATTGTGCAAACCAGGGGTAATCAAGTCTGAAAGAGAGAAGGCTTTCCTCTTGTTCAGAAGCACTATGGGACGAGCAAAAGAAGTCAAAAGCAACCGTTCCTCTTTGCTCACGCTCGCAAACGTTTCAATTGCATGTAGGCTTCGCGCCATGATGGCGAAGGGTTTTTGTCCTCTGTGCTTGGCTTCTCTGAGCCTAAGCAAAGGCTGTTCCTTCACCGTTGATGTTGCCAAATGGAAGCCTCCGTATCCTTTTATTGCTACTATGTTGCCTTTTGAAAGAAGCCTGCCTGCTTGCCTTATGGGATCACTGCTCTCGATCAGCCTTCCTTTCGAATTTACCAAGTATGCCTTTGGTCCGCATTTTGGGCATGCTATCGTCTGCGCATGGAAGCGTCTTTTAAGCGGATCAACGTATTCAGATCGGCAAAAGCTGCACATTGGAAACTCGCGCATGGTCGTGTTCTCGCGGTCATATGGAAGATCTTCGATCATCGTAAATCTTGGGCCGCAGTTTGTGCAGGTGATGAAGAAGTAGTTGTGCCTTGGATCTTTTGTATCTTCAAGTTCCTTTAGGCATTCGTCACATACTGCAACGTCTGGCGGAATAGTCGAGCCAGAAAGCTCGGCTTCATTCGAGCTCTTGTGAATCGTGAATTCCTCGTATTCTGGTTTTCCAGCAAGTTTCGTTGTCGTTATTTCATGGATTCGTGAAAGAGGGGGACTGTCGTTCTTCAAGTCATACATGAATTTCCTTATAGCACGTTGGTCTCCTTCAACAAGGATTTCTGCACCGGCATCACCTTTGTTCTTGACGTAGCCTGTGAGACCATTGCGTACTGCGATGCGATAGATGAATGGGCGGAACCCTACGCCTTGAACTATACCTGTTACGATGACCTTTAGACGCACTGGAGCCATCTCTTTAGTCTAGGGACGAATGACAGTTCTTATAGGTTTTGACTTCTCGCATACTGTTGCACTATTCAATACTATTGATGCTCTAGTCCAACTGGAGTCAAGTCTTCAGACGTTCGTTCTAATCGAGATTTGGAATTTCGTTTTATGCAAGGCCGACTTCGACTTAAACGACCTCATAATCATGCGTGCGAGGGAAAATGAAAAAAGGGAGTTCGGCTTATGTCCTGTCAGGATAGCCGCGTATGATTAAAGATATTAACGGCTTTTGGATGTAGCTACTAGACGAGCCTTTCAGAGGTTGATTAAGTGTCGAAGCAACAGCAGGAAACTTCGAAATTCGAGGCATATTCCACCAGTCTATGTCCAGAATGTACGAGCAGGATTCCAATGAGAATCTACGAGGAGGACGGCGTTATTTATTTGGAGAAAACTTGCCCAAAGCATGGGAGGTTTGAGGACGTTTATTGGGGTGATGCTGAGCTTTTTAAATGGTTTTATGGCAATTGGCACAACGCTCGATACGTGGGCGTTGGCATGGAGAATCCGCACACGAAAACCGTGAATGGTTGCCCTTTTGATTGTGGAGTTTGCCCCCAGCATAAGACGCCGACGATTTTGGGTATAATTGATGTCACGAATAGATGTAATATGGCCTGTCCGGTCTGTTTTGCTTATGCGGGGGCTTCGAATTATGTTTATGAGCCTTCGTTTGAGCAGATCGTGGATATGATCAAGCTTTTGAGGACTAATAGTCCGTGGGCCTGTAATGCTTTGCAGTTCAGTGGGGGTGAGCCGACTGTTCGGAATGACCTGCCAGGTCTTATTAAGGAAGCGAAGAAGGCTGGGATCAGCCATATTGAGGTCAATACTAATGGTCTGCGTATTGCTGAGGACATCGAGTATTTCAAGAGTCTGCTTGATGCAGGTTTGAGCACACTTTATCTTCAGTTTGACGGTTTGAGAGAAGAAATATACAAGGCAACAAGGGCGAGGACGAGTCTCGTTCCGATAAAGCAGAAGGTCATTGACAATGCCAGAAAGATAGGTTTAGATTCTATTGTTCTAGTCGTGACTTTGGCGAAAAGCGTGAATGATAAGGATTTAGGCGCTATTGTCGACTATGCTGTCAAGAATCATGATGTTATCCGATGCGTGAACATTCAGCCTGTTTCGATGGCGGGCAGACTTCAGAAGGACGAAATGCGGAAGATGCGGATAACTATACCTGACACTATCAAGGAGATTGAGGCGCAGACCGGCGGAGTTGTTTCCAAGTGGGATTGGCGACCTGTCAATTGGCCAGTCCCGATGACAAAGGGATTGGGCGTCATAAAGGGCAAGGTTTACCCGGACTTTACGATGCATCCGATGTGCGGTGCTGCCACTTTCCTGGTGGTAGATAAGAATGGCTCGTTCAAGCCGATCATGAACCACGTAGACGTAGACAAATTTGCCGATGTATTCTGGGACATTTACTATTCAGGCGCTAAGGGCAAGAAGACGATGGCCAAGCTGCAGATGCTGAAGCTCCTGCCGATGGCAAAATCTGATTTCGTCAGGGGGTTGATCAAGAACGTGATTACGAAAGGAAGTTATGAAGCCTTGGGAGATTTCATGCGTAGGATAGTGATGATTGGAATCATGCATTTTCAGGACGTTTGGAACCTTGATCTTGAAAGGGTTCAGCGATGCGGTATTCATTACGTGACGCCGGACATGAAGATAAGATGTTTCTGCACCTACAACAGCATACACAGACCCAACGTGGAGAAGCAGTTCGCGGTTCCGATCAGTGAATGGACAAAGAGAACTGGGAAAAAAGTGAACGAACCAGCATGATTAGTCCGTTTTGACGAGCGCACATAAGGCTGGCTGCACTACTCTGGCTATTGGAGCGCTACGGATCTTTCTTTGTGGTTTTTTGCTTTTCCTCTTCCTGTAAGACTCTTTTGAGAACTTTGCCTACCAGAGTTGTCGGCAACTCCTTTCGGAACTCAAGTTCTCGTATCGCCTTGTACGGTGCGACTTTCTCATTGACGAACTCCTTGATTTCTTCTTCAGTCGCGTTTGCTCCATCCTTCAGCACGACGAATGCTTTCGGTATTTCGCTTGCTATTGGGTCTGGCTTTCCGACAACTGCGCAAAGTTTCACGGCTGGGTGTTCGTAGAGCACATCTTCTATTTCGCGTGGGTATACGCTGTAGCCTTTGTATTTGATTAGGTCTTTCTTTCTGTCGGTGATGAAAAAGTATCCATCTTGATCCATCTTTCCGATGTCGCCGGTGTAGAGCCACCCATCCCTGAGGACATTGGCGGTTTCTTCGGCGATTTTCCAGTAGCCTTTCATCACTTGTGGACCCTTGACCGTTAGTTCCCCCACTTCGTCTGGTCTCAGCTCGTTCTGACCAGTCTCGATGTCCATGATCTTTGCGTCTGTATCTGGCCAGGGTAAGCCGATGCTGCCTACCTTGACTGTTTTCATCGATCTGTCGAGGGGGTTGCAGTGTGTTACAGGTGATGATTCAGTCAGGCCGTAGCCTTCTACGAGTACTCCCCCTGTGACTTCCATCCATTTCTTCTGCACCTCGGGTGGGAGTGGAGCTGACCCTGAGATGCAGAAGCGCACTGACTTCAAATTGAATTTTCTCACGCTTGGGTGGGCAAGCAACATGGCGTACATTGTTGGGGCGCCGCAGAAGACGGTGACTCTGTGCTTCTGTATAGCTCTCAGCGTGCTCACCGGGTCAAACCTTGGGAGCATGATCATTTTTCCAGCCAGATATATCGGGGCGTTCATCCCTGTTGTCATGCCGTATATGTGGAACAGTGGCAAAACTGTCAAGAAGCTTTCTTCGCCGTTTTTGCCTCGGAGCCAATCGGCGCATGCTACAGCGTTTGAGACGAGGTTCATATGTGTGAGCATGGCTCCTTTCGCCGTGCCCGTCGTTCCTCCTGTGTATTGCAACGCGGCCAAGTCTTCTTTAGGGTTGATTTCGACTTTTGGGGGTTCTGGTGGATGCTCGCGTAAGAGTTCCTTGAAGAAGTGAATGTTGGGTTTTTGTTCAATTCTTAGTGTGGGAATTTTCTTTAACACTGAGCCTATGGCAGCTGTGAGATATGGCATGTACTCCTTGAGGCTTGTTATTATTACTCTTTTCAGTTTGGTTTTTTCCCACACTTTTTCGACGATTGGGTAGAGCGCGTCCAGGACGACTGCTGTTTCAGCTTCTGAGTCTGCCAGTTGGTGTTCTACTTCGCGTTCTTTGTACAGCGGGCTTACTGCGGTTTCAATTGCGCCGATTCTGAGTGCTCCGTAGTAGGAGATTATGAACTGGGGTATATTGGGCAGAAAGAGGGCTACCTTGTCGCTTTTCTTGACGCCTAGTTCATGAAGTGCTGTGGCAAACCTTTCTACGGCGTTGTCGAGTTCCTTGTAGGTGATTCCTTTGTCAAAGTATACCGCTGAGACGTTCTTCGGATATTCTTTGGCCGTTTGTCTCAGCATGTCAGAAAGTGGGATCGGCGGATACTCGATTTGTTTGGGCACTCCCTCAGGCCAGAATTTGAACCATGGCTTCACAGGAGGTGGTGATGGTTCTTTCTTGACCTTCTTTTTTGATGCCATGATTGAGAACCTGTTTTGTATATAAGAGGAAAAAGATGTAATAATACTTTCTACAGTTGCCCCGAGGCAGGCATAACACCGAACCATTGGTTGGGACCTTTTCGACTTCCATGAGAACGCCAAGAGCTTGATGCGCGCTCTGCATCTTTTGACGATGAAAAGCACGAATAGATGACCCTCGTCGGTTTCTTCGGCCTTCAGCCTGAGTTCCTATGCATGCTTCGAAAGTTAAGAGTGTTGACGTGCAGTTTTGACGGAGAAAACCAGTCAAAATGAGCTACCCTCCGTCGGTTTCTTCGGCATTTGCCCCCGGGGTTTCCACACACAGGCTGGTTGGATGAGGGGTTCGTTGCTTTGGCCTCGGTCTGGTTCAACATGCTTGTCAAACCGCTGTGGTTGAAGCGCGATTAATGTGGACGAATTTTGCCGTGCATTTGTCAAGTCGTTCTTTGCGGTGAGTTGCGACCTGACACGCCGCTTCGGTGCATCTTGGTGTCTTCCTGACTGAGGAAACGGAGCTCCGGAGAAGTCTCCTTATAGATGAGTCGTGTATGTTTTCTGCGGGTCTCTGTTTGAGGGTTGAGCAGGTTTGGGTGCAGTGCGAAAGCGTTAGGATTTATGGTGAGCTGAGTATTCCCGATGTTGTTCCGGCGCCAGCGGTGCTCATCTGTCACGGAATGAATGCAAGAGGTTCATATGGTCTAAGAATCTACTCGCGGCTTGCAGCTGAGGCTTGCAAGGCCGGGTTTGTTTGTCTTGTTTTTGATTTTCGCGGGGTTGGCAGGAGCACGGGAGTTTTTGAATATGGATTTGGTGAGCAGGAGGACGTGAAGTGTGCCTTGAATTATCTGGCTTCAAGACCCGAAGCTGCCCCGAACAGAGTTTTCGTCGTGGGGCACAGCCTCGGTGGGGCTGTTTCGCTCTATGTGCTTCAAGGTGAGACTCGAGTCAGAGGACTCGCGTTGTGGTCCACGCCGAAGAATCATAACTATAACGTTAAGAAGTTCATCAGGCGAACGCATGGAACCGTCGGGTTATGTGCTTTCCTGATCCTTTCTCGTATCGATAGGATCTTCGATGTTTCAAGGCTCTACAGACTTGAAGTTTATGGTATAGACCTTCGCCCTAGATATGTTAGAGAGAGGCTTATGAAGCTTAAAGAGTGCGAGGCTGTGTCCAAGCTTCATAATATTCCTCTACTAATAGTCAACGGTCAGCTTGACGTCATCGTTGGTGTGGACGAGGCGGAAGAGGTCTACCGTTCTGCAAACGAGCCGAAATCTCTTGTCATAATCGAGTCTGCAGATCATGTCTATAGGGGAAAGGAACAGCAGCTCATTGGCAAAACGTTGGAGTGGATCGTAACTCAAAACAAGGCACGCTCAGAATAGACACGCAGTTTTGAAGTTCCTGTCGAGGCATCGCCCGAAGAGAGATGGTCCTTCTTGGAAAAATGCCAGCACAGAAGGCAAACATTGAATGCGATGAAGCGAAATGGCTGTCTTCTGGTCAAGGAGGCAAGCCTCCACCAGAGGTTTGAGACAAGTTCTTAAGGCGTCATAGAATTCTTATTCAAGTATGACGCGTGTGCCAAGTTTCTTGGCGCTCGCTACCATTTTGAAACTTTCAAAAAAAGAGGGAGATTAAGCGAATATCGCCCATATACTTACTGTCCAACTGCCTGTGGACGCTGAGAGCGCTGTGTCATTGAACTGGACTGTTACTGCTGAGCTGTCATAGTAACCAAGGTCTGTCGTGAACGCATCTGAATATCCTACTAGGGAATTTTCAGTCTCATTGTAGGCAAGGTCAACGGTTTTGCCGCGGAAGGTCAACGTACCCATGTCTGGAGTCAGATGCTTAAAAGCGCTATAATTGAATGGTGGCACAATCGGGGTGGAAACAGGGGGATCTGAGACAGATGCGTTGTTTATTGGCGTTGGTATCGGCGGGTAGACTACCCACCCTTGTTGTGAGACATCAAAAACTAGTTTGATCGTATAGGACTCTGACGGGTTCAGGTTCTCTGTCACAACATGGAATGTGTATGGAATGCCGGGAAAGATTTCGTTTGGTATGTCGCCAACTCTGGTGAGCCTTATTGGAGAATGCAAGCTTGTGTAACTGTCTAATTCGTTGCTTGTGCGTTGCCCAGAGAGAACGGTGACGGTGGCGAAGACTGCTCTGATCAGCGCCAGTGTCGTTAATGCAGCTACAATGGCTGCCCTCTTCTTCCTCATAGAGTCACCAAAGACAAGTTCGTGCGGATACTTCAGACCAAGCATTAGTACGTGACTGAACACGCTGGTTCTATGTTTTGGAACAACCTGATTTTCTCAAGCTGACGGTTCCAAAACTGCCTAAGG
>JBGPBS010000023.1:0-21448 GCA_041481365.1 Bathyarchaeia archaeon
CAGCTGTTTCGTGAGGGTTTCGCCGTTCACGCGGATCCCCATCGATGACAGTTCATGGCGGCGTTTTGTCACGGGGTTCCAGACGAGTATGTCTCCATTGAGGCCATGCATCGTTCTGCCTTCCTTGGACCTCGTCTCGGTGACCCAGTCGTCATAATCTGCCGCCCTCATCTCATGAGGGTAACCGTCCCTTAGGGTCCAGCCGATTCCGTAAATGAAGACTCCCGGGTACTCTTGCAGAATTCTCGTCTCGCGTTGCTTGCGGGGTAAGTCAGGATACTTCTCAAGAATGTCTTCAGCGTGAATAAACGTGAGCTTTTCTGGTAGATCAGGATATTTGTCCGTCTTCAGCTGCGGGAAAACCTTCTGAACATGCTTCTCGGCGCCCTTGATGACCTTCCAAATCTTCTCCACAGTCTCAGTCAGGTACTTCAGGTTGCGCTCCTTCTCGGTCATCGCCTTTTCCCAGTCCCACTGGTCCACGTAAGCGCTGTGGTCATGGTCCAGGAAGTAGTCCTTTCGAACGGCACGCATATCTGTACATAATCCCTCGCCTGGTTTCATTCCGAACTCTTTCAGGGCCATTCGCTTCCACTTGGTCGCGGCCTGCACGACTTGGGCGTCGATCGGATGCTTATCATAATCGTTTGAAATGTGAAACTGAATAGGCGTACGCGAGCCATCACGATCCAATAGATCATTAACACCGCTCTCAACGTCAACGATGAGAGGAACCTGAACCATTATCAAATTGAGCTCCTTGCAAAGCTGCTCCTCAATGTAACGCTTCACCTCAAAGATCGCGATCTGCGTCTCTTTCGGGTTCAGAATATAGTGGTAATTGTTGGGAAGCACCTTTTCAAGTTCTTCATAACTGCCGATGCCTGGACCGGCAAGGTCCGCTTTCTTATCTGTTGACATGTCAACCATCAAATCGGATGATTCAAGCAGCAATATAAGTTTTTGGAGATATGAGAACAAAAAGAAGCTTGGATTTTGGAATTCTTGGCGGACTGGTTTGCCTGGCATGTTGCAATGGGGAAGTGCCCCTTGGTGAAAATCCGAATTCATCTCCCACAGGGAGGCAATGGTTTAAAGAATGTTGCTGCACAAAGAATCTGTTGGTAGCGCAGAAAGGCGACAAGAAAAAAGAGAAAAGATGAGTCATTTATTATCGGTTAGAATGGTTCATGAAAAGAAAGAACTGGAGGTGGTTAAACCATGAACAATAGGAATTGCACGTGCGGCGCAGTCATGCAGTTTGCAGAAAATGCGTCTTTCAGGGTTGGTGGAACGAGTGGCGGGTGGAAGCTTCTTTTTGGAGAGTGGGCTGAACTGGGGGAGAGCATGATCCCTTTGGATATCTTTGTCTGTCCCCAATGTGGAAGAATCGAGTTAGTCGCAGATGAAGAGACTAAGCAGCGTTTGATAAAGCTCTCAGGTGGAAGAAAATCATGAGTGAACTCATGAAGTGACCTAAACGCGGCGGAAAAATGCTGCCCGGCCAGGAGGAAAACTTAGACGATGCTTTCAGATGCACTCGACCAAAACCAAAGAAGCAAGAACGATATGGTTACAAGATTCAATCATATGTCTGTGACGATTGTGGATACATTGAATTCTACAAGGAAAAGATGAGATGAGACATGAACAAGAATAAAACAGACCAAAATTCCTCGAGCAACGAGGAACAAACATCTCGGGCGCAGGTTCCCAAGAATGAATTGAACCCCTTGGAGGAGAAAATAGTCCAACATCTAGCCACAACTGGTCCGAGGAACATCAATGAGACTTCAAAAGAAATATCAGCCCATTATGAGCCGGTCTATGCGGCTTTCTACTCTCTGGAGAAGAAGGAAATGATAATGCCAGTGGACAAGGTGTCCTACAGAGGCCGAGACTATGATGCTTTCTGGCTTGCGGAAAAGGGCTTACTGGTGGTTCTGTTGAATGGGGGAGATCCCGATACTATTCTTAAAGTAGTCAAGGAAACGTTCCCGAAGCTCGACGACATCTCTTTGTTCGCGCAAATTGTGTGTCGCCTGCCTGAGAGAGCGCTTAGGGTTATTTTGTCTCTTTACCCTTCTGTATCTCTGCAAGTGGGAATACAAGAAGTCCTGAAGTTCCTTTTCATGTCTTCAAATCTCAGTGTTGACGAGTTGAAGACGCTGTATGATATTGTAAAGGGAAGCCCGCGTCATAAGCAAATGGCTGATGAGACCATCAAGAAGGCTGGGGACAGATTCGAGGAATTGAGGAAGATGATAGGCATTAAGTCGTGAATGAATGAAACGAGATGTTTGAAGCAAAGAGAAGAGTCAGTCAGAAAGTTCCAAGTTTTCAAAATCATGGTTTTTTTGGGAAAATGGAGTGGACGGGGCGGGATTTGAACCCGCGACCTCCACGATGCCAACGTGGCGATCGTGCCAGACTGATCTACCCGCCCACTTGAGTTTGCTTTCTGAACCTAAACAATTGCAGACAACTATAAGCATTTCTTAGGAATCAGCCATAGTGCAAGTACTCCATCAACAGGGCGTCCAGTTCATCTGGTCTTCCGGTCAGTTTTTTCCAGAGGTCACGGTCATCATAGGCTTTCAACTTCTCGACAGTCTTGTCAATCAGCCTCTTGGGAAAAATGCCGTTAGCCTCATAGAATCGTCTGTCTTTAACCAGGTTCTCCGCGGCTTCATCGCAGGAACGCGGCAGAGTCTGCAGCCTTTCATTTCCGTCGCTTCCGCCATCTACGTGCAGGTTCTCGGCAATCTTCTTTGCTTCTTTCGGATTCTCAAGGCCGTAATCTATTGCTATTGCCAAAGCAGCAAAAAGAAGATTGGCGTTCGCAAAGGCATCTGGAGCTCTGTATTCAAAGGTTTTTCTGCAATTCTTCTTTTCTCCACATTCTTGCCGGTAATTCCACCACAATGGAACACGTATCAACGCCAAGCGATTTCTCTCGCTCCAGCAAATGTGCATGGGCGATTCCTTGCGAGCTATGAAACGCAAGTATGAAGCCGGGGTTGTGTTTGCAAACGCTGCAAGGCTTGGGGCAAACCTCAAGATTCCCCCAATCATCTTGAGAGCCTCATCGCTCAGCGTCCCATCTGAGTCTGCCACCACGTTCTCGTCGCTCCTTATTCCGCACAGGTGAGTGTGCATCCCTGTGCCTGCGTGTTCCATCGAAATCTTCGGCGAAAAAGACGCTGACACTCCATGGTTCGAACAAACGTTTCGAACGATCCATTTTGCTAACGTAACAATCTCGGCCATCTCTTCCATATCTTTGGCCATGAATTCGATTTCATGCTGTTCCATAAGCATGTTGCCCTCAGCCAAGATTCGGCCCACTTCACAATGCCCGTATTTCGTTGCAATGCCATGGTCGGCCAACGCAGCCAAAGTCTCATTCCTCACATTTTCAAACTTTGCAAAAGGTGCAGATTCATGATAATTCTTGTCCGCCGCTGCCGGAAAAAGCGTTTTAGTCTCTAGTTTAGAGATGATGTAGAACTCAAGCTCGGCCAGAGCCTTCAACGTGATGTTCGTTGAAGAATAGAGCTTCTCCTGAGCCCGCCTCAGAACGTTAACCGGGGCCACGCCAAGCGGCTTTCCGTCTTCATCCAAATAGTCGCACATAATGTTCAATGTGGGAATCGATGCAAAAGGGTTCGTGAACACCTTGTTAAGCCTCGGCAATATGTACGTATCACTCTGACTTGGCTCGATAAACGAGAACAAGCTTGAACCATCCACTCTTTCTCCCAAATCCAGTATTTCCAGCAGTCGCGCCTTATCTGCGGCTGAAAAGCTCAGGGTCTTCAGCCGTCCGTCTTCTGGGACATGGCACAAGTTGACGATCTTGATACCGTTTTCTGAAACAAACTTCACAACATCCTCCTTTTCAGAGAAACACGGCGATTCATGCATGAAGATCCAGGCTTTGATTAGGCATTCTGATCATTCTAGAAATCCAATATTTTAACTCTCCCATAGGGGCTTCGATGAATCAAGCTTCGATTATCGTTCGAGTGCAAGTCGTGCTTGCTGCGTCGAAAACTGACAGAATTCTGTTCGCAATCCTGTCCCAGCTTAACGTGCTCCTCATCCGCAAGCTGCAAAAAGCATCGAAGCTTTTTTAGCGCTAAATCATTATATGGTATTGAGCAATAGCCGAGGCAGGAGAGGAATTGATGAAGGACATTGAGTTAAGGTTGATTTCCGAGTTAATGAAAAACAGCTTTAGAAGCGATAGGGAGCTTGCCCAAACACTCAAAGTGTCTCAACCCACCGTGTCGAGAATTAGAGCTAGGCTAGAGAAGGAAGGCTATATCTCAGAGTATACTGCTATTCCGAATTTTAACAAGATTGGCTACCACTTGTTTGCGCTTACTTTCTTCTCTTGGAAGCAAGGCCTTAACGCGAATGGAATGGAAGAGGCAAGGAAATGGGCTCTTGAAAGAGCACCCGTGGTATCTCATAACGTAGTCTTGATTGAGAGAGGAATCGGGTTAGGCTATGACTCGTTCATGGCATCATTTCACAAGGACTACTCATCTTACGCCAAACTCATGGAAGAAGTGAAGAAATGTCCGTACATGAACACGTCTAAGCTGGACAGTTTCCTCGTAGATCTCGATGACAAAGTCCATTATCGACCCCTCACCTTCTCAACCCTTGCCAAACACCTGCTGAAAATGAACGAAGGAAAGGAATAAGTCAACTTCACTTCCACGCGACTCCCTATTCACGTATAGCAGTCGTCCCAAACATCGTTCTTGGTCTCCTCGAAAAGCTGAACTTCGGCGTCAGTTTGCCCTTCAAGTCCTGCTCGTATGGACTTCGGGTTCATGGCTCCGATTCCAACTTCCTTGAAATGGTTTTCATGTAAGTAGCTCAAGATTTCGCCGAATAGCTGCTCTAGCGCCTGCTTACATAACGGATTTGGATTAGCCTCAAAAGACCACAATTGCTCGTCTGCCTTTTAGAGTATTGTTTGGCTTTTTCATCTATGCCCGTTATCAAACCGCGCACAGGACGGATGCTAAGTTACGGATTGCCCGGCATACTGGTCTGTTCGCATGTCCTCATGCTGGGAATCAACAACAGGTTGGCAAATGCTTTCTTAGGCCCAGAAGAGCGGACCCACAAGGAACCTTCGTTACTACCATTCTTCTTGTTCACCCCCATGAAACGATTAATGAACAAGAACAGGAAGATTGTACAGAAGACGTCTCCATTTCGGCTTTTAATTATGAATAAGTATGGATACGTCTTTGTATGGATACGTTTTGAGGATTCGCTATGTTTATCTATAAAAGTGGTGTTTGATAGGTTAATGGAACGGTTGAACAGTGATGTCTAAGAAACCCCCATCTAGAAACGAAGCGTTGGAAGCCATAGATTTCATAGTGAACGTATTGAAGGAGCATGAAAAGGACTTGGACAGGCTCATAAACGAGCTTGGCACAGTGACGGAAAGAATGGGGGACACAGGCGAACTAAGCGGAAAGGTAGAGAAAGTCGAAGAAAAACTAAGCACGTTACAGAATGAGATTACCAACCTGATCACTTACCTCTCAGCTCCGCATGAAACACTCAAACTGCCCACGACACAAACACTTGAACGAAAAGAAGACGTCACACAAGAGAAAGAAATTCAAGGGGAAATTCGTGGACCCCCAGTCATTCTGCGTTGCAAGCAATGGGAAGATTTCCAGAATCTAGCCTTGCAGGCTCAATCCGTATCCTTCCTCTTCAGAGAGCCGGAAAAAACGTTCCAAGTAGATGCGCTCAAGAACAATCAGATAATCACTTACAGCGGTGAGCTTCCGAAGTCGGCCTCTTTGCTGAAATCTTGGCTGGCAAGACAGTTGAGTGTCGATGAGAAAAGGGTTCTGGAAGGCATTTTGGCCATAGGTTAGCTTTCTTTTCTCGTCCGTATGATGTTGTGCTTAGTAAACCTTTTATAGTGCAGGTGTATCGTAAGTCTTACGATGCACTGGAGGGCTAAGGTTGAAGGTTAGATCCCAAGCAGCCATTAACGTTTTTCTCCGTTTTCGAAGCCTTCTCCTTTCTCCTCGATGACGGAAATGGCTGGTTGGCTCACCAACAAGCAATGAAGCTCTCCTCTGCACACCACAAATGAGGATGGAGACAGTGAAGAGAAACGAAGCGTCCATTCAGAAGCTACATGACGAATTCACCCGATTCCAGAATACAATGCAGGAACTCTACCTTCTAAGGCGCGTGGCTAACGACTTGAAGAGCTACAGAAGAATGATCAAGTTAAAAAAGTACGATTAGCCGAAGTTCAAAGCTCTTTAGGGTCTGTTTCATAGTAAGCAAACCACGCCGTTGCCTTGCACTTTGACACGCTGTTCTTGAAGCAAAGTATAACTAGCGACGTTGACATTCCATGTAACACCAGGTCACAGGGTAGGAGCCAGACTGTCATATGCTTAAGCTATACAATTCTCTCACCAAAACCAAGGAGCCATTCAAGCAGCTCAAAGACAAGGTCGTAACCATGTACAACTGCGGTCTGACCGTCTATGACTATGCCACGATAGGGAACCTGAGATCTTTCACGTTCGCGGACGTTCTGAGAAGATACCTCGAATACAATGGCTATGCAGTCAAGCAAATCATGAACTTCACGGACGTTGGTCACATGTTTGAAGACGTTGACATAGGCGAAGACAAAATGGCTGCAGCTGCGGAGAGAGAAAAGAAAGACCCATGGTCAATCGCCGACTTCTACATCAACGTTTTCCTTGAGGACGCTCAGAAGATGAATTTTGAAGAGCCGATGGCCAGACCAAGAGCTACGGACCACATCAATGAGATGATAACGCTGGTCCATAGGATAATAGACAAGGACTACGCGTACGTCGTGAATGGTTCCGTGTACTTCGACGTGACGAAATTCAAGGATTATGGAAAGCTGTCAGGGAACACGATTGAAAAACTCAAGACAGGCGCAGGCGGACGAGTAGAACCCAACCCTGAAAAGAGGAACCAGTATGACTTTGCCCTGTGGATAAACGATCCCAAACACATCATGAACTGGAAATCTCCATGGTGCGAAAAAGGATACCCAGGCTGGCACATCGAATGCTCAGCAATGGTCATGAAATACCTGGGAGAAACGATAGACATCCACACTGGCGGAGTAGACAACCTGTTTCCGCACCATGAAAACGAGATCGCACAAAGCGAAGCAGCCACAGGCAAGAAATTCGTTAACTACTGGCTCCATTGCGAACATCTGCTCGTCAATGGACAGCGGATGGGCAAAAGTCTCGGCAACTACTACACTTTGAGCGATCTGATAGCGAAGGGTTATGACCCGAAGGCCCTACGTTACCTGCTTCTGTCGGGACACTACAGGCAGCAGCTAAACTTCACCTTCGAAGGGCTGGAAGCAGCAAAGAATGCCGTTGACCGGTTAACTAACTTCACATATAGACTCTTGGATGCTGACGGCAAAGGCTCGGGAACGGAGTTAGGGCAACTGATGGACCGAGTGAAAAAGGGTTTCGCCGATGCTATGGACGACGACCTAAACATAGGTCCAGCCTTGGCAGTGCTGTTCGAGTTCGTGAGAGAAGTCAACAACCTAATCGATACTGGCAATCTCAGTAAAGAAGAAGCAGAACGGGTGCACGATCTGATGATCGGGTTCGACAAAGTACTCGGCGTCATCGGCACTATCAGAACGGAAGAAAAACTGCCCAAAGAGATTGAGGAGCTTGTTCTCAGGAGAGAAGAAGCTCGAAAAGCCAAAGACTGGAAGACTGCCGATGAAATACGTGAACAACTCAGGAGCATGGGAGTAATAATTGAAGACACGGCCCAAGGCGTCAGGTGGCGAACGAAGAAAACCTAAGCCAACAAGGTCTTGCAACGAAAGTTCCAGTCATATTTCGCATATTTTTCCTCCTCCAGTTTTGCTGACAAGTCCAGTTCATACGGCGTCATCTCGCCTTCCACAAGTTCGACATCGAGCGCCTGACTGAAACCCTTTGCCAATGCTCCAGCTGCTTCTTCTGCCGAAACTTCTCTTCCAAGCTCACTGCCGACCGATGTAATCTTGTTTTTCGCGACGTTGACAACCTCCATGCATGTTCTTGCCCACGGAACACGGAGCAAGGCAAACATTTTCTCGAAACTGACGTCCAAAAGCATCGTTCCATGCTGGAGGACTAATCCAGCCTTGTGAGTCTGGGCGCTTCCAGAGATTTTCTTGCCTCTTACAGTCAGGTTTGGGCAAGCCTTCATGTCGCCTGCGTTAAAATCTGCAACGATCCCTAGGATTCTAAGAGCTCCAGCCAATCCACTGTACAGTTTTGCGTATATCGTTCCTATGTCTGAAGTGCCTAAGTCCTGCTTGTTGACTACCACGCTGTAGGTAACTTCACCCGTGAGATCATGGTAAACGGTTCCTCCTCCAGTGATCCTTCTCACAACGTCAACACCCTGCTTTTTGCAGTTGATCAACTGAACCTCTTTTTCCGGGTCTTGAAATTTCCCGATGGAAACCGCAGAAGGTCTCCATCGATAGAACCTCACGGTGTTCGGAACGACGCCCTCCATTCGCGCGATGAGTATGCTCTCATCAACTGCCATGTTTCTATAAGCGTTGCCAGTCTCAAGCTTCAGCAGACGCCAGTCAACCATCAAATCGCCCCGAATACATGCTCCAGTTCAATCACACCGTGATTTGTGTCTTTTGTCCCCCTCAGGCTTGAGAAAACCGTAAATTGCCATCCGCGACCTTCAATTCTGGAGCACATTTCATTGCAAAGCAGAATCGTAATGCTGGTTGATCTGGACTACTTCTTTGCACAAGCTGAGGAGACACGGAACACTTCGATAAAAGACAAGCCAGTGGTAGTCTGCGTATACTCTGGACGCAGCGAGGACAGCGGGGCCGTGAGCACGGCCAACTACATAGCCAGAAAGCTCGGCGTAAACTCTGGAATGCCCATCAGTCTGGCCAAAAGAAGACTGCAAAATGTTGATGCAGTATTTCTTCCGGTCGATGACGACTTTTACGAGGAGATTTCGAAGAGAATAATGAGTATTCTGAGAGGCTTTGCCGACAAGTTCGAACAAGTGGGTATCGATGAGGCCTATCTCGATGTCGGCCAAAGAACAAAGGGAAGCTACGAGGAAGCACAACAGCTGGCTAGGAGAATGAAGAACGAAATCCTCATTCAGCAGGGTCTCACCTGCTCGATTGGCATTGGCCCGAACAAGATCTTGGCAAAGATCGCTGCTGACATCCACAAGCCGGATGGCTTGACAGCAGTCAGGCCTGAACAAGTTACAGAATTCCTGTCACCTCTACCCGTTGACCGCCTCATGGGAGTCGGCGTAAAAACAGCGGAGAAAATGCGCGCATTAGGAATAACTACTATCGGCAATCTGGCAAAACGTGATGTGCAACAGCTGGTCGAAGTTTTCGGAAAGAAACTCGGGCTCTATTTTCATAACGCTTCCTCTGGAATTGACGAAGAACCGGTTCAGGAGAGGACCGAAGTTGAGTCAATAAGCAGGATTTCCACTCTGAGAGAGAACACGCGTGCATTAAGGTCGATACTTGAGAAGACGGATAAACAATGCGAAGAGGTTCAGGCGGAACTGAAACAGAGTAGCCTAACTTTCAAGAACGTGACCATAATCGCGGTCATGAAAGACCTAAGCATTCGAAGTCGTTCCAGAACCCTTGAAAACAAAACGGATAAAGTGGAGGTCCTCAAGGAGACAGCCCATGGACTCTTTGAAAAGCTCCTAAACGAGTCCAGCCTTGAGGTTCGCATGGTCGGCGTCAAGGTCTCAGGTTTGGCGAGAGACGAAAAAAGTCAAAAGCAATTGACCAGCTTCATTGAAAACGACTAGAACAGTGAAATCAGTCACTAGTAATCCTTATTTCCTCTGTCTCATCTTTTTCCTTTTTGGCGAGTATGTCTTCAGAAAAGGAGAACCTGAAAAAAGAGAAGCTGCCTCCGGGTCAAACTCCCATCAAGAGACTGTTAAGATGGGGGATAGATCATCCTGGCATTGCGAGATCCAACCCAAAGATTGACCTGAGAACGTATGTTCTTACGGTAGACGGAGAGGTTGAGAGACCGCTAAAGTTAACGTGGGAGGAACTTGTGAAACTCCCAAGAACGGAGTCAACGAGCGATTTTCACTGCGTCGAAGGCTGGAGCGTCCTAGGCTGCAAATGGGGAGGGCTCAGTTTTAAGCATCTAGCTGACTTGGTGAAGGCAAAGAAAACGGCTACGTCTGCCACTTTTGAATGCGCGGATGGCTACACAACTTCGTTGACGCTGGACGAGCTTTTTCGTGACGACGTTCTCCTAGCTTGCAGACTTGATGGGGAACCTCTCGAGCAAGGCTACGGATTCCCATTGAGACTCGTCGTTCCTGACAAGTATGGATACAAGAGCGCTCTGTGGGTGACAAGGGTAAAATTTACTTCTGCAAAAGAGAAGGGCTACTGGGAAAAGAGAGGCTACAGCGACACGGCTGATGTCTGGAAAAACGATCGATTCTCAAGATGAACAGGGTTTCTTGAGAACCTTTCATACCAGAAGCGTCTTAAAGTCAAGCTGAAGGATTACTCTGTGGTGTAAGCGCCAACTCGGAACGTGGGTTAATTATTGGAAACAATTCAAGACACTGCTAAGAAAATCAAAAATCTGGAGATTCAGGGTGCCACGAATGTTGCTATAGCCGCGATTGGAGCCATTGAGAATGTGGCAGCACACACGCAGACGAAGACCAAGAGCACGTTCATTAAGGAGATTTCCGAAGCCAAGAGGATTCTCTTTGCCACGAGAGAGACAGAACCGCTCATGAGGAACGCTGTCCGCTGGATAATAAGCCAAGTCGAGGGAAACAAGAGTTCGAGAGTCGAGGAGCTCTCTAAGATCGTCTCTCTGTCTTCACGGAAATTTCTTGAGGATCTTCAGTTCTCAATGGAGAGAATCGCTGAAATCGGCGCAAAGAGGATAAAGTCTGAGTCGGCTGTTCTGACACACTGCCATTCTTCAACGGTCACATGTCTTCTCAAGAAGGCGGTCGCGGATGGAAAGACCTTCGAGGTCATCTGCACCGAAACGAGGCCTCTCTTCCAAGGGAGAAAAACGGCGAAAGAAATGCTGGAACTCGGAATCAAGACGACCCTGATTGTGGACTCGGCTGCACGGTACCTCATGAATAAAGTTGACATGGTGATCGTCGGTTCTGACGCAGTAACTTCTGAGGGAAACGTGATAAACAAAGTCGGAACCAGCATGATGGCCTTGGCTGCTCATGAAGCCCGCACGCCGTTCTACGTTGTCTCCGAGCTTTTGAAGTTTGACCCTGCTACGGTCTACGGCGATTATGAAAAGATAGAGGAAAGAAGCCCAGCTGAAGTGTGGAAGGACCCTCCTGCAAAGCTTGTGATTCGCAATCCCGCTTTCGACGTGACCAGACGGGATTACATTCATGGAATAATATGTGAAGAAGGAATAGTCTCTCCTCATTCGATCATGGAAGTAGTTCGCAGGAAATATCCTTGGGTCTTCGACCAAAAGTGGTAGGGCCTACTTCCAAGTCTGTAACGCCAGTCTCAGTTCTTCGTGATCTTGCGCATATTTTTCCAGGGTCATGCTGCCCAAAGTAGCGTCTACTGCTTGTCGTACTGCTCTTGCTCCCGCGATGGTTCCGTTTGGGTGCCCATGAATGCCACCGCCTGCCTGTATAACAAAGTCTGCTCCGAAAAGCTTCATCAAAGCTGGGACGAGCCTCGGATGCAACCCGCCCGATGCCACGGGCAGGACCTGCTTCGCTTTGCCCATTTTCATCCTCAGCGCCTCGCAGTTTTGGATGACTTCATTATGCGTCTCAGACATCTTTCCCACGACCGTACCAACATGAAGTTGATCGACGCCTATGATTCTGGCTATTTTGGCTATTACTTTCATCGACACTCCATGCTTGGGGTTCTTAGTGAACGCTGCGTGGCCGGCTCTGTGAGCATGGATTACGAGGTTGAAATCCTGCTTCCGAAGAGTCTGCAATGCAGCAAAACCACACGTTAGGATGTCTACCATGACGTATTCGCCGCCATTGTCTCGGACGAATTGTGCCCTCTTGAGCATTTCTCTGGTTTCTGCCGTGATGTTGGCCATGTACACCTTCTTTTCTCCTGTTTCGGCTTCTGCCCGGTCGCGCTTCTTCAGAGTCTTGATTATACGATCTTCGAAAGGATTGAAGGCTTGACTGCTCAAATTTTCGTCATCCTTGACTATGTCACATCCTCCAATCCAAGCCTCATAGGCGACTTGAGCATGGTCCGGCGTTTTCAACCCAAGCTTAGGCTTGATTATCGTTCCGACAAGTGGGCGATCATACACCTTCAGAAGCTTGCGGATACCGTCAACTCCAAATTTCGGACCATCAAAGCTGCCCAATATTCCTCGGGGAAAGTCGACATCTTCAAGTCTCAGGTTCTTAAGGGTCTTCAGTCCGAAGACGTTCCCCGAGATGCCGCTGAGTATATTGGCCATGTTTCCAGGTTCAAACAACCCGATTGGATAAGCCACTTTGACATTATTTCCATCCATGTTGAAGACTTGAGCGGCAAACTTCTCAACATAAGACTTTGATGTGGTGAGCTCTGTCCAGGTTCCTATTGAGCTTTCAGCTGCAACTGCACCCGCAGCTTCTTCCAGGCTAATGCCTTTTGGCTCAATACTGAAAAGGCAGATGAGATCCGAATCTTGAGGGTTATAATTGAGGTTGACAAAGTCCAAGTATTTCAATTACATCAACGCTCCCTGATTCTGGTCGTTGCGGCAAGCTTAAAAAACTTGGCCATCAACGATTCATTTGCTGCCAGTTGGATTTTTCATGCATTCCCTGAATGCTGATACAACCTTTCGGCAGAGTATCAATGCGTTAATAAGACCTTTTGATTTGGCTAAGAGTAAATAGGAGATTGATGATTCTAATGAATATATGAAAACGGGCATGGTTGTTTCAATCAGCGAGGATTTGTTGCAGGCGGTTCTTGAGGGTGCAAGGAGGCTTCATCCAAAGGAGATCATTTTGCTTCTCAGGGGTAAAAAGACGAAGGATACGTTCAATATTTCTGACCTTCTTGTCCCACCGCTTGCAACATATGGCCATGGCTTTGCGAGTATCCGAACTCACATGTTGCCCATCGATTTTTCCATTATTGGAACACTCCATTCTCACCCTTCCGGTAATACGGCGCCTTCTGCAGCAGATTTGAACCATTCCTTCGGAAGGATATTGCTCATTACGGGCTATCCGTACGACGGCGAATACAACGTAGCTGCATATAATCATGCTGGAGAAAGACTTATCCTAAGGATAACGAAATCTGGCACATAGCGCGTGCAAGAGCATTTTCCACAATCGTCAAAAGTTCGACCTGCCCAAATCAATCCTGATGAGCTTACGCTTGAAGCGCCTCGTCGGCACTGAACGTTCGCAGCCATGCTATGCTTCACTCTTTTTGAACTATGTTTCTCTGCGTTCTCACCGATTTCTGAGGTTTTTGGTCTGGAAATCTTCGTCGACACATTTGCCCTTTGGTGTTGTTCAGAAGCAGAGATTTTCAAACCCAAAGTTTTTTGGTAAGTTGCATACATCAAGAGTGAGGACGCTTGTCCAAAGACGAGATAAGAATTCAATATTCCGGTTTCATCATCTTTGCGGCTCAGATTATCGGTGTCGTGACAGGAATCATCTTCACACTGTTGCTAACCAGAAACATGAACCAAACAGAGTACGGCATATGGTCGAACATTTTTGACTGGATGGGGTACTTCACGATTCTCAGCGGTCTGTTCCCTTTTTGGGTGACGCGGTTCGTTGCCCGCAGAAAGGAAGGGGCCATCAAGACTGGTCTTCTGGCGAACCTGATCGTCGGCCTGGTTTCTGTCGCAGTCTACCTTCCATTGATCTCCGCAGTTACTAGGACATTTTCCCTCAGTGGAATCTACGTGCTTGTGTATCTCGTTGGATCTGTGCAGGTGATTAACGTGTACTTGATTAGCCTGCTTGAAAGCTGTTTGCGGTCAATGAAGCCTGAAGTAATAGGGTACGGCTTTCTGATTGAGGAAACATGCAAGGTTGTTTTGGCCTACGTGTTCATCGCGGGCTTTCATCAGCTATTCCTCGGAGCCATGCTAAGTTTCATAATAGCAGCATCTGTTCAAGCATTGTACTACGTCCGATTTCTGAGCGGAAGCATTAGGCAGAGAATTCAGTGGAACTACTTGAAGGAATGGTTCAAAGGTTCAACGGCAATACTATACAATGCAGTGGGGAACCAAATAGCCGCTTTCACAATCATTCTTCTCTTCATCTATGGAAGTCAAGCAGCCAGAGGAGAATACCAGGCGGCAGCAACATTTGCTAACGTAGTCGGCTATTCATCATTCTTGGCATATGCGTTATACCCCAAGCTGTTGGCGAAAGGTAGCTTTGGAGAAGTTGCCTCCTCATTAAAGATCGTTCTAATGTTTTCAATTCCAATGGCAGCCATCGTCATAACCATGGCGCAATCGCTCCTGACCGTGTTAAACGTCGTCTATAACGTGGCCACACCTGCACTTGTCCTCCTTACCGTGGACGCATTCGTACTCTTGCTTTCTCAATTCTACAACTCACTAATCTTTGGAGTCGAAAGACTAGACGAGGACGCAAAGATACCGCTGAACAAGCTTGTCAGAAGCAGAATATTCAAAGTCTTCACTTTGCCCTACATTCAGGCGGCCATAGCACTACCTGCAGCATACTATGCTCTGACAAGACTTGCAGGAGGTCAATCCGTACAGGCGGTGCTATGGGTGACGGCAATCAACATCGCCGTTCACATGGGCACTTTTCTTGGACTGTACACGATGATGCGGAAGTCGGTCAAGCTGCCAGTTTCATGGCGAAGCATAGGAAAATACGTACTCGCTTCATCAGTGCCTGCAACCGTGCTCTACTTCGCTCCGCATCCGACCACGCTGCTTTTGACTTTTGGCATGGCGATCGGCGGGTTGGCAGTCTATGCTGTTCTGCTCTTGGCCATTGATAGAGAAGCAAGGCACTTGATCTTTTCGATATTGCATGAAATCAGGGGGATTCTGACTGGTTCACTACAAAAAGGGAAGCGCGGCCTAAACTCTGAAGAGCCAAACGCTTAGGGAATTGCTTGGATCATTTTTTGTTTATTTCACTTTTGACTTGCGAGTGAGCAGAGAAGACAGGGTTTGGAGAATGAAGGAGACGTCCTCGGACAGCGCGCGCAGACAGAGTGTTTCCATACTGTCGAAAAACAGGCTATCTCATTTGCAGGCGTGTGTGGAAATATCCACATTGGTTCAGGCTAACGCGGATCACTGACTTCCTGAAGGAAGGCTACACGTTGATTGCTGTTAGAAGCTGGACAGGACTTAGCCTGGTAGTCTTAGAGTATTACGCTGGACTCTTGGAGCTGGAGGGCATGGGTAAGAGTATGCTTCGCAGAGTTAAGCCTGAAAGAATATGAAGTACAACAGCGTAGTACTTCTACGTTCACAAGTTACCTTCTGTTGTATATTATAAATAGCAACAGGATTTAAAGCCTGAATCTCTGTCCGATTGCCAACATCAACCATCATATCATGGAGAGTTACTCAATCCTTAAAGATAGGGTAAATAAACATGGTTTGAGAAAAAAGAGGCTCTATTTGTCCTTCTTTTCGGTGTATAAGTAATATATATGACAAGGGATTCAACGGTTTCAAGAGTTTCACGATTCAGTTGTCACGACATGACATCTACAGGCACACATACGCTGCTTACTGTCTCGCGGTCCTTTCACATGGTGACAGAGGGAACCTAAGCCAAAGTGATAAGCTACTCTGTGTCTTAGGCTCATTCTAATGACCACTTGGCAAATAGAAAAAAGGGAATTGTGCGGGAGAAGTCTCCAACAAGAGCCTTTCAGTTTAAATATTAGATTTGTGATTAAACGTAGCGCAGAGGAAACTATTCCATGGGTTCAAAATCCTCACGAGGCGAATTCGCGGCAAGAAAACTGTTGAATAGGAGAAAGAAGTTTCGCTGGAGCAACAGGTACTATAACCGCCGCATTTTAGGGTTAGATGTCAAGGCCGACCCGCTTCAGGGGGCGCCCATGGGCAGGGGAATAGTCCTCGAGAAAGTGGGCGTGGAAAGCAAACAGCCAAACAGCGCCATCAGAAAATGTGTTAGGACCCAGCTTATCAAGAACGGCAGGTCCATAACGGCTTTCCTTCCAGGAGACGGAGCTTTGAATGTTGTCGACGAGCACGACGAAGTGCTCGTGGAGGGTATTGGAGGCTCACGTGGAAGAAGTATGGGCGACATTCCAGGTGTTAGATGGAAAGTCGTGACTGTTAACGGCGTATCATTGAATGAGCTGGTCTACGGAAGAAAGCAGAAGCCGGCACGGTGAGAGTTTTGGCTCAAAAGCAAGAGGAAAAGCCGGAGATAAAACTTTTCGGAAAATGGGGCTTCAAAGATATCAAGGTTCAAGACTTGGGCCTCGCAAGGTACATTTCGCTGAGACCAGTCGTGGCGCCGCATAGCATGGGCAGGCACGAGCACAAGCGTTTTCGGAAAGCAAACGTGAGCATAGTTGAAAGGGTTATCAACAACCTCATGCGGCCGGGCAAAAACGCGGGCAAAAAAGCCAAGGCCACAAACATAGCCAAGCAGGCCTTTGAAATCGTTAACCTGCGGACGGGAAAAAACCCGGTTGAGGTCCTCGTGAAAGCCGTTGAAAACTGTTCACCATGCGAGGATACGACGAGAATCAGCTATGGAGGTATAGTCTACCACCTGTCAGTTGACGTGGCCCCACAGAGAAGGGTTGACTTGGCCATCAGAAACATATGTGAAGGAGCAAGACAGGCGGCAGTAAACAATCCTCGTTCGATTGAAGAATGCTTGGCAGAGGAACTCGTGCTGGCTGGAGCTCATGACATGAAAAGCTATGCCGTCGCAAAGCGTCATGAAATAGAAAGAATCGCCCAAGCGTCAAGGTAGAAGCCCTTTCTAAGACTACTTCAAATGTATCTCCACGATGTCACCGTCTGCCAGGGCGAATGTTGGTCCGACTTTCTGCGGGCTGAAAACCAAACGATCAGACCAGACCTTCGCAAAACCAAATCTCCGTTTGAAGTCGCTGTGGATGTCTTTTGCCAAATCGTAGACCGTGGCGCCCTTTTTCAGGATGAAAGGGTTTTTCGAGTATTCTCTTCGGTTCGGCTCCTTCGTGTAGATCCTGATAATCGCCAAGGATTCAAACAGGGTAGGGCCAATATTGGCTAGTCCAATCCTTTTTTCGCATGAGATACCGACGATGGGGAGCCTATTATTCAAGTAGGCCTCGAGTCGCTTCAAGGCTTCTTTGGAGCCTTTCAGATCAACCTTGTTCGCAACGACAACAGCAGGCTTGTAAATCGTGCTCTCAAAAACCGAGTCCTCAACATCGTCCAGCGTGACTTCCCCTGAAATCTTCACGACTGCATCTGCGATTCGATAGCTTTTGAGAAGATGCTCAACGTCCCTCATGCTGCAATCGACAAGCACACCGACGAGAATTATTCGTAGCCCGGCACCCATGAACTTCCTTTCAATTTCAACGCGTCCCCTGGGCCTGCTGGTCAATATCCTTGCCTTCTCAAGCTCACTCAAAACTAGCGAAAGCTGCGTGACAGCATCCTGCGACAAGTCAACCATGAGGATCAGGCCATCAGCATTGCGGGCTGACGCCAAAGTCACAGACCCCCAAGCTCTTCCGTCAGCAGATCCATCCATAATGGCAGGTGTCTCAATGATTTGAAACTGAAGATCCTCAAAAATCAGTATGCCCGGGACAGGCACTTTCGTAGTGTAAGGATTCGGAGAGACCTCCACCTTCGCATTCGTCAGAGCCGTCAACAGGCTGCTTTTTCCAGCACCGGTCAAGCCGACGAGCGCCACTTGCGCAGCACCCTCCTTCTGAATGAAGAGCTTGGGTCCAGTCCTTCCGGCTTTCTTCCTCTTCTTCTCTTCCAACTCCTTCCGAAGGACGGACATCTGTTTCTTAACTTGCCCACGAAGCTTCAGAGTGCCCTTATGCTTCGGCACAAGGCTGAGAAATTCCTCCATACGTTGAATTCTGTCTTTCGGGTTTCTAGTCCCCTCAACCTCGGCCCACTTCTTCCTAGCATCAGGAGGTAGATTCGCAGGCATGACACAAACGCGTCCAACCAGAGAATTCGAAATCCTGCTCTAATATCTGTTTCCACTCTGGCGAGTCCTAGCGCGTGCTACAAAATCAGCTTTCTTGCGATAAGACATTTCGGCACAGCCCACCACAGTCAACAGGGTAGAAGAAGCAAAGCCCTCGGCGCGGGCTTCGACTACGTTACAAGAAAAACGGAATAATGCTCTTCGCGCGCGCTTTTAGCTATCAACCCTTTCTTCTGAAGCCAACGAGATGAATAGGTCGAAGTCATTTGGGCTCGCAAAAGAAAAATTCTAAAAGCCACTTCAGCCAAGAAGAGGTGTTCAGGGTGTTATTGTGTCTGATGGGAAGATTAGACGTGAGGTTCTTGTTGGATCTTTACTAATAGCTGTAGGTCTCTTTATGAGCATCATAGCATATTTTGCTGTGCGCATTCAAATTGATGTTCTTGACTTGGCTAGGCTTAATGTGCGAGATTCAATTAGTAACCTTGCAATACTCTTAACAATCCTAAGCGTGGCTTGTCTATTCCTTGGTGCTTTAGGCGGATACCTCATCGGAAAATACAGATATGACTAGAATCACAGGCAGTTGAAAAGTGTGTATGGGTTCGTTTTAGAAGTGTTGGGATGCGTCATGCACGGATATTTCGAGTCCAATCTAGGGGAAAGGACTATGCACGACACACCTTATTGTTATTGAACGATACGAGGTGATATAAGAGTTACATTCATCAGGGTTCTCTTTGGGTATCTGGTGAACATATTATGTTCTTGGATTTTGTTCGTTTGAAACAAAGTCTGCATGGGCTCGTTTTACGGGTGCCATCCGACGAGAGTTAACAGCTAGAACCGTCAGACGTTAAGTTACTAAAAATAGTGGTGTTTTCACCTGATTTGTAACATGAAGGCTTGCCACCCGATAACGTTCCAGAACCGTATCCCATATTCATAATCCATTTATTAACTTCGTCATCAATAGAAATTACTGGAGAATAGATTCCGTGAACGAAGAACCGACTCGAAAACAAGCTACGAAAATCAAGTTTGTCTACAGTAAACCAGAAGAGGTTCGACCTATTTATGTCAACGGAGCTTATGGCGGGATAAGTCCAAGAGGAGAACTAATCTGCAATTTCTTTTTTGAACGCCCAGATTTGCCTAAGGAGGAAAGAATGCCACTAATTGAAGGCAAGCCACAAGTTGAACTAACAGAGCATACATTCCCAATCAGCCATACACCAGATGAACTTGTAATAAGAAGGGATATTAACGCAATTCTGATTATACCTGTACAAGAGATTAGCAGTATTGCTAATTGGATGCTTGACAAACTAAAAGCATCGAACGTGATTGTTGAGAAAGGTGAATAAACGTGTCCCAATCTTGGACTGATCAAACCGCAGATATTGATGACGGCGTTCTCTCACGTATTGTGTTGAGGGAACGATATGATTTCGATTTTGGATCTGCGGTACCAGAGTCATTTACTCGCCCAATAGCTATGGACGGTACTCTTAGCCTACCGCTTTCAGATAGTGAACTCGCCGATATTCAAGTTGCGGAGGCAGAGTTTTCCTCAGGGCAAGCCGAAACATATGAAAATCCACAAGACCTGATTAATGCTCTCCACGCTTCAAGAGAACGATACAGAAGGGAGGCAGGAGGGCAATAGCTCCGCTTGTGGCGATCAAGGAAATCTAACAGGTTTAAACATCGTTATGAAAAACTCAGCGATGAAGTGGCACAAAAAGTTGATGAAGTAATTGTCACACTTCTTTCATCTGACAGACCTGAAAGAAAGGGAATAGCAAAAACTGCAAGTAGGAAAGGCTATTTTGCTTGGGAGCTTGGACAAAGCTGTAGATTGCTTTACAGACCAATATATACAGAGAAAGTAGTTGAGTTTTTCCGAGTCTGTTCTCATAACGAGGTTTATCAACCATAGTGCATTTCATCCTATCATACTTTGAAATTCTCAGGGCTCATTCTGCAAAAAGCGGACAAGTGCATATGGGCTCGTCTGGCAAAGTCGTCCGACGAATTTTTACATGAACTCGAATCCGACGAAGACTTTACAGAACCCATAATAATAAGCTTAAAATAACTGAATCAACAGTTGTGTAAGCGAAATCACTAAAATTCGGAGAAGATTTGAAGAAAGAAGGAGGAAAATTGGATGAGTAAAAGCGCCAAGCCGCACTTGAACCTAGTGATAATGGGACACGTAGACCATGGAAAATCAACAACGACTGGGCATCTTCTGTATCTTTCTGGAGCAGTCGACGAGAGGACGATCAAGAGCTTTGAAGAAGAGGCAAAGAAAGCTGGAAAAGAAAGCTTCAAGTTCGCATGGGTTCTCGACAACCTGAAGGAAGAGCGTGAAAGAGGAGTAACCATTGACCTTCGATTCCTGAAATTTGAAACTAGAAAATATTATTTCACGGTCATAGATGCGCCGGGCCACAGGGACTTCGTCAAAAACATGATCACTGGAGCAAGTCAAGCTGACGGTGCCATACTGTTCTGCTCAGCTAGAAGAGGAGAGTTCGAAGCAGGCATCGGCCCTGGCGGTCAGACCCGAGAGCATGCCTTCCTGGCCTTCACTCTAGGTGTGCGCCAGCTGATCGTTGCAGTAAACAAGATGGATGACGTTTCGGTCAACTGGAGCCAAGAGAGGTACATCGAAATCAAGAACGAAGTCAGCAGGATGCTTAAGATGGTGGGCTACAAGGTTGAGAAGATACCGTTCGTTCCAACTTCAGGATGGACAGGCGACAACCTGGTGAAGAAGAGCGAACACATGCCATGGTACACTGGACCGCCACTGATAGAAGCTCTTGACGTGTTCGAAGTGCCTTCAAAACCCACAAACAAGCCCTTGCGAATTCCTATACAGGACATTTACAGCATAACGGGCGTAGGCACCGTGCCAGTTGGCAGAGTCGAAACTGGGGTAGTCAAAGAGAACGACATTCTGATCTTCATGCCGTCCAACAAACAGGGTGAAGTAAAATCGCTGGAGATGCATCACGAGAGAATTCAGAAAGCCGAACCTGGAGACAACATAGGTTTTAACATCAGAGGCGTGGGCAAAACGGACATCCATCGAGGAGACGTTGCCGGCCACGTTACGAACCCGCCGACCGTCGCCAAAGAGTTCATCGGACAG
>JBGPBS010000024.1:0-21177 GCA_041481365.1 Bathyarchaeia archaeon
ATTCAAGAATTACTGGAAAGGCAACATCAAGAAAGAAACGCTTGCATTTTGGTTAAATCAAAGGTACCCCGTTTTCCTAGTAGTGTATGAGCAATCGAGGGGAAACTGCTATTGGGCTTCAATTCAAGATCTGAGGCAGATTCTTAATGGCAGATTGGAAGGTGCTTCAAAGACCATATGCATGAAGGTTGACAGGTCTAACACATTGGAGGAAAATGGGGGCAACACTAAATTCATAAAGAAGATCAGGAAGGATGGCCTGTTGGTCAATGCACTCCATGGCATTGCAGAATTCGTGAGTGTGGGCGGATATGTTGGCCACATTCCTGCATTATCATTGACTGACACAATGAGAATAATGATTAGGGAAAGGGTTCGCTATGGCATTGATTATTTAATCTATGATTGCCTTCTACGGAATGATCCAAAGAGTGCTTATCCACTGTCTCAAATACTAACACAATTCGACCATGGACATTACGACCATTTTCTAATTCATGCCAGGATTTGCAGGCGTCTGAAAGAGTATGAGGAAGCAGAGAAAAATTACAATACTGCAATTAACATAGCCAAGGATGATCCAAATTGGAATAAGAGAAAAGGTCCCCAAGATTCATCTATAGAAGATATAATAACAGTGATTGAGAATGAAAAGGCGGAATTCAGGCTAAATCCCGAGATTTGATAGCGTGTACGAAGTTTTTTTCAACCAACCACGATGATTGCTGCTCTGACAGATTAGCAGACTTGAGATTCAAACAGGCATGGGAACTAGTGACTGGGCATTTTGACTCTTGGTTGTTTTCGTTGCCAAGAATTCAAATAAGAGCCCGACTAGTAAGAATATGATTCCTGCATAGAGTAGCAATTCAACTGAGAATACCTTCGGATCAAGTATGTGTCTAAGAGCGTCCCAGAGCGCGCGCGACTTTGAGTTTTCGCTCAGTCAGAAAACCTGATCCGCGCGTTCGAGAGTTGAAACGATTGAGCCGCCGCCTGATGTAGAGACGACGCTGTCAAAGGAATGACGAATCTCTGAATTATCAGCTTGATCCGCTTCGGGTTTTCCCAAGAATGGAAAGAGTAATTAGCATCTCGCGTTAAACACGGTGTGAGGCATTCTATTGGAAGAGAGTCAGGTTAAGACGAGTTATTCAAGGGCCTCATTGCTGACCAAATACTTTCTGCATGGCCTAATCTTCTCACTCTTGTTTTTGGCGCTAGAGATAGTCTGGGTATTTCTCTTCGTATTTCTCGTTATCATAGGTTACATCGTAGGCTTGATACTAGGGTTCATAGTACTCTTTTTCATCATAGGCGGCCTCAACGCTGTCCTAACTCAGTCCATATGGGACACCTACATAAAGCAGAACTGGAAGAGCCTTCTAGGCCACGGCATAGTCTTGTTCATAGCCCTAATCCTAGCTGCAATACCATCCTTATTGGTATACTATGCTTACTCAAGCTTGATTGCGGAAATATTCATATTCTTCGTCTACTGCTTCGTAGATGGATACGTCGCAAAACATGTGGGATTTGCCTTCGAAGAAGAAAGATATGAAGACGAAACTCTCGACGAACCAGAGAAATGGTAGCGCGCGCTAAAATGTGAGGCTATGTTGGGAAATGTGAGGTTTTATACTTAACCTTACACATTTAAACCTATCTAAGTGAAAAGGGATATGCCCGAAAAGAACGCTAGATATTTCTTGAAAGAGAAAGATTCGAGGGCCCTCTTGGAAAGGGCTTCTATAAAATTGAAAGTTGATCTGAGGCAGATTCTTGCAGGCAAGCCCAGCTTTGAAGTCGTAAAGATGGACTTTGCTGACGTGTTCCTCGCAAATGGTAGACCGTTGCTTGTAGAGGCTGGAGGAACTCTCCATCCTACGTTGGTTTTTGTCGAGCTTTTCCCGGCGATGCCTAGGCTTGTTGTTGACATGGGGGCGATCCCCCACCTATGCAAAGGTGCAGATGTAATGGTGCCGGGAGTGAGGAGATTTGATGGGGATTTTGACAAAGGAGATCTCGTCGTTGTCGTTGATGAGAAGCATAGGAAGGCGGTGGCGATAGGAGAGGCCCTGATCGACAGTGAGGAGGCAAAAAAAGCCAGTCGAGGGGCGATCGTCAAGAACATTCATTTTGTAGGCGATAAGACATGGAACCGAATAAGAGACCTTGAGGCGAAGATTAAGCCCGATTCTCGAATTCATGAAACATTTTTATAGTCAATCCATATTAGGATTTCAAGCCCAAAATTGAGAAACACTTAAACTCTAAAAGAACAAGTAAGGATATTAAGAGAGGAGAAGATTGCCGGGATTAGGCAGGATACTCCGGAAACCTAAGAAAGAAGAAGGAGCTGAGGTTAGGCTCAGCTCTGAAAAGACCTACCTGAAGGCAATGCCTCTTCGCGATCTTTCAGATTTGGACAGTATGAAGAACGAAGTGAAGTCTGGGAATATTTTAATCATTAGGATAACGCCACTTGCAAGCAAGAGCATCGAGGATGTTAAACATGCAGTGAACGAGTTGACCGAGTTCGTTGAATCGGTGGGCGGAGACATTGCAAGGCTGGGTGAAGAGCGAGTGGTCATTTGCCCCCGGAATGTCAGAATATGGCGGGAGAAAACCTCTGCACCAAGCGAGCCTATACCTACAGCAGCCTGATTGTTTCCATTAGACCAGGAGCAAAAGCATCAATTTCACACCTTCTTTGCAGGAAGTTGGCCACGCTGAGGCATTTTGCTCTTTCGCCGTGACAGACTAAGACTCTCTCAGGTTTTGTCTTCAAATGGGTGAGGTAGTTTATTATTTGCCGCCTGTCCGAATGCCCAGAAAAGCCTTCAATTGAATCCACGTGCATCTTCACCTTTGTCACATCCATCTTGCCTTCGGAAGTGACTAACGCTACCTCATTCATGCCTTTCTGAACCCTTCTTCCCATCGTTCCTTCGATCTGATAGCTCACGAAGATTATCGTGTTTTTCTCGTCGTCTGCAAGGTTCTTGAAGTACTCAATCACTGGACCTCCTTCAAGCATGCCAGATGTAGCCATGATAATACAGGGCTCACCCTCAATGATCTCTTGTCTGATATTTGGATGTTCAACAATCGTGAAATAATCTGACTGGAAAGGATTGATTCCTTCGTGCAATATGCTTTCGCGGACTTCTCTTCCTAAATATTCTGGAAAAGCAGTATGTATGGCTGTTGCTTCTGAAATCATCCCTTCAATGAACACAGGCGCCTCCTTCATCAGGCCTCGGCGCATGTATCCATCAAGTATAAGCATTATTTCTTGAGCTCTTCCGACGGCTGGGACTGGAATCAGGACCTTACCCTTTCGTTCTAGAGTTTGGTTTACGATGGATGTCAAGCGTTCCTCGGCCTCAACTCTTGACGGCATGAGGTCGTCTGGCCCACCATAGGTGCTTTCCGTTATCACTGTTTCGACCCTTGGAAATTCCGTGGCGGCAGCCTCAAGAAGCATGGTCCTGGAGGTCTTGTAGTCACCTGTATAGACGACATTATGCAGGCCTTCGCCAATGTGCAAGTGAATCATCGAAGAACCCAGAATGTGCCCTGCGTTATGTAATGTCAATCGGATATCTGGAGCTATGTCCGTCACGACACCATATCGCAGAGAGTTTGTGTGGAGCACGCATTCGCGGACATCTTTTTGGTCGTAGTGTGCGGTTGTTCCCTGCTTGTTCGCAACATCCAGATAATCTAGCTGCAGAAGTGTCATAAGGTTTGAAGTTGGGGCTGAGCAGTAAACCGGTCCATCATATCCGTATTTGTAGAGGAAGGGCACCAGCCCGCAATGGTCAAGATGAGCGTGGCTTATCACGACAGCATCCAAGGAGTCAAGCTCAAATCCCGGGTTGTCAAGACGGGGGAAAGCCTCAAATGGCCTCGATGAACCAGGGTTGGTCCCACAGTCCAATAGGACGCTGCTTTCTCTTGTTTGAACAAGAAAAGCCGATCTGCCTACCTGTAGAGCCGCTCCAAGAGCGGTTATCCGAATGTCTCCCACCTCATAGGTCTTAGGCCTGAAGATTCTTTCTCCAACTGCACGCAGTATTCGTTCTCTTTCTTTGCTTTCTGAATGAAGATAATGGCGCATGGTAGTGACGATCTGAGAGCGCAATGGAGGGCTTCTTAGGACCTGGGGACGCCATTTGGTCTGTCTGATGATCTCTTGCAAGATCATACCGTTCTTGCCGATGACAAGCCCAGGTTTTTTTGCTTCAATTATTATTTCGCCGAGACTGGGGTCAAAGTTTACGTCCGTTACTTCAGCCTCGGATGAGACGATTCCACGTGCCTTCTTTTCAGCTTCACTCTCAGGAAGTCTGACGGAGGGATCAGAACGTATCACTATTCGTTTTCTTATGACGTTGACAATGTCTGCAATCAGGCTGCTTTGCTCAACTAGGATCTCTGGACGCTTGGTGTAAACTGCAAGCGTGGGTCCTTCATATTCTATTCTAGTAACTTCGGCTTCTTTGGGTACATGCTGAAGAATATACTGGCTTATCTCGATCTTGTCCTTTTCATGGGTCTGCGCCACGAGGTCAACTTCCCTGGTTCGCTGAGAGCTTCTTCTTTTCCCTTTCAGTCAATTCACGGTAACCTTTCTTGTCGATTATCGATATGTTGAAACTGTCTCCTGTTGCAGAATTGCGTTTCATCGCAGCGTCTACGGCCTTGACGATCACGGGCAGCAGCTCTTCCACCGCAACGTCTTCCTTGTATTTGTCATCAAGCACGCCGTAAGCCACAGGTGAGCCTGAACCTGTCGAGACGCATTTTTCCTCGATCAGAGTGCCGAATGGATCTAATCGAAACACGTGAGGCCCAGAATCGTCCAAGCCTCCGACGAGGGCTTCGGTTTCCAGCGGTACGTACCTGTTTGAGAACATCAGATTTGCGACAAACCTCGCAGCTGAACTCACAGACATGGGCCTACCGTTGCTTATTTTGTATAGCTGAGCATTCGCGGTCAGAATGTCCACAACTCTCTGCGCGTCGGCCACTGTTCCAGCAATGGTCATGGCGAGGTGATCATCAATCTTGTAAACTTTTTTCCCATGTTTGTGAGCCACATAGTAGCCCATGCTTACGCGGGTGTCTGAGGCCAATATTACCCCGTCTTTGCAGACAACACCAATGGTTGTTGTTCCCTTCAACGTCAACTTGTCTATTGCATCATTATTTAACATATTATCTTCACCCAAAATCCAAATGTGACGAAATCACTTCGCAAGGAAGTAGCATGATGTAAACATGGCATGAGATTTATTAATATTACGGTCATAAACGGCAGGTTCAGACGAATTTTGAATTGGAAAACTGCTTACATTGAAAAGTCTTAAGCGTAGGTTGCACGAATCTAGGGATTAACCTGAACCCGGAAAGTGGTGTACTTGTTCCCGAAGCATCATCGCATGCAGCTCCCAAGAGAAGTCATCGTAGGAAACGGAACATTAGAGCAGGTTGCAGACATCTCTCGAAAGTTAGGATTCACGAAGTCGGCTCTGGTGATCGCTGGATCAAAAACCTACGAAATTGCAGGGAAAACTGTCAAAGAACTCTTGGAAGACAGAAAGATGGAAGTCAACACTTTTCTCGTCGAGACAGCCACTATGAAAGATGTAGAGGCCGTAGAGGAAAAAATCGAAATCTTGAAGCCTCAGATCGTTTTTGGTGTAGGAGGCGGAACTAAGATTGATGTTGCCAAATGCAGTTCGGCCCGTCAAGCCATTCCATTCATAAGCATTCCAACGACGGCTTCGCACGATGGAATAGCAAGCCCACTGTCTTCAATCAAGGGATCTGACACGCCCTACTCTGTCATGGCCCAAGCGCCTCTTGCGATCATTGCAGATACAAACGTAATAATGCAAGCTCCATGGCGTTTTGCAGTAAGTGGATGTGCAGACGTGATTGCGAAGCTTACAGCTGTCAAAGATTGGAAGTTGGCGCACGAGGAAAAGAACGAGTATTATGGGGCATACGCGGCGAGCCTAGCCTTGATGAGTGCCAGACTTGTGATCGAAAGTGCAGGCTTGATCAGCGAGAAAAGTGAAGAGGGGATCCGGGTGCTCATAGAAGCGCTGATCAGTTGTGGTGTTTCCATGAGCATTGCGGGCAGCAGCCGCCCATGCAGCGGGTCAGAGCATTTGTTTAGCCATAGTCTTGAAACGTTGAGCCCTAATTGCTCCATGCATGGGGAGCGATGTGGTGTAGGGACGATAATGATGGCCTATTTGCAAGGGGCAAATTGGAACCTTGTGAAGAAGACTCTGGAGAAACTGGGAGCGCCTGGAAGTGCGCTTGAGCTTGGCGTTGACAAAGAGACTGTTGTGAAAGCGTTAGAACTGGCCTCAACCCTGAGACCGGAGAGGTACACGATACTGCACAAACTGAACCTGAGTAGCGAGGGATACGAAAAACTTGCGAGGATGACAGGTGTAGCATAGTCTAGGTTTTGGTTTCGGGTTTCTGTTTCGCTTTCGTGTTTCTTTTGGCTCGTTTCTTTGCTTCTGGTTTCTTGGTTTCAGCTTTTTCTGGTTGTTCCTTCTTTGGTTCTGCCCTGAAAGTTTCTACAAACTTGATTTCTGCCGTGTTCTGGAAGAACTTTTGTATGTCCAATGCTATTCCTCTTTTAGCTACTTGTATTCCTTCCAGGTAGAAGGCTTCTTCAGGCATTTCAATTGTGATGGTCTGTGCGTTGGTGGTGAATTCAAACTTGTTTTCCTCAACGGCGGGGGTTCTTCTATGAATCAGAGCATGGAGTTTCTCTTCATTCTTCTCGAGCTGCTTTTTGATAGTGACTTCGTAAACAAGCGTTTTTCCTGCGAGTGGAGGGTTGAAGTCGAGCAGGACACGTCCGGCGCCCATGGCGCGAACTGTGGCCATTTTTCCCCCGTAGTCGACGCGCGCTCCAAGAGCAGGGGTTATTCCTTTTTCCAAAAGGTTCCTTAGGGGGACGCGTTTGACTTTTTCAGGATCTCTTGCTCCAAATGCCTTGTCCTGCGGTATTTCCACGGATGATGTTTTCGAAATCTCCATCGTCGTCAGACTGTCGTCCAAGGCTTTTAGGACCCAGCCTTCGCCTATTACGATCAGTTTGGACTCGCAGATTTCGCCTTCTTTATGCAAATGCTCTTTCTTTGCAGTTTCCTCAAGAGTTGTGTCGAAAACTTCCCCAGTTTCCTTAACCTTGGCTACATAGTCAACAATTATGAAGTCGCCCTTTTGTAAGCTCACAAACATCATCCTTCAAAGCATTGCCAAACTAGGTTTAAAACCTAATAAAAGCTTTCCTCTGATCAGCCATTCATTCTTTGGCACAGTGAAGATGATTAGTCTTCAGAATTCTTTCCTTGCAGATAGTAACGTCAGAATGCGGAAAGAAAAAGTCGGGTGTTGATTATTCGATTCCCCATTTCTTTGTGATCTTCACGATGAGGAAGACTACGAAGGCTACGATGATGAAGGTTATCAGTGCCACCAGGAAGTCTCCAATGCCGAATGCTTGTGACATGACGTTGACAGCATACGTAGCAAGGTTGTTCATGCCTGGAATTGCTAGTCCTATCGCTGGCAACAGGAGGTCCTTCACGAGAGCACTTACCAGGCCGCCGAGATAGAGACCCAAGATGAAGCCCACTGCGAGACCTAGAACCTTGTATTTTGAAACGAAGTCCATGAACTCGGCCCAGAGACCTTTGGGCGCCGCTGGGGTCGGTGTGGGTTTAGGCTCGAGAAGTTTTCGAATGCGCCGCAATTCCTCTAGCATCTCATTTTCATTTGCCAAATGATCACCAGTAATGGGTTTGTCAGATTTGGTTTATAAGATTTTTGAGCCATTGAAGTGCGTTGAAGAATCCGGTAAGCTGAGCGTTCATCTAATGACTGTGAGGGGCGCGAATGGATGACCCCTCCAGTCGGTTTTCTTCCGGTCTTCAACATTGGTCTTTTTGCTGGCGCTAAGATTGATGGTACTATCTGTATTTTGGGGTGATAACGCCTCAAAACACACCAGTCTCCGCGCGCACCCAGTACGAGCAAGTACAGCTAGATCAACTGACGGCTGTTCTAAAGGAACAGATGCTAAAAGAAATAAACCGAGGGAGGGAGCACGAATTGCTACATATGTGATGATGGTAGCCCGGGAGAGATTCGAACTCTCGTCGGCGGGTCCAAAGCCCGCTATGCTTGTCCACTACAGTCGGCGGAAATGTGTGTACTTTCCTCCACCGGGCTGCTCCGGGCTACTTACCATGGGTTTCGTTTTCAAAAGCATAGACGAAATGTTGCTAATAAATCTTAGACTCAACCTGGTCAGAGCCTAACTGCAAACGTGTTCTGAATCTTTGAGGGAAAATACGGGCAGATATTTCGCGATTGCTGTTCGAAGCTAACCAACCGAAACACTCTTCCAATTTCGTAGAGGTACATGCCTTGTCTTCTTCAATGATCTTCTAAACACTGGCTCGTATCTCCTTCTTTGCTTCTTCTTTTCGTTCCCTAGATTTCTGACCGGCCTTTTTCGTGTCACAACTTTTGTTTAGTTCAAGTTTAACCCGATTCTTTGGCTTCTCGGACTTCTTCAAGAAAGATGTGTTTGTTTTTCAGACTGTATTCCTTGAAGCCTGCACCATATTCGCATGAGTATGCGTCCACCCTAGACTGCCCGCAGTTCCATGGTTTATTGAATTTCTCAAATTCTCTCCTACAAACAGGACATCGGACGTAAATTCCTTGGCCTATTCTTCCAAGTAAGCCTAAAGACTTTCCATGGTCTATAAGTTTCAAATTGGGCTATTGTCATTCTCGAATGCGATTCTCTTTCAGGAAACCGATCCATCGAAACAGGGCACCCTTGAAGAAATCAGTAGGCTCCATTAGTATTCAAGATTTCTTATTGAACTCCTCGTTGAGGAATCGTAAACTTTATATATTAAGACATTCCATCTGGTGAGTTACGCGGGGACCGGATGGGCAATTTTCTGATTCCGCCTCCCTGATCGAGGAACATGAAAAGTGACGGTTCTACGCTTCACAATTAGGTGAGAATATTTGAGCAAAAAAGAAAGCAGAACCCATCAACGCCTAGTTGACAAATGTCCCGAGTGTGGAAGTGCAAACCTCGTTCATGATTACGATACAGGCGAAACCGTCTGTGGTGACTGTGGACTTGTTTTGTATGAGCAGATGATGGATAAAGGGCCAGAATGGCGAGCGTTTACACAGGAAGAAAAGGCTTCAAGAAGCCGAGTGGGAGTGCCGACCTCGTATTCGGTCCATGACAAAGGTTTGTCGACAGCAATAAGCCAAGTTGACCGAGATGCCTTCGGGAGAAAACTTCCATTGTCTACACGCTTGCAAATGTGGCGTTTGAGAAAATGGCAAATACGCTCCAGAGTTCACTCTTCGATCGACAGAAACTTGGCCCAAGCAATGGCTGAGCTTGACAGGCTTTCAGACAAGGTTTACATTCCTCCGCCGATCAAGGAAAAAGCCGCTGTCATCTACCGTAAGGCATTGGACAAGGGCCTTGTCCGCGGGAGATCCATTGCGGCTATAGCCGCAGCTGCGTTGTATGCTGCTTGCCGCGGCAGTGGTACTCCAAGAACCCTCCGCGAAATTGCAGAGGCAAGCCTAGTTGACAAGAAAGACGTCGCCCGATGCTACAGACTGCTGCTTCGCGAGCTTAACGTGCACATGCCAATCGCTGACCCTCTTACGTACGTTTCAAAAATCGCTGAGAGCACCGGAATATCAGGCAAAACTCAAGGAAAGGCAATTGAGATTCTTCGAGATGCCAGAAAAAAGAGGGCTGCAGCTGGCAAAGACCCCATGGGCTTGGCTGCTGCCGCACTATATATCGCCTGCCTCCAGAACAATGAGAAGAAAACTCAGAAGGACATAGCTGAAGCAGCTGGAGTCACGGAAGTGACTGTTAGAAATCGCTACAAGACTTTAAAGAGACAGCTGAACCTGGAGCTTCCAGACTAGGACAATTCTCTTTTGCTTTCCTTTTTTTCTAATTCCATAACAATGGGACCAGTGTAACCGCAGTTTTCGCATACGTATTTCATTGGAATCAGCCAATAATCAGAGCCTTTAGACAAGTGAATGTTCGGACTGGCACATTTTGGACAATAAGCCTTCGACGGTCTTCTGTGCTTGAGCGATTTCAGTATATCCCATATGTCTCCTAGCAGGTCCATTCCGAGCTTGCTCCTTTCTACGCTGAAATCATTGAAGCTCTATGTTTTCTTCCGGGTAGCCTAGTCCCACCAAGTATTGCCGAACTCTGTCTCTGTGGTCTCCTTGCAGCATTATTTGGCCGTTCTTTGCTGTTCCTCCACACGCACAGAAATTCTTCAACTTCTGAGCCATTCCGGCCAAATCCGTGCTTTTGCTGTCGATGCCGTCTACTATTGTCGATGGTCTACCAAACTTACGTGTTTCAAGCCGTATACGAATCCGCTGCTGTTCTTTCTCGATCTCGCCGCAGGCACACAAATCTTTAGGAAGCCCGCATGTCGGACAAATCTCAGCCATGATGCTCACGTATAATTGCTATGGGGAATATATAAGATTTTCAAATCAGTCTTCAACAAGCTCACTACGTAGTTTCGCTGAAGTTCTCGACCAGAAATTCAGAAATCTTAAAGAACAAACAGGATTATTCCGCTGAAGCTGATACAGAAAGCTTTAATGCAAAATACCGTTGATTGGTTTCCATGAAAATTCTAGTCGTTGGTTGCGGCAACATCGGCTCCGTCGCTGCACTAGACCTTGCCCGAAGCCTGGCCTCTGCAGACATCGTTGTTGCCGACAAAGATGAAGGCAGGGCAAAGAATGTCGCAGAACACATACGGACTGACAACGTGTCACATATTCAGCTTGACGCAGCGAACCGTCAAGAGCTACTAGACACCTTGAAGGGCTTTACGCTAGTTCTAGGATTCCTACCAGGAGACCTGGGCTACCGCCTTGTCGAAGCTTGTATCGATGCCCGAAAAGACATGATTGATGTTTCCTTCATGGGTGAAAGCTTGTTTAAGCTGAGCGACAAGGCCGCCAAAGCAGGCGTCACAATTGTTCCAGATTGCGGTCTGGCACCAGGCATTAGCAACCTTCTTGTTGGACATGCTGCAGCGGAGCTTGATCAAGTAGAAAGAGTTCATATAATGGTCGGCGGACTACCAGAAAAACCCTTGCCACCTTTAGGCTACACTGTCACATGGTCCCCACAAAGCCTCATCGACGAGTATACCCGCAAAGCTGGAATAATCAGTGGAGGAAGGAAGGCTGAAGTTGAAGCCCTTAGCGGCCTAGAAACAATTGAATTCCCAAACTTCGGAATACTTGAGGCCTTCTACACTGATGGTCTCAGAACCCTCTTGCACACAATCAATGCGACAGACGAAATGTGGGAGAAGACCCTCCGATATCCAGGACACGCCGAGAAGATCGAAATGCTCAGAACACTAGGGTTCTTTGATAAGACGAAAGTTAAGGTTGAAGGCATCAGCGTATCACCTAGAGATTTGACAGCCGTTCTCCTGGAACAAAAACTTCACAAGCCGGACGTTAAAGACGTCGTGGCTTTGAAAGTTCAAGTTTCAGGCATCAAGAATCGCAAACAAACGACATACACCTATCATCTATTGGACTTCTACGATGAAAAACAGAAGACAACAGCCATGGCCAGAACCACCGCTTACCCGGCTTCAATAGTTGCCCAACTATTGCTCAAGAAAGCCATAAAATACGAAGGATTGGCCCCGGTCGAAAAGATTGGTGCAGACCCTGAGCTTTTCAAAACGATCATTGGCCAACTTCAGAAGCGTCACGTAAGAGTAACAGAAGGCTGATAACAGATCTTTGGGAATGCCTGCCACAAGTTTTCTTCAAATCCCCTATAAGTGACTTTGCTTAGGCATGGAGTCTTATTCGTCCGGGTGCCATCTGACTTGCTCTGTTCTTTCAACGGTTGCGAAGGGCATAATTGCATCTTTGGCCGTTGTACCCGAGGATATCCCAGGGTGACATACTTGAGCGCTGAAATGGCAAACACTTAAGAGTCAACGTGGAAGCGATATTGCTGAGTGATCGGGAAGGGTTATTGAATTATGCAGAATCTACCAGCCATAGTTGCCGCTGGAAGAACAAAGTTTGGAGAGCACTACGAAAAGGAACCCGAGAAGCTGATTGAAGAAGCCTGGCTCAAGACTTCTATCGAAGCCAACCTGGAACGGAAGGACATAGAAGCCTGCTACCTCTCAGATTACTTTCTTCCCATAACAAACAAGCTGGGACTCGAAGAGGGCTTCTTGTCGGAACTCACGGAACTCCATGTTCCAATGGAAGTCACACGTTCTTTCAGTTCAGCCTTGTCAAACGCCTGCAACGCTATTATCGCCGGCAGACACGACGTCGTACTGGTCGGCGGCATAGAGAAGATGACTGATCGGTGGGACAAAATCCGCGACGACTTGATGCTTCTTGAAGACCCATGGAGCTTCTATGCTGGATGTACACCTGAGGCAAACCATGAGCTGATGCTCAGAGCCTACATCAAGAAGTACGGCTTGAAAGGAGAAAACCTTGAAAAACTAAACGTTGCATTAGCGCAGGTCTCCGTCAAGAATCACTTACACGCAATAAAGAACGAGTATGCGCAATATCAGAGAAAGATAACACTCGAGGGTGTTCTAAACGCGAGGAAAGAGGCGCGAAAACCCTTGGGGCTTTACGATTTTGCCCCGATTTCCGATGGGGCTGCCACGCTTATTCTTACCAGCGAAAGAACAGCGAAAAAGCTCACGGCCAAGCCAGTGTATGTTCTTGGTTTTTCCTCTGCGACTGACTTTTTGACCTTCCCTGCAAGAGACGATCTCACACACTTCATCGTGACCAAGATTGCCATGAAGAACGCTCTGAAAATGGCTGGAGTGAATTTGTGGGATCTTCAGCTCACTGAGGTCTATGATCAGTCCACCGTCATGGAAATGGTCTCGCTTGAAGATATGGGGTTCTGCGAGCCTGGAGAGGCTTGGAGAAGCATATACGAGAGCTGTCAAGACTATAAGGGTCATTATGAGATTGAAGGAAAGCAGCTTTTCGTCAATATGAACGGTGGTCTGAAGGCTGACGGCAACCCGTTGGGAGCTACGGGCGGCGCACAGATCTTCGAGGTTTTCAGGCAGTTGAGAGGAGAAGCAGGGCAGAGACAGGTAAAGTGTGATAACGAATTGAAGCATGGGTGTTTGCTTGAGCTTGAAGGCTTCGGAACCAAAGGGTACGTGTACGTTCTAGGGAGGGACAAGAATTGAGCAGCGAACCGATCGAGAGGAGAGTCTCTTATCTAGGCGACAGATTGAGGGGAACACGCTGTCAGATCTGCGGCAAGGAATACTTCGAAATAAGGGACTACTGTGGAAACTGCGGGAGAAAAAGCTTCGGAAAAATGCTTGACACAGACCTTTTCTACGAAAAGGGTAAACTGGAAGTTTGCACACTTGTCAACGAACCGACGAACAAGTTCATAAAGCTGGGTAGCTACGTTTACGGCATAGTCTCGTTCCACGATGGGAAGATAAAGGTTCCAGGAAGACTGACGGATCATATGGTAAAATGTGATGAGGAAATCGATTTTCCCGCTCTAGAGGGCAGAACCGTTGCGCCGAGGTTCAGAAGACGCTACTCGGTGGACAAGAGCGACATCATCCCCACGATATCTTTGACTTTCACTTTTACCGACGAGTACTATCCACATCAAGATTACAGTGTCCTGAAACCAAGGAAAGAGTATGATGTCGCAGGAATAGTGGGGTATGGCTGCTACTCTTCAAGGTTCAGGATAAAGGAAGCAACTATGGAGCGTGCGATCCCGTTCGTTGATGAAGATGCCATTACCGCAGCAGTGGAAGCCGGAAAGCTTGCTTTGATACACTCTGGAGTTAGCAACTCGCTGGTCGGCAAGATCTATGTGGGTTCAGAGTCCAACCCGTACGCTGTAAAGCCCATAGCTTCAAAAGTCGCTCAAGTCCTGAGACTTGGCGAGGAAGATGAAGATGACGTGCAGGGAGTTGATGCCGTCGACACGGAGTTTGCTTGCAAGGCAGCTACCAGCGTTTTCAAGGACGCGGTCTCGCTTGTCAACTATCCAAAGTCAAACGTTTGCAATGCCATGGTCATAGGGACAGATAATTCTCAAGCGGCGCCACGAGACTGCCCAGGCGGAGAGCTGGACCTATTCGTCGGATATGGAGCGGCTGCTTTCATCTTCGGAAAAAACGATGTGATTGCGGAAATTGAAGGCTGGTATTCATGCACCTCAGATACGCCTGACTTCTGGCGACGAGACGGCGAACCGTATCCAATGCATGGTGGCCGATTTACAGGCGATCCCGCATATTTCAAACACGTGAGAAAAGCTGCAAGGAAGCTGATGGAACGCCTTAGACTGCAAGCGGGAGACGTTGACTATTTTGTCGCGCATCAGCCGAATGCTCAGTTCCCAGTTAAGGTTGCGAAGGAGCTTGGATTCAAGGAAGAACAGTATTTGCCTTCGCTTCAAGTGGTCAGATTTGGAAATACATACTGCGGCGCTTCTCCCGTGGGCCTAGCTGCAGTCTTGGATGTGGCAAAGCCAGATTCGCGTGTTCTTGTAGTCAGCTATGGTTCAGGCGCCGGAAGCGATGCCTATTCGTTCGTTACTACGAGCCAGCTCTTGGACAAAAGGTCGCGTCAAAAACTAACAGTTAAATACCAAGCTGAAAACTCTTTTCTAGAATATGTAGACTATACGACCTACAGACGGCTAAAAGCTGGGATGTGAGGACACTTGGAAAACAAGAGTAATGGAACTGTGACAGAACAGCAGAAGAAATCGTCCCCGGTATATTACCAGATTTTGAAAGTATTATATGCACCTCACAAGGCGTTCAAGGAGATAACCCAAAACCAAAAGTACATTGGACCAGTTTTGATAGTGATCCTCTTCGTAGCCGCAAACGCCGCTTACGGCTATGCAGTCCTGTCAAGAAGCTATATTGAACAAACTTTTCCGAAGGTCGACTCATCAGCGGGACACTTCGATGCGTGGACTGAAAACGCAACCTTATGGACCTCAGGCGCCAACGTCACAGAGAACTTTGATGACTTCATAAATGGCAGCTACTACGGAAACAGGAGCATTGAATTCTCAACGCTCAACAGTTCCCAAATTTCCATGCAGCTCATGAACGTAGGGCCAGTAAATTGCTCAGGTCCTGATGGTTACAAGAATGTATCCCTGAGGATAAAAGTGGTGGATCCTCAGATCAACGCTTCAAGCGTGAATATCTACCTGTTCTCAGGGGATAACTCAAAATACTTCAATCATAGCTTGACGGATGAGTTTTTGAACAGCACCGCTGGCGTCTGGAACAACCTGACAATTCCGCTTGGAACCGATAGTTGGGTGAACAACAACGCGGATTGGAACAATATCATCGGCCTAAAGCTGGAGTTTAGCTGGCCTCAAAACGTCAACATCACTATGCTCGTTGACGGCCTTTTTTTCCGCGGCGTTTTCCAAGGCCCAAGTGAGAGCGCAGCCGCAAGTTATTTGTTCAGCGATTCAGTATCTAGCCTTTTCCAGTTTGTGATTAGATGGATTTTCATCAGTGGCATACTCTTCCTTGCCGCGAAAGCTCTCGGGGCAAAAACGCCATGGAAGCCCATACTAATCTCAGTTGGATTCGCTCTTATCATCCTCGTTGTTCAGACCACTGCAAACACGATTGCGGTATCTACACTGATAACCTTACAGTACCCACTCGAGTTTCTTGGAGGAACCTCAGCTGAAACGACAGCAGCCTTCAACCAGATAATTAGCCAAACATCAATTTTCTACACAGTTACCGCTTATATACAAATGGCCGTACTCATATGGATCATTGCACTCTGCGCGATTGCTACTCGTTTGCTGGCCCAGTTTTCATGGATCAAAAGCGCCGTCGTCGGCATGGTAGCTGTTGTTGCCACATATTTTATCGGCTTGATTCTTGGAATCTAGGCAGTGCTGAGAGATGCAAAGGAGAGGCAGGCAGTGAAGACTCTTAGCGATTAGTTGCAAGGTTGTGATGAAAAATGAGCGGATTCTTCATGTTCAAAATGGGAAAAAGAACCACCCCGAGGTCTGTAACCTTGTCCAAGCTTTGCGCGGCGTGACCGGCACGTTCACCGGCTACGCACTTTTCCACAGAATGGCCCTCGCACTCTCAGGATTCATAGGATTCATCCAACCACAACAGAACATTGCTTACCAAGTCCTGACACACAAACTCCGATAACTCCAGTTTTGTCGGCCAAACGGACGATTTGGACCTTGCTTTTCGGGGTCATCGAATATGTAATTTTCAGCTTTTCCTGCAAGGGAAGCGTCCAAGCTGAACCCCATAAATCCACAGCCCCGCGCCATGAATAGCTAGCAAAATCTATATACGGTTGAACGGCTTTTCTGCAAGTAACCGGCCTCAACCAAGACCCAGGATAGGTAAACGTGTCAAAGGCCGAATCCTTTCAGTGGGCGGGAAGTTTGCAGTCGCGGAAAGAGTTGCTCAGATGGAGGGAAAGAATTGAAGATAAAAGATCTGCAAAACGGAATGAAGCGAGTCTCAATAGAAGCGAAGATTACGGAGAAATCTGATCCTCGAGAGGTAGTCTCAAGATTCAAAGACCAGACCTACAAAGTGGCAGATGTAATCATTGCTGATGAAACGGGTCAAATAAAGCTGACCTTGTGGAATGAGCAGATAGATCAAGTGAATGTTAACGATGTGATTAAGATAGAAAATGGTTATGTGACGAGCTTCAGGGGAGAAATCCAGCTAAACGTGGGGAAGTACGGCAAGTTGGCCGTGGAATAGTGGAAATAGGCCTTTCTGGCAAAAGGGATTTTTGATATTCTAGGTGCAAACTCTAGTTAATTCTGCAACACTGAATAGCTGGCTCTCTCTTCGTGGATCAAGCAACTTACGCTAGAACAAAAAAAGAGATTGAATAGAGGACTATCGCAAGGGTGTTTCTGTTTCGGCTCGTTACACCGAGGTCTTTTGATATTTGTTCTATACTTGCTCGAGCAGAGTTGTGAATGTGTCGTGGTGATCTTCTTCTTCTTTCAGAATCTCCATGAAGAGGAGCGCAGTTGTTTCGTCATTCTCCTTTCTTGCAGCGTCAATTATTCCCTTGTACATGTCAATAGCGCTTTTTTCATCCTTAGCATCCTGCGCTAGCATTTCTTTCAAGGTTTTCCCAACGTTGATCGGATCGGGCTTCGTCGTGGGTATGCCGCCCAAATAGAATAATCTTTCTGCAATAGACTCTGCATGCTTCATCTCTTGCCTAGCTATCTGTTCGAACGCATCTTTCGTTGCATAGCCTTTGACTCCGATCCATTGAACGTGCTGCCACATGTATTGCACTATGACCTGCATCTCTCTGGCGATAGCCATGTTCAACATATCTAGCAGTTTCTTAGACGTCATGTTCTTTCCCCATACTTTTCAATAGTCGTGGTTTCTGTTCCTCTCCTTATATTAAACTTGTCATGGTCTCAAAGAGTTAACGAAAATCGGATTATGTCGGTTCGGCTGAGAATCTGAGTCAAGCCTACTGTACTTCAGCGCAGATGTAGTTCTTCTCCTTCAGTTCTAACGGGCACCCGCCACCGCATATCAGGAGTTGTGGGCAATCCTTGCATTTCGGTTCGACGTATTCTCTTCTTCTAATGCTAACAGAAAGTGGGCTATTCCAGATTCTGCTCCAACCATCTCTCAGAATGTTGCCGCGCGCGCTAACCAACAAACAACGTTAATTCCCATGCTTTTGTAACAAAAAAGTGTAACAAACGCGTAACAAGTCGGATTTTCCCCGTTTTTTAAAAAGACAATATACGCACCATAGAACTTGTCGGAATTTGAGGGGTCTGTTACAGTGACCAGTTCTCTGTGAATTGAGCCTCTTTTAATGAATAATCTATGATTCTTTGTCTGAATCTGCGTTACACTGCGTTTCACAATTCTGTGCAAAAGGCATTTACACACTTCTACGTCAAAACAAACGTCTGTGAACGCTGTGACTGGAGGAGCAGATCTGACAAGAGGTCATGAAGGAAACAAGCAAGTCTCTTTCTGGATTTCACAAGAAAGATTCATTCAGCTGGAGGAGTTTCTTGACAAGTTCTTAGCTGGAGGAAGCTTTTCAGAACAGTTCAGAGAGTTCATTGTCTGGACTATCAAGGCGCGCTATAATAGCCAGGATTTTTAGGAAGTTTGAAGACTATATTCTTAGAGAGAGAAAGGTCTTTTGAATGGCTTGGAAAAGCTCATGGGAGATTGGTGGCTTCCCGAATGTAGCTGGCTCTATAGGTGAGAAAGTGGCCAAGAAATGGCTTGAGAGAGAAGGATACAAAGTCTATTATTTTCAAGACATTATGGGAATGTTTGCATACTCAGATATTGCTATGCGTAGAATGAATAGAACAAGAAACGCGGAACGCAGGAAAGAAGACAAACATCTGATTCAAAGAACAGAAAGGATTCTAATGGACGTTTTTGGTCAAGAATTTGAGGCAGGGAAGAAATTTGATGGGGCAATAAGAGAATTGGCGGGCAAGGAAGAAGAAACAAGGCTAGCACATGGTTATAAGAAAAGAAGAGCGATTGGTTTTGACTTCATTGCTAGCAAAGGTGACAAGATCTTCTTTATTGAAGTGAAAGTTAATCAAGCTAAAGTTGGGAAATACCAGAAGCTCACTTCAAACATTGCCAAAGAACATGGATTTAGAGCCATGGTTCTCAGGTTGAACGTTGAAATTGAAGTTGGAAAGAGCATCCAACTAGTAGAATGTACGCAGCTCTGTGGTGAAGCAAGTGGCTGATGAGCGAAAGTGGATAGACAGCATATTATTGCCTAGAAGGCACAGAGAAGATTTCAACGATGAATATGATTCTATTGCTTCAAAAGTAGCAAAGGAGTGGCTAGCTGATAATAACTATGAACTCTGTTCAATTGAGAAGATAATCATGGAATTCGGACTGAGAACCCCTGTTGATTTTGGTATCGGTCCAGACTTGATTGTTAAGAAGAACAACGAAGTGTTCTTTGTTCAGCGCCAAGTAAACCAGGCAAAGCCAAAGAATTACAGTAAGACATCTCTCAAGATAGCAAAAGAACATGGTTTCCGAACAATGACAATTAAGTTAGATGTAGAAATCAAAGTCGGAGAGATCAGTCTCACAGAGATTTAAGGAACGGAAGGAACGCGCGCGGAACCGACACAATCATCGTGATCAAAGGCTAGTGCATATTCAAATAGACTTTGTACGCAGTTTCTTATGGTATGGTCACTAAGACTTGCTCCCTACTCCAGTGGTGACGTCTCCCGCAACTCTCCCTTTTCTTTTGTTTTGGCGCGCACATTAATTGTTTCAATCGACATTTGATGTGGTCGGCAAAGCAGACATGCTTCACTGGGAATGAAGAAATAGCACGCACGTGCGCAGATGCCCCATTACTTTTATTTTGGACAAACGTCTATCTGAACCTGGGAGAAACAGTCAGCTTGCGAAGGAAAACAGTTCGTGGAATTATGTTGACGCTACTGTTGCTCGGCACTTCAGCGTCTATTTTCTTGTTTTTACCTTCGCTCGCTCAGCCTTCAGAAGGAGATTGGGACGTTATTGGAGTAGAAGTTGTTGAGAATAGAACGATTGAGCTGAGCGGAAATCTAACCGTTAAAATTGGGGGCAGTCTAACGCTGAGAAACGTCACATTAAGACTGAACGTCGAGCAGAACGGTCAGTGCGGAATATCGGTTGAAGAAGGAGGGTCGTTATCTATCTATGGCAGCAACATTAGTTCCAGCACAGAGTGCAGATTTTTTTTCAGTGTAGTGGGTGCAAGTTTCGTTATTAAGAATAGTGAATTGCACGACGCGGGATGGGGTGGCGGGGGAGATTGGGCCGAACCCGGGAAGAGAGGTCTCTACATACAGGCCGATGATGCCGTAATCGACGCGAATTTCATATCGGACGGTCTTGGAGTTTTTCTGTGCTCATGTCACAATTCTAATGTAACTAACAACAGGTTGATAACAGACTATGGAATGATGACAACACAGTTCACACCGATCCCCAGTTGCAACTTGATTCAAAATAATACTGTACAGGGATCGCTTGAAAATGGAATAACGATTTCGGGCAACAGTAACGTTGTTGCAAACAACACCATATCAGACGCCATGGTGGGCATCATGCTAATGGGATCACGGGACAATATCGTGACGAATAATCGTGTTATCCCGGACCATCACCCCGATCCATGGGGTGGTATAGTTTTATGGAATTGGTGTGTCAACAATACTATCGCAAATAACACAGTCAAAACGGAAAACCCCAAGGGCATAATTGACGGCATCGAGGTGGTTCGCTCCGTAAACAACAGGATTGAGGGAAACGTCGTAGAAAATCTCATTGGCGGAATAACCTTGTCCTATGCTCATAACAACGTGATAGCCAACAACAATCTTTCAGACATTTGGCGGGGGATAGATCCCATGCATTCCTATTCGCCATCTTCCGATGCCATCCAACTATACCATTCTTCCAATAACACGATCATGAACAATCAAATCTCTCGTGTACAGTCGAACGCTATCATCCTCTGGGATATGTCAGAGAACAATGTTCTGCAGGCAAATGTGATTGACTCAAGCTACAATGGCATTGGTTTGCATTATTCGTCGGACAACAACACGATCGCCAACAACGAGGTTGGTCGCATTGGCTCTTGGACGATTGTACTTGAGGAGTCAAACGAGAACGTAGCATACCACAACAGTTTCCTTGACCCCATTATTGAGGCTTATGATGATGGCCTGAATCATTGGAATCTTGAAGGCCAAGGGAACTATTGGGGTGACTATGAAGGGCAGGACATAGATGGAGACGGCATCGGCAACGCACCCTATCACATACTGCCAAGAGGAACTGACGATTTTCCACTGATGAATCTTGAACCAGTAACATTTGTCCCTATTCCCATACTGGACGAAGCCAGCCCACCATTGAGGCCACCAGATCCCGCCAGGGCAACAATAAC
>JBGPBS010000025.1:0-19257 GCA_041481365.1 Bathyarchaeia archaeon
AACGACGTGGGTAGCAAACGGGGTTTCATCAGTTTAACAAATTCATAGTTCGGGATTTTCTCCAAGGCTTCGCGTATCTGCTGACGACCAGCCTGCCCCTGTTGAACGCCTACCTCGGCGTGAGTGCCTGAGAAAGCATACAACCTCACATGTGTCACATCAAGCACCTAGTTTACCTTGTTACAGAAGTTGCTTATAATGTAGGTTCAGCCATAACTTTTCCACAAAACAGAATGCACTCAAAGCATTTCCGGAAAGAGCCTTAAGAAACGAAGCAAAATGAAGGACAAATTATTTCCATGGTGTTTTTCCATAATTATCCGGTAGTCAATAAACATAAAGTTAAATTAGCCTTGTCTCCCTTATGAGAGCAAACTCTGATACGGCTAATGCAGTGGAGAATTCGGAAAAATCCATTACACATTTGGAGGACCATTGTTGGGAAACGTGCGAACAGACCAGGTCAAGCGTACGGCTAGGGAGCTAGTGAGGCGCTTCCCTGACAAATTCGGAGACAATTTCGAGGAGAACAAGCGGCTGGTCGGCCTGCTCTTACAAGGCACGACGAGAAAGGTTAGAAATCAGATTGCAGGCTACATTGCAAGGTACCTTGCTGGAAGAGAGGAAGAAATCATAGAGGAAGAGGCTTCGTCCGAAGAAGGCGAAACCGAGTGATGGACGGGTACAGGAAGGGCTGGGCCCTGCGTTATCTGCGCGAAGCAAAAGCGGAGCTTCAAGCTGCAAGAAAAATGCCCTATATGGCCCCGAGCTTAGTTTTGGAATCAATCAGAAAGGCGCGAAACGCGATCTACTACAGCCTGGGAGACCCAGCATTCATAGAGATCGTCGTGAGAGAAGCACAAGAGAAAACACAGACGATAGAGGATCCTGTTCTGAAATGCCTAATTGACGTTGAAGAAACCGTTCAACGCTTGACGCAGATGCAAGAAGTAGACGGCGAAAAAGCCATGAAACAGGCTGACAACCTGGTGCAGCTTGCAACGGATATTGTTGAAACGTTGATAGAAGAGAAAATTGAGGAATAGAGAGCCTAGCGTTTTTGTAGGCCTTTGGCTATGCGGTCCAAGGCTTTTTGGATGTTCTCAACCGAGTTGGCAAACGACAAGCGCAAGTGATCTTCGCCATACTTCCCGAAACATGTTCCCGCTAGAGCAGCCACGCCAGCATTGTAAAGCAGGTGATCACCGAGCTTCCGGCAGTCCATGCCCGTGCCTTTTATGTTCGGAAACACGTAGAAGGCGCCGTGCGGCTTCTTACACGTTATGCCCTTTATGTCGTTCAGGCCTGAAACTATCACTTCTCTTCGCTTCTTGAATTCTGCAACCATCTTTTCAGGTTCGGTCTGTGGCCCTTTCAACGCTTCAATGCCGGCCATCTGGGTGAAACTGCAGGTACATGAGTTCGAGTTAGTCATGAGCTGCGCCACTTTTTGCGCTATGTCCTTGCGCATCACGCCGTATCCGAGTCGCCAACCCGTCATAGCATATGTCTTTGAGAAGCCATCCAGCAGGATTGTCTTGTCCTTCATTCCAGGCAGCGAAGCGATGCTCTCATGTTTGCCCTCATATATTATTCTGCTGTAGATCTCGTCTGCAAGCACGAAGACATCGTCTCGGTCAGCTATGCAGTCGGCTATGACTTTCAAGTCTTCTTTGGTCACGATTCCGCCTGTCGGATTTTCAGGATAGTTCAGGATTATCAGCCTAGTCTTCTTCGTTACGTGCCTCTTGATGAATTCCGGTTCAAGCCTGAAATCGTTCTCCTCCGGCAGGGGAATGGGCACGGGTTTGGCATCGACGAAGTTTATCATTGACTCGTAGATTGGGAAGCCAGGGTTTGGATAGAGAACCTCGTCTCCGGGGTTTACTAGCGCGAGTATGCTGAAGAACATGATTGGTTTGGCGCCAGGCGTCACTACGACCTCGTCGGCTTCGGCTTTTATGCCTCTCGTTTTCGAAACGTACTGGGCGATCGTTTCCCTAAAGTCTGGAAGGCCTGCTGATGGACCATAGTGGGTGTATCCTGCGTTGATGGCCTTCACGGCCGCCTCCCTGATGTTCTTGGGAGTGTCAAAATCTGGTTCACCGATTTCCAAGTGGACGATGTCTTTTCCCTGCTTCTCAAGAGCCCTCGCCTTCGCAAGCACTTCAAAAGCAGTCTCTGTTCCCAACGTTTCCATTCTCTTCGCAAAGATGGAACTCACTCAAATCACCTTGACTGAAAGGAAAAATAAGGTAAAAGATAGGAGGTATTTAACTATTACAGCTTTGTCTTTGGGAATCGATGGTTAAATCAGCTTCGACGGAGGCTTCACCTTCAACACGTCTGCGTTTACCAAGTTCGGTGGCTTCTTCCCTTGGAAGAATGCAATCAGGTTTTCGGCGACCATCTCAGACATTTTCGAACGGGTTTCCAAGCTAGCGCTCGAAATGTGCGGCGCCAGAACCACATTGTCAAGTTTGAGCAAAGGATTATCCGAGGATGCTGGCTCTTGCTCGAAAACGTCGAGACCCGCGCCTGCTATTTGGCCTTTCTTCAGGGCTTCATACAGAGCCTTTTCATCAACAACGGGTCCACGAGAATTGTTGATCAAGTAAGCTGTCTTCTTCATCAGCTTCAGCTTCTCCGCATTTATCAAGTGATGCGTTTCCTTCATCAGTGGAACGTGAATGCTGACAAAGTCCGATTCCTTCAGAAGCGTGTCCATGTCCACTTTTTTCGCTCCGAGATCCTTCTCGATTTCAGGCCGGGGAACAACATCGTAGAACAGGATCTTCATGTCGAACCCTTTGGCTCTCTTCGCAACGGCGTAGCCGATCCTGCCAGATCCCACGACACCTATGGTCGCACCGTAAACGTCTCTGCCGGCCAACATGGCTGGATGCCAAGCGACCTTCCATTGCCCGCTTCGGACGTACCTGTCGGCTTCTGCTACGCGTCTTGCGACAGCCATCAGCAGAGCCCACGCAAAATCAGCCGTCGTGTCGGTCAACACTTCAGGAGTGTTCGTCACGTAGATGCCCCGCTTAGTAGCCTCGGCAAGATCTATGTTATCAAAACCCACAGCCAACTGCGAAACTATCTTCAACTTCGGAGCCGCGTTGAAAACCTCCGCATCTATCCTGTCGGACAAGAGCGAGGTGAGAGCATCAACATACTTCACCTTGTCAAGTATAACCTTCTTCGGAGGAGGCGCATATTCCGGCCAAACTTCAGCGTCAAAGTATTTCTTGATCATGTTCAAACCTCTCTCCGGAAGCTCTCGAGTAACGTAAATCTTGGGTTTCGACATGCAATTCACCAATCGCTGATTCGCAAAACTGTTTATTAATATTGGCTTATTACACTTACGCATCCGCTCCTAAGAAACTGCATAAAGGCCAGCCAAAAATGGTGACGATCAAAAACAAAAAGCAACTTATCCAAAACGGTCAGACAAAACTCGACAGAAAAGCCCGAACGCTAGCCCTGAACTGCCTCGAATCAGCAGTGAACTCCGTTGACCCAAAACAAATAATCAAGTCGAAAGTTCAGCTGGCGAACTCGACCCTCAAAGTGAACAAGTACTCTTTCGATTTGAGAAAATTCAAACATGTCTACCTAGTAGGCGGAGGCAAAGCAAGCGGTTCGATGGCTGCGGGCTTAGAGCAGATTCTGGGAAAACACTTAACATGTGGCCTCGTGAACGTGCCGGAAAATGACATCAGCCAGACGAAGATCGTACAACTTCACGCTGCAAGCCATCCCATTCCAGATGAATCGGGCGTTGAAGGAACAAGGCGCATGCTCGAAATGGCTGAACAAGCAGAAGAAGATGATCTGGTCATATGTCTAATCTCAGGCGGAGGATCAAGCCTCATGCCGTTGCCGCGAGGAGAGATTTCAATCGCGGACAAGAGGACACTCACGGATGCCTTGCTCAAGAGCGGTGCAACCATCAACGAGATCAACACGGTTAGAAAGCACATTTCAGATTTCAAGGGCGGCTGGTTTGCAAAGAAAGCGTATCCAGCCACGATCCTGAACCTGATTCTTTCAGATGTCGTAGGCGACCCACTCGACTTCATTGCTTCAGGCCCCGCTGTCCCAGACTCAACAACCTTCAGCGACGCCGTCAGAGTATTGAAGAAATACCGCTTGTGGGACAAAGCCCCACCGCCTATTAGGCAAGTTCTGACTGAGGGCGAAAAAGGGATAATCCCTGAGAACCCGAAAGCAGGGGATGACGCATTCAAGAAAGCCTACAACGTAGTCATAGGGAATAATCGATCCGCAAGCTTGGCAGCACATGAATTTCTCAGAAAAGCCGGTTTAAACACGCTGTTACTCACCGCAACGCTGGAAGGAGAGGCCAAACAAGTCGGAACCATCCTCGCCACGATAGCCCGTGAGATTTCCACATCCGGAAACCCAGTCCCCAAACCTGCCGGCATATTGGTAGGAGGAGAAACAACGGTAATCGTCACTGGAAAGGGCCTAGGTGGAAGAAATCAAGAAATTCCTCTCGCTGCCTCGCCCAGACTAGACGGTTTGGATGGTGCCGTCATTGCCTCGTTGACCACGGACGGCGTGGACGGACCGACAGATGCAGCAGGCGCAATTGCGGATGGAAAAACGTTTGCTCGAGCAGCTGAAGCAGAGTTAAGGCCTGAACAGTTCCTCGGGGAAAATGATTCGTACCATTTCTTTGAGAAGCTCGAAGACCTAGTGTTTACTGGTCCGACCGGCACGAACGTTAACGACATTTCTGTAATCATAGTTCTCTAGCATAAATTGGGAAGGAGCGAAGAACATGACTGTGACTGTCCGATTCATCGGGTCACTGCGGGCGTTCGCAAAGAGAAGCAAGTTCTCAATGGAGCTTGGGAAGACGGTTTCCCTCCGAGAGGTCATAATAAGAATTGTTGAGGAACAGCCGAAGCTCAAACGAGCACTAATCGATTCTGAACTTGACGATCCCAAGACAAATTCACTCATGCTCGTTAACGGAAAAGAAATAAGCGTTCTGAAGGGTCTGGACACCAAACTCAAAGATGGAGACGAATTGATCCTGATTCCGGTCGTACATGGAGGATAAATGGGCTTGAAACTCTACGCGGTCAAGACAGGCGAAGTGAAGACTGGTGATAACATCATTCAGGTAGTCTTAGGCGCGCTAAAGAGGCAAAACCTAGAGCTGGAAGACAATGACATTCTCGCTTTTGCCTCAAAAATCGTGGCCTACGCTGAAGGACGCCTCATCAAACTTGACGAAGTGGAGCCTTCCGAAAAGGCGAAAGAACTAGCAAAAAAGTTTTCCCTTCAGCAGGAGTTTGCAGAACTGATCCTTCGTGAGGCAGACAAAATATACGGCGGAGTCGAAAAGGCAGTCTTGACCCTTAAGAACGGCGTCTTGGTCCCAAACGCTGGCATAGATAACAAAAACGCACCTTCAGGCTTCGTTGTTTTGTGGCCCCTCAACCCTAAAGAATGGGTCAGGAGAACAAGAGAAGATATCAAACGGAAAACAGACACGCAGATCGGCGTGTTATTAGTAGACAGCGGGTTAGTACCGCTTAGAATTGGAACCTCAGGCCTAGCATTGGCTGCAGCAGGATTCAAACCAATAAGAGACACCAGAGGATGGAAGGACATCTATGGAAAGCCCCTGATTATCACTCGGCATGCAGTTGCCGACGACCTAGCTTCGGCAACACACCTGCTGATGGGAGAAGCCGCGGAGAAAACGCCCATAGTGCTAGTCAAGGATGCCCCGGTGGATTTCGACGATGGCGCCTACGATGCGGATGATATGTCAATGCCCTTCAAAGAATGCATCTTCATGGGGGCTTTTTCACGTTTTCACGATTGACTATCAGTGATAGGTTTGAAGATTGAATGATTCAAAAGAGAGCTGCACCAATGAAAGCTGACTCCACTGAAATTACTATTCGCTCGGCTGGGTACTAAACAGCCAGAGCTTCGAGATTCACTAACAAAACATTTGGTGGACTGAGAATGAACACAAAAGCCGCCAAAGAGCCCGAAATCTGACCGGCCAAAGTTGACGTCGAGGAAACTGCGAAGAAGGAGAAAAGGCACCTCGAAGTGTTTGCAGATTTGAGGTTCTCGATGGCAATAGATTCAAAGGGAGTGTCTAGAAGCAATAGCCCGGCATACCAAGTACTTGAAAGATTGGAATCGCCGCGTAGACAGTATATAATGCAGTGAAGCATACAGCCAAGGCAACATCTTTTGTTGCGGGCTTCAATTTAGTCAATATTTCTTATCCTTCAGCTTCTATGTGGAAAATCAAATATCTCGAGTTAACTTATGAAGCGTAACATGCCAACAGTGATTACTATTACGACAGATTTTGGGTCAAAAGATCCATATGCGGCCGAAATGAAAGCCGTGATTCTGAGCATAAGCCCAAACGTAAGCATTGTCGACATAACGCATCACGTGGAGAAGTTCGACGTTAGGATGGCTGCATATGTGTTGGCTTGCGCAGCACCATACTTCCCTGCAGGCACTATTCACCTGACAGTTGTTGACCCTAGCGTAGGAACAAGAAGACGCGCTCTAATAGTGCAAACACAGAGCGCATTCTATGTCGGGCCAGACAACGGTGTGTTGGCTTTAGCTGCAAACATTCAAGGGGTAAAGCATACTTTTGAGATAACGAATCGCAAATACATGCTTTCAAAGATATCAAACACGTTTCACGGGCGAGATATCTTCGCTCCGGCTGCAGCTCACCTGGCTAATGGGACGCAACCAAAAGAGTTCGGTCCTGAAATCAGAAGGATTTCGACTCCTGTGTTCGCAAGGGTTATCAGAAGAAAGAATACGCTAATCGGTGCCGTACTGCATATAGATGGTTTTGGAAATATCATAACCAATTTTCGGGAAGAAGAACTCGACTGGATGAACATCAAGGCGACCCTCACCTTCAAGATTAAGAACCGCAAGTTGAGGCTTAGGCTGGGTCAAACTTATGCTGAAGTGAAGAAAAAGGAGGCTATTGCATTATTTGGAAGCCACAATTTTCTCGAAATAGCGGTCAACCAAGGTAACGCTGCCGCAACTTACAAAGTGAAAAAGGGAGACAAAATTACGATTCTTTAGGTTTAAGCCGTGAAAGCCCACGTTATGCCAGAAGCACGGATGAGCGCTTATATTTTGTCGCTTTTCATCAAATCTTGAATTCTGTTGACCCCATCTATTTCTTTTATAAAGGTGGCCACGCTTTTCGGAACTAGTTCTTCCCACTTTTGACTTTTGAGCATCCTTTCCCTGATAAGAGTTGACGAATACAATTCTCTCTCAAAGAGCCGTATTGCCTTAACGTTATAGCCGGCTTCGAGGAAAAGTCGGCTCGTTAGTGGTTCATTAGAATAGACAACGTTAAATTTTGGCGTATAGCCCACGACTGAAGAGACCCACATCATGTGCAGGTGCACATCAGGAACAGGCGCAATCCAAAAACGAGACTCAGCTATTTCAGCTTCTTCCAAGGCCTTGCGAATCATGATCAACCTCTCACCCGCCGTGAAAGGGTTCGTAATGTTATGACTATATTGAGCACTTCCGATTGCTATTATGATCTCCTCAACTTCCTCCAGAATATCACTTATCGCATGCAGATGCCCAAGATGAAATGGTTGAAATCTCCCAACATAAATCCCGCGTTTAACCATTCGAGCCATCTCGCATTTCCCATTGCCGTCTGAAAGGAACTGACTTTTATCTTTTGCCTGCTTTCCTCAGCACGAACTCGACAGGAAAAACTCTTAATCGCTTATTGTCTAGTGCAATTTCCTGTTCAGAAGAGAAACCTCTTTGCTCACGCTCCAGAAGCCGAAGCTTCATTCCGAGACCCCCACCGTAACCAACCAGACTGAAATCTGAACCGACAACCCTGTGACATGGAACGATAGGTGCAAACGGGTTCAAAGCCATCACACGTCCAATGCCCCTAGGACTTCCTCCCACGACCTTCGCTACCGAACCATAAGAAGCCACGTAGCCCAACGGAATCAAAGAAGCGATCTTGAGCACCTTCTGAGTGTATTTTGAAAGATGCTCCATGGCTAAGGGAAGACTTCTGGAAACGCCTTTTCCATCATAAACATCCTTCAATACGCCGATGGCACGTTCAACGAATGGCGTAGTTGTCTCAAGCTTCTGAAACGGAATGTCAAAGGGGATGCTCTGAAGCAAACCATGGACAACGCTCTTTTCATCTCGAGTAAAATTCGTGGCAAAAACCTCTTCGGCCTGACAAGCTACGCCGAACCAGACATCTTCAACCTTCTTCGCATAAATGTCCATCAGTCTGCTCTCCTTCAGGAAAGTGTAAAGATCGAACCCGGTTATTTAGTTTTGCAAGACTCCAAGGACATTAAGTTTAATAGTGTCCCCGTGAATAAAAACGGGAAAGGCGAATTGGCTTGGAAAAGCAAGCACAGCAGGGCGGATACTTGTGGATGTTAGGGGCGACAACCATCGGAATGGTATGCACCGATGGAGTAGTCTTGGCATCTGAGAAAAGAGTCTCGTACGGATACTTCGTGGCCAGCAAGGTAGGCAAGAAAGTTTTCAAGATCACAGGCAACATAGGTGCAGCATGCGCAGGACTCGTTTCGGACATGCAGACACTCATAAGGGAGATGGAGGCCTATGCGAGCTTGTTCACTCTAGACGTGGGCAGATCGATTTCCGTTCGATCTGCAGCCAAACTCATGTCAAACCTTCTGTTTAATCGACGGATGGCACCATTGATCACCCAGACTATCGTCGCCGGAATAGACGAGGAAGGACCAACGCTCTACGTCATGGACATGTTGGGTTCAGTGATACCTGACAAATATGCGGTCGTGGGCTCTGGAACCGAGATCGCCATAGGAGTGCTCGAAGAAGGCTACAAGGAAAACATGACTGTGGAAGAAGCAAAAGGCCTAATCGTGAGAGCCATGAAATCCGCCATAAGCAGAGACATCTTAAGCGGTGACGGAATAGACTTTCTGCTAATTACCAAGAATGGGATGCAGGAAGAATCAATAAAGTTTTAGACCTTCTTCTTGTCTTGGCAAAAGTTAAATCATATGCAGAGCCTAAACTCCAGTTGCCATAGTAAACGTCAAACAGCGAAGCGGAGGATGCCCAGCATACCATTTGATCTGAGCAATAAAGAGGGAGAATTCCTAGTCAAGCTTGCACGCAAGGCGGCGGCGGAGTATCTGAAGACTAGGAAGCGGGTGCCCGTACCCGAGAGTATCCCTGAAAAACTAGAACAACCTTGTGGGGTATTCGTAACAATTAACAGTGTAGAAAAAGGCGAAAAAGAACTGAGGGGGTGCATCGGCCTTCCATACCCGACTGAACCATTGGCTCAAGCTGTGATTCAATCTGCAGTCAGCTCAGCAACCGAAGACCCCCGATTCTACCCGCTCTCTCCAAGCGAACTCGACAAGGTTGTCTTCGAGGTCAGCGTGCTCACACCGCCTGAAAGAATACAGGCGAAGAAGGCAAAGGAATACCCATCAAGAATAAAAGTGGGTAAAGACGGACTGATCGTCGAGAGGGGCATTTACAAGGGGTTGCTTCTTCCCCAAGTACCTGTCGAATGGAATTGGGACGAAGAGGAATTTCTCTGCCAATGTTGCGTCAAAGCCGGTTTGCCTCCAGACAACTGGCTGCTTGACGGCACAAGGCTCTACAAGTTTCAAGCCATAATCTTCGAGGAAGAAACACCGAAAGGCGAAGTGAAACGTAAAGCCCTCACCGGGAAATGATGTCATGCGAGTCTACTTTGCCCCATGCGGAATAGGCTTAGGCCACGTTGGCAGAGTCATACCAATCGCAAAAAAGCTCCAGAAAGAACACGTTCAAGTGGCATTCTCAACCTATCGGGACGGCATCCATTATGTTGAGCATGAAAAGCTTCCGCTAATGAAGGCCCCACCGATAGGCTTCCAAGTAAAGCCCGACGGGTCGATCGATTTCAGACAGACGGCAGTTAACCCTGGTCCGTTTTTCGCCTCCTTCGCACTTCTGAAACAGGTGAACGCTGAAGTCAAGTTCATGGAAACCTTCGAGCCAGACGTTGTCGTTTCAGATTCGCGCATCTCAAGTCTACTAGCCGCACGGCTTCTCGGCATACCGAAAATCTGCATATTGAATCAGTTTCAGCTGATAGTCCCCAGAAAAAAACACCACTTGCACTTGGCAAGGTTAGCTGACTCAATCGCTCTAACACTCATCGGAAAAATGTGGACCAGTGGAAACACTGTTCTGATACCGGATTTCCCGTCTCCCTACACCATATCAGCCGGAAACCTGAACATACCCAAGTCTTATAGAAAGAACGTGAGACTGATAGGGCCAATTTTGGAAGTTCGCCCCGATGAATTGGATTCCGAGGACAAACTACGGAGCAAGTTGAAGCTACCTGCTGGCAAACCCATGATTTTCGTGCCGATAAGCGGCCCAATCAAAGAAAAAGCGTTCCTGATAGGTCTAATGAGAAAGACCCTGCTTGAATTTCCAAAAGACTACGAAATCGTCATGTCACTTGGTTATCCAGATGACAACAGCAGACCGATACGCCATGGCAACGTGACGATCTACAGATGGATTCCAAACCGTTTCGAATACTTGAAAGCATGCGACTTGGTGATTGCACGGGCGGGTCACGGCACAATAACACAGGCCATGTGCTACGGCAAGCCGACAATACTCGTGCCGACGCCTAGCCACACGGAGCAGATCAACAATGCCAAACAAGCCAGTGACCTAGGCGTGGCCAGAATCCTTCTTCAGGAGAATCTGAACAGGCAGGAACTCCTGAAAGGTGTCAAACAAATCCTGGAAGGCGGACCTCAGGAGAAGCTCAAGACGATTCAGCAAGAAGTCCTGCAGTATGACGGGGTTGAAGAAGCCGTGCAGACGATAACGTCCATAACAGAAAGATGAAAGGTTTTAAGCCAAAATGAACATGAAATCAGAGCATGTTCTTACCCAGTAAGATAATGGAAGAAAAGCTTCTCAAGTTGCTTGCCGAAGATCTGGGGCAAGGCGACGTAACATCCGGATTGATCGTCCCGCTTGGAACAACTGCCGAAGCTGAGATTGTGGCCAAAGAGTCAGGAATCGCCGCTGGAATCGAAGAAGCCACGATCCTTCTCAAAAGTCTGGGGCTGGAAATTGAAACACTGATTCAAGACGGGGAGAGAATCAGAACGGGCCAAAAACTGATTAAGGTTTCCGGAGACGCAAAGACGATACTCGTTGGTGAGCGCACAGTCTTGAACCTTCTCTCACGCATGAGCGGCATAGCCACGATAACGAGTAATCTAGTGGAAAAACTGCAGAAGGCAAAACTGAAGGTGACGGTGGCTTGCACGAGAAAGACGGCTCCTGGGCTCATGTACTTCGACAAGAAGGCCGTGCTGATCGGAGGTGGGGACACTCATAGGCTTCATCTTGACGACATGATCTTGATAAAAGACAGCCACATTGCAGTAGCCGGTGGCATCGAAAAAGCCGTTGGCAAAGCGAGGCGGGGAGCCTCATTCAGCAAGAAAATCGAAGTAGAAGTGACGAATGAAGAAGACGCCTTGAAAGCAGCGAAGACCGGAGCAGAAATAATCATGCTTGACAACTTCTCCCCAAACCAAGCAAGAAAGGCCTGTGCTTTGCTGAGGAAAGCAGAGCGCCAAAGTCAGATCTTGATTGAGGCAAGCGGCGGAATAAACGCTGAAAACTTCATGAAATTTGCCTTGACAGGAGTAGATATCGTAAGCTTGGGCCAAATAACGCAAAGCCCAAAAGCACTAGACATGTGTCTGGAAATCACGAAGACCAGCAGGAAATAGCTGTGCTCTCACAATTATCAAACCAATGAAATCAAATAGGCTTCGATGAACGCGCCAAGCAACAGCAATCCGGCACAAATCGCGACAAATTTGCCTGTTCTAATGATCTCCTGCTTTCCTCTGCGCTGTACAATACGCCAAGCAAGCCAGATACTGGCGGCCAACGCCGTGGAATACGCGATAAATTCCAGCCAAGTGTGGGGAAAAAAGAATAAAGAGAAAAGTAGAAGTATTGCAGGCCAATGCATCGTGTTTTCTGGACTTTTGCTTTGTGCATTGACAGCCAACCCAGTGTTGTATAGCGCGTAAGAGCCGAATAATGGCCCTGCAAATGGAATGAACATGATCAGATCAATAACAAAGTTGTTTTGGAAAATGGCCAGTCCCCCTCGCCAGACGCCCATGTTCTTGATTGATGTTGACAACTGATTAATCTCGTCATTCGTAGCCTGAGAGTCTTGAGCACTGATTGGAGTCAGGACGCCGGCTGTCGTTATGATCATACAGAAAAGGAAACACGCCAATATTGTTATGATTCTTTTGAACCTTGAGGACAAGCCTGTCCAAAACCCAAAAGCCAATGTGCCCATTCTCTTAACATTTTATGGTCTGAGACTTATTTTCAGGGTCCTGAACCCTCGTGCTACTGGGTTTAACATTTCAGCGATATTAACCTTTTTCAAAACTTCTTTCTGATCCTCCGCAAAACCTCTGATATCGTGTTCTCCGGCCATGAGAGAGTAGAGACAGATCATTTTTCCAGACAGTCTAAATTGGCATTTGGACGGCAACCCCAGCAGAACGGGTTCGTTGTCTTTTATGACTTTCTCACAGGCATACAGGATAGCATGTGCACCGGAGGTCAGCTCTGCGATTCTCACAGGGATGCTTTCTTTTCCTATAGCCAAGACATCTATTCCATATTTCTGAGTTATCTCATTGGCGATCCTGCGTATCCGGGGCAAAATCTTCAGGAGGTGCCCCTTCGCCCTGTTCGAGATTCTCATGTTTGTGAACTCAATAGGTGACAACTGCTCGAGCGGAATGGCCCCCAAGGACATGTCCAGATGAACGACGTCAGCCTTGACTTTTCCAAGCAAGTCTCGGCAAAGCTCTGCCTCGTGAATTACGACCTCATGCCCGTTGCGAGCATCCGCAAAGACGGGCTCAGCCAAGCAGACGCTTGGTTCCCTGAATGGTGAATTCACGAGCACGGACGCGGCTGCCACGATCGTCAACGGTTCAAATTTCTCGTCAAGCACCGCCGCTGAAGAGTCTGCTGCGATGATTCTCAAGCGTTTCCCCTTGCCAATATAAGAGAACGATAGGATTTAGCTCTGCCGTTCATTATGCTGTTTTCTTCAGGTTCAACCCCAAAATGAACAACTCTGAGCTTTTGCCCCGACTCGCTTCCGGTTTCACAATTCTTACGTCTTGAAAAAGGTTCTTTACCTTCTTGACAAAGTCGTCAAACATATCGCCCTGAAAGACTTTGACAAAGAAGCTCCCAGAGGGCCTAAGCGTCTCCTCCGCTATTTCTAGCGCCTTCAAAGATAAGCCCATCTGGCGGGCATGGTCCACCTCCCATACTCCAGAGATGTTCGGCGAAACATCCGAAATCACCGCGTCAGCCTGCTTCGGAAGCAAAGCCAATATTTCTCTTAGCGCTTCCTCGTCGTTGATATCACCGATGATTGTCCGAACATTCTGCTCCTCAAAAGGTTCCACAGACTTCAGGTCAACTCCAAGCACGCAACCCGTGTTTCCAACGTTCTTCCTAGCGGCCTGAACCCAGCCACCTGGCGCGGCGCCCAGATCGAGAACGACGTCGCCCTCTTTGATGAAATGATACTTTTTCACGGCTTGAAGTAACTTGTAGGCTGCTCTGGAACGGTATTTCTCCTCTTTAGCCTTCTTGTAATAGTAATCTCTTTTTCTGTCCTGAAGCCATGCCTTTGGCAAGGCTAACTGTCACCCAGCACTTGGGGGCCACTCGAGCACATTGAAACAAGCCATCCTGTTAGCCTCTCGCAGCCCTGCGGTGAAATCGTGCTTGACGGATCACATCTGGGGTCGTCCGGACACATCAGGCATGGACAATCTGCTATTGAATCTATCGACGCGGGAAGCCTCTTCGGAAAAAGCCTGTAAGTCCATCTTCCCTCACGAAGCTCCTTTTCTCGTCTTATCAGACCCTTGTTCTCCAGCTTTATGGATATCCTCGAACCCTCTCGACTGCTTGCCCCGAGCTTGTGCCAAAGATCTGACTGAAGAACGCCCTCGTGACTGGTATTCATGACGTATTGGAGAGCTTTTTGTTCCAAGTCGTTGCGTTTGGGCATCGCTATCAGTTCCAAGTATTATTATATGAAGTGTTTAAATAAAAAGTTGTATGTCTAAAGCTGAAAGAAGCCATGTTGAAAAATGAGAAAACCAAAGAATAGCGCGAATATAGGCTACTGCCTAGGGATCGAATCGACAGCCGACGATTTCGGCATAGGAATATCAACCTTTCAAGGCGAAATACTCACCAACGTTAGAGACACTTACGTGCCTGCGGAGGGAGGCATTCACCCGCGAGAGGCAGCCAGGCATCATGCGGATGTGGCTGCCAGAGTCCTCGAAGAATCGTTCGCTGAATCAGGGGTAAAGCCGCAGGATCTTTCAACCATCGCTTTCTCTCAGGGTCCTGGTTTGGGACCGTGCCTCCGCACAGGAGCTACCGTCGCACGTGCCTTGGCCTCGTACCTGAACCGTCCATTGGCAGGCGTGAACCACTGTGTAGCGCACATCGAAATTGGTAAACTCAAGACGGGAGCTAATGATCCGATAACGCTGTACGTGTCAGGCGGGAACACGCTAGTCGCGGCTTTCGACGCGGGACGATACAGAATCTTCGGCGAAACCCTGGACATTGCCCTAGGAAATTGCCTAGACGTTTTTGCCAGAGAAGCTGGACTACGCCAGAAATCGGGTTTACCCTTCGGTGCCGTCATCGAAAAGTTTGCTGCAAGAGGAGACAAACTCGTTTCCCTACCTTACTGCGTCAAGGGCATGGACATCTCGCTAAGCGGGCTGCTGACCGCTGCTACGAACCTGCTGAAGCAGGAGAAATACGCTCTTGAAGACCTATGCTACAGTCTTCAAGAAACCTCGTTCTCCATGGTTACTGAGGTGACAGAGAGAGCCTTAGCCCATACAGGAAGGAGGGAAGTGCTACTGACAGGCGGAGTTGCCGCCAACAAGAGACTACAATCGATGATCAGAACCATCGCCGAAGAACACAATGCAAGATTCTGCGTCGTCCCAAGCGAATTTGCAGTGGACAACGGAGCCATGATAGCATGGACAGGAGTCTTAGCCCACAACTGCAACATGATTACGCCCGTAGAAAAGAGCTTCGTGAAGCTAAGATGGCGGCTTGAAAAAGCCGAAGTCCCGTGGGTAACATGAAAACCTCAACGCTGTTCAAGAAGGGAGCCGAGGCCAGTTTGTACCTGACAGAATGGCAAGATAGAAAGGTGATCATCAAGAAGCGACTGCCGAAAAAGTACCGACCGCCAAGACTTGATGAGCATATTCGAACGTACAGAACAATTCATGAGCCACAACTTGTTCATGGGGCAAAACAGGCTGGAGTGCCCACGCCGCTGGTCTACCAAGTTAACGTCAAAGAAGCCACGATAATAATGGAGTTCATAGAGGGAAAACAAGTCAAAGAACTGTTGAACGAGCAATCGGAAAAGGAAAGAAGACACACATGCGCAGGAATAGGCAAAGCAATCGGCAGGCTTCACAAGTTTGGAATAATCCATGGCGATTTGACAACGTCGAACATGATTCTAGACCATGAGGAGAGAATTGTCTTTTTGGATTTTGGACTGGGGGAGAAAACGAATGAGCTTGAAGCCAAGGCAGTCGATTTGCATCTAATGAAGAGAGCGCTACAAAGCACCCATTATCAAGTTGCTCAAGAATGTTTCAACGCGGTATTAGATGGTTATTCGAGCGTTCTAGGTTTGGAAAAAGCGAAAGAGGTTTTAGGAAAGATCGAAGAAATAGAGAGAAGAGGACGCTACGTCACTGAGAGACAGACGTGATTTCACATGGGTTTTCAGCCAGAGGGCAGGTTCATATTCTTCGCCACCGCCAACGTCAACAAGTTCAACGAAGCACGAAAGGTACTAGCGGAATACAAGATTGCAGCAGGCATGCTAAAAGTCAAAAGCTTGGAAATCCAAAGTGAAAGCTTGGAAGAGATTGCAAGCGCAAGCGTAGAAGATGCCTTCAGAAGAAGCCACCTACCTATCATCGTTGAAGATGCTGGACTGTTCATCGACGCCCTGAAAGGTTTCCCCGGACCGTATTCTGCATACGTTTACAAGACGATCGGTAACGCGGGTCTCTTGCAGATCATGACGAACATGAAAGAAAGGGAGGCCAAATTCCAGTCGGCCCTAGCATACCGCTCTGCAGACGTAAACTTGCCCATATGTTTCAAAGGAGAAATCGCTGGCGAGATTACCCTCAAAGAACACACAAACAAGTCTGATGGAGGTTTCGGCTTCGATCCGATCTTCAGACCCGCGAACAGCGAAAAAACCTTTGCAGAGATGCCGATTCCGGAGAAGAACAAGCACTCGCACCGCGCCATGGCGCTTCGCAGATTTGCAGAATGGTACAAGAAACGATCTAAGTCAAAGAGAGCGTGAACAATAGAACCCGTGTTTCCTTTAATGATCAATAATTTTAAATATTCGTCTAGCCTTGCTCATGCAGAGTCTAAGGGACGCGTTTATGCCTAAACAGGAAAGCGGAAGATCGCATGAAACAAGGCCGGTCAGCAGGCGCCCTCCGAGCTGGTGTAAATATCAGCCAGAGGAGGTCGAATCCATGGTTATCAAACTTGCGAAGGAAGGTAACTCCACAAGTCGCATTGGAACGATTCTCCGAGATCAATATTCCATTCCCTTGGTTAAGCCGATAACGGGCAAGACGATCATGAAAATTCTCAAAGAGGCACAGCTTGCCCCGACCGTTCCTGAAGACTTAGCCAGTTTGCTGAAGAAGGCGGAGAATCTGGGCGCACACTGCGAAAAGAACAGAACTGATTTGCACAACAAAAGGGCACTGCAGATCATTGAAGCAAAGATCCACAAGCTTTCAAGATACTACAAACGAATAGGACTGATGCCGAAAAACTGGAAGTACGAGGCAAAGATAGCATCAGTCGTCTAGTCTTAAGGATCAAACGGATGGTTTTTTCGTCTTTGATAATGAGCTTAAACGTTTAAATAACTTGGCCACTAGCCTAGTTTGATCGCGATGGATGCTAGCGAGAGTCAAATTGCAGGCTTTTTAGATTCGGCCAAACAGGCAGCGAAGGCAATCGTTGAGACCGTTGAGGCTGATGGGTCAATCCATGTGTTCTCACATCTGGACGCCGATGGAGTTGCTGCAGCAGGCATAATCGGCAAGGCCTTGCTCAGGCTTGATGCGAGGTTCCGGATTCGAATAACCCAGTGGATCGAGGACAAGATTTTCGAAGTTCTTTCAGACAAGCCGCAACTGATAGTCTTCAGCGATCTGGGAAGCGGCTACATCGACCTGTTGAGAGAGAAGCTTAAGGATTTCAAGATGGTAATCCTAGACCATCATCAGGTCGTGGGCGAATACTCGGATAACCTTGTTCACGTAAACCCACACTTGCATGGAATAGACGGAGCCAGAGACACCAGCGGGGCAGGAGTGGCATACTTCGTCGCGAAGGCAATTGATGAGGCAAACGTTGATTCAGCGCCCGTGGCAGTCGTAGGGGCTCTCGGCGATCTCCAAGACAAGTATGACCAGAGAACGCTGGGAGGAATGAACGAGATGATTGTTCAGGATGCAGTCAAGGATGGCACCCTAACAGTCGAGAAGGACCTCATCTTCTTCGGAAGAGAGACACGCCCGATTCACAGAATGCTGGCAAACACGACGACGCCTTTTATCCCGGGCATCAGCGGAGAGGAAGGCAACAGCGTGGCTTTCCTCAAGAACTTGAATATCGAGGCCAAGAACGGTGAAAAGTGGCGAGCCCTGAGGGACTTGTCGGATGATGAGAAGAAACGGTTATGCACTGCCCTTGCGGATTACCTGTTGTCGAAGGGTTTACGGTTTCATGCGGGCGACCTGATCGGGCACGTTTACATTTTGAATAATGAAGAACCATGGACTCCGCTTCGAGACGCAAGAGAATTTGCAGTACTACTTAACGCCACTGGCCGCATGGACCGATCAAGTTTAGGCGTTACTGTGTGCATGGGTGACAGAGGCGCCTCATTTGAAGAAGCGACCAAGGTGCTGGAAGACTATAGGCGAAATATCAACAAGTATCTTGGCTGGGTGATGGAAAAGCCCGAGCGCATCCGAGAAATGGAGAACATCTACGTGATCTATGGAGGGAATTTCATAAACGACAAGATCATAGGAGCAATAAGCTCCATTCTTTCAGGCGGCCTCCCGAACCCTGAGAAGCCGTTGATAGCGTACGCCAACGTTGAGGACCAAGGGTTGGCAAAGATCAGCGCGCGAACGGTGGACGCCATCGTAGCAAGAGGCATAAACCTCGGGGACATCATGCAATCTGCCGCAGAAAAATGCGAAGGGAAGGGTGGAGGACACAACATTGCCGCGGGAGCACAGGTACCACTCGGGAGAGTTGACACGTTCATCGGCATCGTCAACGATCTCGTCGGGCAACGATTGAAAGGTGACCAAGCATCGAAGCTGAAATAGTCCTCAACTATGAGGATTCTGCCACAGCGAAGGCAGTTGCGGATGCTGTTTCGCCTGACAACTTCAAAACGCCACCCGGCTTGACAGTCGCGACAACCCACAGGCAGCGGAAGGTCATCACCAAGATCGAGTGCAAGGAGAAACTGTCCAAGTTTATCGCGACTATCGACGACTTGCTCTTTTCGGCCTCGATAGCCGAGAAAACGATAGAGGCAACGACGCGAGTGTCAGAACAGGCTTCGCAACCTTCGACTGAATGATAAAACAGAAACTTGAAGTGTCCTCTTCAGGTCCAGAGCTTCGTAAGGTTAAATAGTTTATTTAAGGCTACAGTTACGAAGCTGGCTGGAGTTGTCCGGCGAAAGTGCATGTGAAAAAGAATGCTTGACATGAAAATGATCCGTGAAAACCCGGAGATGGTCAAAGAGAATCTGCGGAAGAGAGGAGACCCTGAAAACTTGCGGATGATCGAAGAGCTCGCTCAGGATGACCGCGTTTGGCGGGAAAGCCTGACGAGGCTGAATGAACTTCGACACGAAAGAAGACAGATAACAACAAACATTGCTGCTTTGAAGAAGAAGGGAGAAGAGGCTAC
>JBGPBS010000026.1:0-18632 GCA_041481365.1 Bathyarchaeia archaeon
AATCCTTGATTAACATAGCCTTGTCATTCTTGTATGACAAACAGTCAAAGGGGCATGCGGCAACACATGCACCGCAACCGACACATTTTTCAGCGTCGACAACTTCTGCGCCTAATGATTCCTCGAAGCTGATTTTGCTGAGACTCTCTGTTACTGCCATCAAGAGAAAAGTAATATGCAACGTTAATAAGCTTAAACTCTCGGGGTAATGATTTGAGAAGGATCAGAGGATGGGTGAGACACCTTTGTTTTTCTCAATGAAGCAAACGCTGGTTTACTATTCATAAGGTAGTGTCATCATTAATACAACGAATTTGCGTTTTCCCTCTTGCGAAGGGTGTTTTTTTGTGAGTTCTTGAATTTCTTTGCCGGCTCCTTGGAGCGCTTCGGTTGCTTGTGTTTTTGTTTCTTCTTCAAGGGGAAGAATGTTGATCTGGGCAGCTATCGGGTAGCTTTCGATGCTTTCAGGTCTTTCTTCTATGACACGGATGCTTTGATCTATAAACGCCATCAAGGCTCCGGCTAGACTGGCGGCAAGAGATGCTTTGTCAAGTGTTCGCAGCTTCGAGGCTAGACCGGCTTGCAGTTCTTGGTCTGTCATAGCAGTTTTGTAGTACTTTTCAATGATGTTGCGTTTTACTTCTGTACGGGACAGGGTTATCAGTTTTGAATCAAGCAGGATTCCCACGTGGCGGTGAATGTTAGGTTGGGAAAGTCCAATGCGGGTAGACAATTGCTTGATTGTCATGTGTTTCGTCATCAACAAGAGCAGGATTTGAAGTCTAACAGGATCCGATAAGACTCTGACGAGGCTGATTCTTCTCATTGCAGTCCTCCGAAGTGTTATTATGAGCATGTTGATATTAGTTTATCGATTGCCTTTGATGAAAACGCTTAAATAAGGCTGAATCGATTCGATATGGTGAAGGAAGTTTCGGAGCGATCACAATGAACAGAAAGGTTGACCTCAAAACGTTTGAGAGAAAAATCGACGAAGAAGGGCTCGTCTGGGAAACGAAAGGGGAATTGGGCAAGGCATTGCAAGTTTACGATCGACTTTTGACGGAGGCAGATGCGCTTCCCAGTAAGAGCCAACCGGAAGCCAGCGAAAAAGATGCAATAGTTGCTTATTTGATTCTTAGGAAAGCTGGAATCCTAATGCAAACTGGAGACCTGGGACCGGGCGAGCACCTAATGCAGGAAGCCTTGTGCCATGCAGAAAGATCAGGCAATCCGACAGCTATTGGCAGAGCAAGACTCGGAATGGGCGTCTTCTATGGCACCACTAACAAATTCGAGGAAAGCGAGAAGTTTCTTGCAGAGGCTCTGGCATCATTTAGCAAATGCGATGATTATGATAGCAAACAAAGTGCTGGTTGGGCTCTTCTAAATCTGGGCGGGCTATTCATTAAACAAGGGAAATTGAGCCAATCCAAGGAGAAACTGGATGAAGCAATTAGATTGTTGAAGTCAATTGGGAACTGGGTGGGTGTCGCCTCGGCTTTCGAATTGAAAGCCAAGTATGATGCCGCCATGGGCGATAGTGCCTCGGCTCTAGAAGACCTGCAAAACGCGATTATGTTTTATGAAAAACAAGGCATGAAGGAGAAGGCTGATTCCCTGAGAAAAAACACGAAAAACGTGAGCAATCAGGGTTAATTGCGAACTGCCAGACTGATGGCCCCCCTAAAGGAGCGCCCTCTTGACTGTTCGGCGAAGCTGAAAAAATGGAGGGCCACTGGAACGTTGTAGGGGACAAAAGCCCTCAACGTTCCACCTCCCCCTTTATTTTTCACCGCTGAAAACTTCAGTTCTCACGAGAATTGACCAAGACTTCGCCCCATTGTGGAAGGCCTGAACTCAAGTGGGGACACCACATCGTGTGTGTTCAGGAAAGATTGGGGTATGGAAGCATAACTAGTGTCATGATCTACACTCACCTAGTAAACTTGAAGCGACGAATATTGCATCGCCACCGCGAAGACTCTTAAGGAAGACGAAGAATTATTGAAATCGGGGCTTGGGTATGTCACCGACAGAGACGGAGTCAGGATCTACCGCAAGCAAGAGTAAACTCAAAGTCACAGGTTATGATGACAAGGATCCGTTTGGACCATGTTTCATCGTAACGTCGCCAATGGGGAGCATTCTGAGAATTTCAGACACTTTTGCGGAAATGTTTTCCATGTGGGCGGGAAGAGTGTTGATAACTGCTGAGAGCGAGAAATGGGCGTTGACTGCTGCAAGAACGGCGACCGGCCTAGCGACGAGTGTGATTATGTCTCCTGCAGAAGCTGGAATAGAAGGTGTTGTCCAAGCAAATGCGACGCCTGATGGTCGAACGGGGGTTTTGATTCAGATCTACAATCGCAGCAGGTTTGAACTGAAGAGTCAGATGATACTTCGTATCGGCCAGTGCATTATGACGTGCCCGACGGCCTCGGCCTTCGATGCTATGGTGAATGCGAAGAGAAAACTCAAGGTGGGCAGAAGCATAAGGCTATTCGGAGATGGATTCCAGAGGAAAGCCCTCGTTGGAACTAGAAAAGCGTGGAAGATCCCCGTTATGGAAGGCGACTTTATAGTGGAAGACTCGTTCGGCGCATCCGAAGCTGTCGCTGGCGGAAACTTCCTGATATTGGCCAGGGACAGGTCTTCAGGGCTGAAAGCGGCAGAAGAAGGCGTTGAAGCGATAAGAGCCAAGGCGCAAGAAGTTATTTTGCCTTTTCCGGATGGAATCTGCCGTTCAGGGTCGAAGGCTGGCTCGCTGAAATATAAGCTCAAAGCATCCACGAATCATCCTTTCTGTCCCACGTTGAGGGCGCTTGTGGCAGACACGCAGGTTCCGGAGAACGTAAACTGCGTGTACGAAATCGTCATCAACGGGTTAAGTGTCGATGCTGTCAAAAGAGCTATGGCCGCGGGTGTTCAAGCGGCGGCGAACGTTTCGGGCGTTGTAAGAATTTCAGCTGGCAACTACAGCGGGAAAATAGGGCCGTTCAAGGCGTTTTTGAAAGACTCTCTGGATTCGGCTTAGCTTCTTTCCCAAATCATTTATTTGGTTCCTCACAATGTAACCTTGAACCATAACCGATTATCGTGAACTCAGTTGAGCGCTCCTAGGAAGACTTCGTTAGAACTGTTCAGGCTGAGGAAGACGTTGAATACGCTGGCGACTAAAGAGGGCCGCGGGACCGAGCTTGTTTCAGTTTACGTTCCACATGGCAAGCAGATAAGCGACGTCTTGAATACGCTCAGGGACGAGTATGGTACCGCGTCGAACATAAAGTCCACCACGACACGCAAGAACGTTATGGACGCCATCGTGAAGGTTCAGCAGAGACTCAAACTCTTCAAGGAACCGCCGGAAAACGGGCTCGTAATATTTTGTGGTGCAATCCCCCAGAATGGTCCAGGAAGCGAGAGGATAGAGACCTACGTGATCGTGCCGCCTGAGCCGATTCACATCTACCTCTACAGGTGTGATGCGCGTTTTCACACTGAGCACCTGCAGGAGATGCTTAGAGAAAAGGAGACGTACGGCATACTTCTCATAGACGCTTCAGAGGCCACGCTTGCAACGCTTCAGGGAAGAAGACTTGAGATAGTGATGAATTTGACGTCAGGAGTGCCTGGAAAAACGCGTGCAGGCGGACAGTCAGCCCGAAGGTATGAGCGGCTCAGGGATATGAGGCTTCAAGAGTATTTCACGCGTGTGGGGCGTCATGCGAATGAGGCTTTTCTTCCGATCGAGAACCTTAAAGGTTTGATCTTAGGCGGTCCAGGACCTACGAAGTATGATTTCGAGAAGGGTGATCACTTGAACTATATGCTGAAGGATAAGATCCTGGACGTGATCGACACTTCTTACGTGGAGGAGCAGGGCGTGAAGGAAATCGTTGAGAAGGCTCCTGAAATAATGCGCAAGATTCGCTATATTGAAGAAAAGAAGCTGATGCAGCAGTTTCTCTACGAGATTGGGCATGACACCGGATTGGTGACGTACGGCGAAGAAGAGGTTCGGAGAGCCCTGCAAAATGGTTCCGTCAGAATACTGCTGCTTTCTGACGATTTGGACAAGGTGCGAGTGACGCTGAAATGCAACGCTTGTGGGTATCAGGAGCAGCAGACATTGAAGACTCAGATGCTTATAGGCCTTGAGCAAAGCCTATCGGGAAAACCCTGCCCGAAATGCAAAGCGCCGGCGCTGGGAGTTGCCGAAACCCAAGACGTAGTAGAAGACTTTGCCCAGTTGGCCGAATACACCAACGCAGAGGTCGAGATGATATCTGGCGAAAGTGAAGAAGGCCAGATGCTCAAAAACTCCTTCGGCGGAGTAGTCGCGATACTGCGCTTCAAAGCCCAAGGCTAGACTTGTGAGCCCTGCAGGACGGGCTCAACATCGCTTTTCTTTGCATCCCTTATGAGCAGCTTTTTCTGTCTGGAAGAAAACCCGGAGACGATCTCCACTCTTTTGCGAAAGAGCTTGGAAAGCTCCTTGGTTATTTCCTTGTTAACTTTGCCTTTGACTGGTTCTTTCCGACAAAAAACGGTGATCTCGTCTCCTTCAGCCACAAGTCTGAAGGTTTTACACCTCGGTTTCACGAGGACTTCGAGGATCAAACCGTCCTTCGTCTCGAAAGCGTTCACGTGCCTCACCCGAATACGCGCATCTGACCCAAGTGCGTTCAAAGGTGAGGGGATATAGAAAAAGATAAGGGTCAAACCTGATCTAGCTTGCTCAGGCGTCATCGATGAAGCATCACTCGGCTTATTTGGACTGGTTCGGTCGCGTGGAAAAGGCAAAATACGATTTTAGGTCAAGCGGCCTGGCACGTTTTAGTTACAGGTTGAATCTGGGTGATGTTGACCTAAGCGTCAGCTATTCACGCGGCAACCCTGAGACAGCTAGGCTGTTGGCTCAAAGATACGGCGTGAAACATGAAAACGTTTTCATTTCAAGCGAAGGCGCGTCAGGCCAGAACGCGCGAATAATCAGAATCTTGGCAGAAAGGAACAGGAAGAAAAACGAGGCCATCGTGGAATATCCAACTTATGAGCCGTTGTTAAGGCAGGTTCAGAAGCATTTCCCGAAATTGAGAAGACTAGAAAGGAGACCTGAGGAATCCTACGTGCTTGATGCTGATGAGCTTCGGAAAACTGCCTCGCCGGTTACAGGATTGCTCGTGTTGACTAATCCACACGCGCCAAGCGGCGCAATATCAGGCCGCGACGAACTCAAGGCCATATGTGAAGTGGCAGATGAATTCGGCTTTTTCGTCTTGTGCGATGAAATATACGCGGAATTCGAACGGGATGCAGTGCCCACGGTTTTCTCAGTTGACCCGAATCATGGCATAGTCACGTCGAGCTTCACGAAAGCTTACGGTCTCGGAGGACTGAAACTCGGGACAGCATTAGCCGACGAAGAGTTGGTGGGAGAACTCTACTCGGACGTGCTGTACACGATTGGCAACAGTTCAAACTTGGTGGAACTGGTCGCCGCGGAACTGTTGACAAAGGGCACAGAAAGCATCAAAGAGCATAAGGAAAAGTGGGTTCGATTGAAACGGGAGACTGAGGAATTGCTGAGACAAAAAGGGCTTGAATATTTCCCGAACAGAATCAGCGTTACTTATTGGGTGAAGCTTCCGATCGAAGACACTTACAAGTGGATAAACTACCATGCGCTTCCTGCTTATGGCTTGGCGCCTGTGCCGGGAACCTTTTTCCTGTTCAAGAACGGCTATCAAATCGCAAAGTCAAAGATGATCAGACTTGGCCTCGGCAACATTGATCCGGACAAGTCAGACCTTGCAGAAGCTTTTGACGTTCTGGAAAAAGCAATCAAGACTTGGCCACCGAAACACCGCTGACTTCAACGCGCCAAAAGAATAAAGCTTCGCGCTCCATTTCTACGTTAAGCTCGGCATAAGCGGACGTGATTCAGGATGTCTCGGTCAACAGTCTACACGCGATTCCTCTCAACTGGTGCTCTGTTTAAAGCCTTCAACCGAGACATTTGGCTGATCTGCCTCTCCAACGTGATAGGAGCCTTCGGAGAGGCCCTGTACTTTTGGGTTTTCCCCATATACATTGGACAGCTGCAGGCAAACCCCGTACAGCTTGGGCTAGTTTTTTCCGCCCTTTATGGCGCTTCGGCTCTAATGCTCCTTCCTGGAGGTCTGCTTGCTGACCGATTCGACCGGAAGAAAATCCTGATTCTAGCTTGGACCCCGTGGGTTTTTGCTCCTTTACTTTATTCTTTCGCACAGAACTGGGTGCAGCTGATTCCTGGAGCCGTCTTCTGGGGAATATCGATGATCGGCGTGCCCGCCGTGAACGCCTACATAATCACTTCCATCAGCGACAAAAAGAACCTGGCGTTTGTTCTCTCATTCGTCTGGGCCAGCTATTCCTTCAGCTACATTTTTGCCCCAGCCATCGGCGCCTCCCTAGCATTAGCCATCGGAATGCGCTGGGTGCTTCGACTAGCTGCTGTATTCTGCGGTGTAGCCACAGGCGTCTTCCTTTTCATCCACAGCCAGCATCCCCAGAAGGATGAGCGGACTGCGGAGCTAGCGAAGGTCAGGGGCACGCCGATGGTTCGATCTAAGCTTTCGGCTGAAGAGAAGAAGCTGTGCCGGCGGATGCTGGTTTGGTCAGCATTCCTCACTGCGACGACCTTTTCTGTAACGGTTGCCCGACCTTTTGTCCCGACGTTTCTTGACAAACAGTTGGGCCTGAACGAATTCTACGTCGGATTATTCGGTTCAATCAGTTATGCTGGTATGACGCTGATAGGCATTGGAACGGGAAGGCTGGGAGACAAAGGGCGGAGATCAAACGCGATCGGCCTGTGTTTGGCTCTCTATGCATGCTCTATGATACCCATTCTTCTGATCCGAGAGACGAGCGCGTTGATGCTGGCCGCGTTCCTCTTCAGCAGTTCCCTGGTGATCGGTTCCCTCGTAAGCTCTTACGTCGGCACAATTGCCCCTGCGAGCAGGCGTGGTTTTTGGGTTTCCATTCCCCAGACTATGAGTCTAATGGCGTCTGTTCTGGCGCCCTTCGTTGGCGGCTACCTCTACACTCAATCACCATACTATGCGCTCGTTGCTTCCGTCATTCCGATGCCCTTGTTGGCGTTGATCGCAATTACAAAGCTGAAAGAGTAGTTTCATGGAGAAACGAAGCGCGTTCGTCGAGCAGATCCCCAAACCCTCGCAGATGTGAACTGTGAATTCGGATTCTGGCTTCTTAAAACAAATATGCAGAAAAATGCTTTTCACGAATGGGTATGTAGTTTGAAGACTGATAACAAAATGAATCCAAAGGCAAAGAACTCTGGTTCCTTAACAAGAGAATTGAAGGATCCGAAGATAGAAGCCGGGAAGCCACTGTATCTGTTCCGCTACGAATAAACGAGCGAACAGAGAAAGATTCGATTCCGGATCTGACCAGCGCATGCACTGGGGAGCCAAGACATGCCGCTGTGGATAGCCAAACGAGGGGAACCAGAGACGAATCTGCTTCTTCAGGAAAGACAACCTGAATTCTGAGAGCCTATTATTGTGGCGCTGTAGTTACACATCCTTATAAGGCAAGATTCGAAAATAAGGGCTTGGCGAGTATACGCTGGAACATGTGTGATAGGGCCACTAGGGCAGGCGGGTTTAGTTAGGCATGGGTGATGAGCAAACAGTAAAGGGCAGGGTCAAAGTTGGAGACAAAGCTCCAGACTTTACGCTTCCAGATCAGTCAGGAACGATGGTAAGCTTGAGGGATTTCGTTGGCACGAAGATCATCGTGTTGTATTTCTATCCCAAGGACTTCTCGAGGGGATGCACTGCCGAAGCCTGCGCTTTCAGAGACAGCTATGACGTGTTCGTGGAAGCAGCCGCTCAAGTAGTAGGAGTGAGCCCACAATCCGTTGATTCTCATAACAGATTTGCGATGGTGAACAAGCTTCCATTCGTTCTGTTGAGCGACGAGAGTGGAAAAGTCAGGGAGCTCTATGGCGTGCCTTCGACTCTGGGACTTTTTTCAGGGAGAGTCACATACATCATCGATAAGAAAGGAATAGTCAGACACATGTTTTCTTCTCAGTTCAACCCGACCAAACACATGGAAGAAGCCCTCAGAATCGTAAAAGAAATCAGCAAAGAATGATCCTTGGATCCATTGTGTAAGATGTGCGCGGCTCTGTCTTGGCGTCCTACAGTTCCTTGAAAATGTTTATTAAGTCTTAATATACATGTAAGCTCTTGATCAAAAATGAAAGATGAACCAAAAGCCGCACACCCCAGAGATCACTTACCTACTACTACGATTGCTGAACAAGTCGGTGAAGAGAATCTGGTCCAAATTCTGCATGCAAGGTCTTCGAAAAACGTCACGCTGGAACAGAAGAAGAAAGAGGCAAGCAAGCCAATCTATCTTGTTCGCTATGAGTAGCCTCTTGATTCACTCGATTATCTAGCACAGTGTCAAAAAACAGACAGAATTTCTTTGCGGAAGTGTAGAATAACGAGCGGTAGAAACATGGGCTAGGTTAAGTTTATCCATCCAGATCTACGGTGCTACACTGTTTTGCGGAAACGTTATAGCCGGACCCGACGGAATAATTGTGTGTTGGTGAAAGACTTGGAAAGGAGAACTGCAGTCATTCCTCTCGTTGGTCATGTGTTTGAAGCTGATTTTGGAGCGATGACTTTTCATCTGCACTTTGAAACCGACAACACCATGGTGCTGACTCAAGTGCGTGGTCCCCAAGTTGGAATGAAACAGACCGTCAACATCAAGAAGGTGGAAATAAGACCCAACGTCTACTTTGTTTACTGGCAAGAAGCCGACAAGATAACCGTGACAGACTTGCAAGATTATGAAAATCAGGTTGTTTATGCTAATATCACGACTCTAAAGAACGAGTTCTTGAATCTTAAAGGCACGCTGAAACCTGTCAAATAGGGCGCGGAAAAGTTATGGATTAGTCGAGACGATATTTTTGTTCTAGGAGCGTGCGCGAGAGAAGAAAAAGGATGGTTAGCTTTCTTGACTCTGTTCTAGAAACCCATGACAAGCGTTTCCGTGCTTTGCACACCTTTGATGCTTCTGATGCAGTCTGTAACTTGGTTGCCTAAGTCTCCTAATGTTTTTGTCTCCAATCTGACAGCGAAGTCCCAGCGACCGAATACACCGTTGACTTCCTTGACACCTTTGATCTTGCATAGTTCTTCCTTAACCGTCTTCATGAAATTCAGAGTTTCGCTTGAACCTACACGCACCAGAATCAAAGCTTCGACCAAGCTGAACACCGTTACTTGCGTACACATTCAGCGTATAATAGCTTTGCCTAGTCAACTCATCAGGCGCATGGGAAAAGCTCCAGAATTCTTGGCTTCCACGCTTGCCTATTATTCCCTAAAAACATGGCTAACACTATTGCTTCTTCACTAAGGAGCATGCGCTTCTGCTCAAAACTGAAGAGAATACCAAGAGCCAACAACACGAGTTCCTACGAAACCCGCCTTCCTTCCATCTTTCTTCTCTATCAAAAACCACTTCTCATCAGAACCCAAGTTGTCATATTCCTTCTCAATTTCTGTCTTGGATTGCTGAGCATGAAGAGGATTACAGCTGCCAATGAACACAGGGTCGTTAAACCATCTGAGAATCAAGGGCAAATCCTCTTTCTCCACAACTCTTAGATTCACAACCTCACCTTCAAGCAATCTCCAGCACTGCCCAGTAAGTCCAAGATCTCAGTCCTTATGAATTATGGAAGAACCAACATGAATACAGTAGCCCAAACTATGCTGAGAAACTTCAAGGAACTCCCTGAAACCGTTGTGAGGGTCACACTCTAGTTCCATGATTCTACCATTGGAATCTGTGGACCGGTGGGGAATTGAACCCGAGTGGGTACGGGCCCAAAACTTGCGCGCGTCCTCGTCTTATCTATTCATTGTCTGGCTTTCTCTAATTGACTTGAAGCTCATTCGCTAGGCCCAAGCATCAGAGCAAAGCTGTTTCTCACAAGCAAATATGTTGAATCAAAAGACTTACTGCTTGTTGAGCGCACACGAACTGTTTATGAAAAGAAAACGTAGTTGCGTTTACTTTCCTCGTCTTCTTTTGGGAAAGCACAGGTTAGTTTTCTTTCGGCTTTTCTTGTTAAACCTAAACGTTGGAAGTTCCCTCCTACCAAAATTGAAGCCTTCTTGAGATGGTGATCTGCTCGGTTGCTGTTTTCTTTCAGCTCGCAAAATGTTCATTTCTTTCTTGCTTTGGCTACTTCCAAGCGGGGTTCTTGCAGGGGTTCCAGGGCAACTGTGACTCTCTGGAAGCCTGTGTTTTAGGCAAAAGCAACTTTGGCAATAGCTACATCGAAAAGGAAGTTGCACTTCTTCTCCGCAATGCTTACACCGCATAGCTTAACATACCCTTCTTTCATTCAAGACACTAACAATCTTGACGAATTTAGGATTTCTCAGCTCTTAGCTATTCTGATTAGTTCTTTAGGTTCTGCTATAATCTTTCCACACTTCTCACATTTTGAGGTTTCTATTGGTTAATACATAGGAATCATAGCCTTAACCTCAGACTCTGGAGCGCGCGCCTGTTTTGTTCTAGAAAAAAAGATTAGGCTGCTTCGTCTTCTTGTGTGAGCAAGGAGGCAGTTGCTTGAGTAGCATAAGAGGAGAAACAAGAGACGCAGGAAAGCCTAAACCGTTGAAAAAGAAAGAAAGAGAAGAGAAGCGGAAGAAGAAAAAAACCGCCAGACTTGAAAGACAACAGTCAAGATAGCAAACTTCGCTGTGCGACGCTAACGACGGTTACATCATGAGTGCCTCGCGCGCGCTAATGATGGTGGACCGGTGGGTATCCACATAAATTTCTATTCCATTAGGATTTGAAGTGGCGCGCGCTGGATAAAACTTTACCCTTTCTCTATTCTTGATTTGGTAACGTAAGGTCTCTATGCTTAGAAATGTGAAATCTAGAATGTAAATGGGCTCTACGTCCGTCTCTTCTGGTTTTAGCGCGCTATTTGTAAACGGAAGATTTGATTTTGCATTTTTCAAACAGTTGACACAAAGCGGCCCCGCCGGGATTTGGACCCAAACGGGTTCAAGTCCAATCATTCCTTCATTCTATCCATGCTTTGGCGCGATCGCAATGACCACGATTTGCACGGGCTAGAATGTAAAAGGGGGTCGGTGGGTATCCGCATAAAAATCTATTCTTTTCGGATTTGTTTTCTTTGTGTCCGAACCCGCTCTTTATCCGCATGGATTTTTATTCCATTTGGATTTGAAGTGTTTCACCCAGAGCCTTGCTCCACCTGCTCGGCAGGTCCGCCAGGACCCATACCTAAAAAGGGCTGGGCCCAAGACCTTAGTTGAACTCTTTGACAGCGCGCGCTTCTTTAGAGACGCAAAGCTAAATTCTGCGATCTTGCAGTGCATAATGCTTGTGAACGCAAAAACAGTGTTTGGATCAATTGCAATCATCGTTCTGCTTTTCTTCGCCATCATATTTGCGATGGCCGCCTCAGTTTCTGAAGTGTATTCTAGACTGACTGTTGCTGGTTTACTATTCATCACTGCGTTAGTGATAGCCTTTCTCATAACGAGAAGACCTAAGATTATAATTCAAAAACTCGAAGTATCTGGTGAAATGAAAGCAGTTCAAATCAAATGTCCCAACTGCTCAGCGTCTGTGGATGCTAATGGCATCAAAATTGTTTCTGGCGTGCCGTATGCGACATGTCCTTATTGTGGGCACACGTTCGAGGTGACCGAGGAACCGAAATGGTGAAAAGCCACCTACTAACCATCGCGTTAACAATCTTCCTCGTTCAAATGACGATCAGCAGTGCTTATGCCCAGAACTTGTCCTTCAGTCTAGATCCTGAAGGAGTAACTATCTGGATTAATCAAAACGGCTACGTTGACCTTCTATACAATATAACCTTGAAGCAAGATGCTGGAAGCAGTGACCTGCATTGGCTTGAAATTGGCCAGCCAACGGCTGATTTCACGATCATTCAGGCTATGGACCAGTATGGAAACCCTCTCCAGGCTTCTGACTCAAGTTCTGGGAAGGATTACAAAGTGCGCGTGCAGCTGCACTCGGCTCTGGTTGCTGGAGAGACTTTGAGTTTTTCGCTAATGGCAAATGTTACCAACATGATTTACGATGATTCGAAGATGAACCTGGGCAATGTTGGTATGCAGTTTATTCCGGCATGGTTGACAATGGCGCGAGTTCCTGACCTTCGAGTTAAGATCTTCTTGCCCGAAGGCGTTGACAAGAGCATGGTGAAGACGTCTATTGACTGGGACAATGCTGATGTTGAGGGTGGACGGCTGTTTGTTTATTGGGAAAGAAGGGATTTGGCGGCGGGGCAACATGATTATAATTTCAGCGTTTCTTTCCCCAAGCAGTACGTGCAGAACTACGGGTCAGGTCCTCCAGGTTCGGGTGGTTCTTGGCAACCGTATGTTGCCCCAGGTTTGTTACTCGTCACGCTTCTGGCCATGGTAGTTATCGGGGTCGTCTTTGGGGTGAGGAGAAGGGGTTATTTGACGCCGTCGCTTACCATGGAGACTCTCGGGATCAGACGTGGATTGACAGCCGTGGAAGCTTCTTATCTCTTGGAAATGAAGCCTCCTAGAATAGTCACTGAAATACTGTACAGCCTGCTTCAGAAAAGGGCTGTGTGGGTTGAGTCTACTTCGCCTTCTGTTAAACTGAAGGTCATGAAGGGTTTTGAGAACAAGACTGGAACGCTTGAGGCGCCGCTTAGATATTATGAAATTGACTTTCTTGGAGCTGTAAAAGAAGAAAGCACACTGGATGAGGAGAAACTGGCGAAGACTGTAATGAACCTGCGAGACACTGTTGAAGAGAAGATGCGCGGTTACTGCAGGCGCGACACGGTTGACTATTACCGAAGCGTTTCTTCAAAAGCTTGGGAGCAGGTGGAACAGGCTGGCACACCTGAATTGGCATCGAAAGCTTACGATGAGCAGTTGCTTTGGCTCTTCCTGGATCCCAACGTTAAGACACGCACCGAAACAGCATTCAGAAATAGTGCATTCGAACCCAGCCCCCTGTGGCTGTGGTACTGGTATGGCTATAACCACTACAACCCACATCCAACCTACACCCCCAACATCCAAGCACCCGCACAGTCTGCAAGACCGCCTGTCATTCCAGGCGCGGATTTCGCCAACAACATTGCAACTGCGGTGGAAGGTACATCGAACAACATTGTTGTTAATCTTGAGAGATTCGCGAACGCCATAGTTCCTGGATCTGGCAAACCTTCAAGTCAGCCTGCTCATCATAACGCTGATTGCGTGTGTGCGTGCCATGCTTGTGCGTGCGCCTGTGCCTGTGTTTCATGCGCTTGTGCATGCGCCGGGGGAGGAGCCGGCTGAGAAGGGAGGAGTGACAATGAGCTTTTTGCGGAGAGTCTTCAGCGCACCAAGAATCCCCCGGGGGCGTCACACGTATCGAGGCAAGGATCAGTTTGCTGGTTTGGCTTTGCAGCTTCGGATCGAATCTGGCGGCCAAGGGGTGATGGTCATAAATGCTCACACTGTTCTTTTCCTGAACGAGACCGCCTCTGCCTATGCGTATTTCTTTATGCAAGGGTTGCCCTCGGCGGAGGTTGTGAAGAAGATTCGGCGAATGTACAGAGTCGGCGGAGCGACCGCGAAGCGGCATTATGAGAAGCTGGTCTATGCCATCAGTACATTGGCGAAAACTGAAAATATCTGTCCGATATCTTTTCTGGATGTCAAGACTATTGAGCCCTTCACGCAGAAACTTTCTGCGCCCCTGCGTATGGATTTGGCGCTGACGTTCAGGTGTCAAAACAATTGTGTTCATTGCTATGCTGGTGGACCTCATGAGACTGAGGAGTTGAGTACTGAGCAGTGGAAAGAGGTTATCGATAAGGTTCACGACGCTGGCGTTTTCATCGTAACCTTCACAGGCGGCGAGCCCACCTTGCGGGAGGATTTGCCTGAACTAGTGCTTCATGCCCAGAAAAGGGGAATCGTGACGGGCCTCGTGACGAACGGAAGAAAGCTCAAGGACAAGAAATACGTTGAGCAACTTGAAAAGTCCGGACTTGATTTTGTTCAAGTAACTCTCGAATCTCACAAAGCGCAGGTTCATGATTTGATGGCGGCTTCGGAAGGAAGCTGGAAGGAAACAGTTGCCGGCATCAAAAACGCTGCAAAAAGTCACGTCTACACGACGACAAACACCACCCTCAGCAAGCATAATGCTGCAGATTTCCCGGACACTATCGAGTTTCTCAAGAGCCTAGGCGTTGCGGCATTCGGATGTAACAGCCTGATCTATTCTGGAAAAGCCAATGCAGTAAGCGAAGAGTTCGCTTTGCCAATTGAGACGTTGAGCGAGCTCCTGCCAAGAATACGTGACAAGGCACACGAGCTCGGCTTGAAGTTTCTGTGGTACACACCGACCCAGTACTGCCGCTTGGATCCAGTCAGACTTGGCCTAGGCGTCAAATCGTGTACAGCCGCGAACACTAACATGTGCGTCGGCCCGAACGGCGATGTTTATCCCTGCCAGAGCTATTTCGAAAGCCTCGGAAACATCCTGAAGGATTCGTGGACAAGAATTTGGAACCACCCGCTCGCAGAGCAAATCAGAGAAAGAGAGTATACTGAGCCAAAATGCAAGGATTGCCCTCAATTGCAAATCTGCGGAGGCGGGTGTCCATTGGAGCTGAAGAAAGAGAACTACATATGTGCTGAATCCTAACTTCTCTAGCGCGCGCTATACTTGATCTTCCCAAATCTTTTTCGCAAGTTTTCCAAAGTGACTTCATTGTTAGGTCCGAGCGCGCGCTATGGAAGTGGGGCTGCCCGGATTTGAACCGGGGTCTATAGAGCCCAAGTCTACAAGCCTAGACCAAGCTAGCCGACAGCCCCTTTTGTAGCCGCTTGCAAGATAGAATTTGGAAAGACACATTTAAGAGATTCTCTAGAATTGGAAAGGCTGAAGGGATTTTGCTGTCAGCGTGTTATCTTGTTTCTGATGCTGCATTGGAGCACTTTTGGGCAGACTAGGCATTCGTCTGGTATGGGCCGTTCGGCTAAGGTTGAATTCAATAAACTGGTGTAGTGAGCACATTTTGCTGGTGAATCGAAGACTTTCGGGTAATCTAGTGCTCTAACGTCCACGACTCTTAAGCCTTCCATCGTCAGGTCTATTTTGGACATGCAGAAGGGGCAGGCATAGTTGGTTTTTCTCGGGAAATCGGTTGAATCGGTCAGAACGGCTGGTCTCTCGAAGGATTTTCCGCAGCCCTTGTATGGGCATTTAAGCTTTGGCGGGTGGTGGAAGTTCACCTTGGTTCATTCCTTTTGCCTGGCGTTATGCCTGCACAATATCTGTAATATTAATATTTAATAAGCATTGCTGTCGACACGCACAACACAAATACACTTCATCGAAAAGAGCCTCGGCGGGGCTTTGAACCCCGGACCTGCTGCTTACGAGGCAGCCGCTCCACCAGGCTGAGCTACCGAGGCACATCACCGAAAATTCGCAACACACCTATTTAAACAGACACAAAGAAGTCACAAAGGGCCACAACAAGGAAGGCAATCGTCATTGCGCAGTTGGACCATTGCAGGAAAGCAGCTGCAACCATGTAACGGCCTAGAAGAACGTGGATTACGAGTAATCAAACATGGGAATTTAGACTGGCCAGTTGAACTTGGTCCAAGCTAAATTGGTGATGCGTTTACGCAAGGTTCAATCGATAGATGAGGTTCTTGCGCGTGACCCTGAACCCCAGTCTTTCATAAAGCTTCATTGCACCTGTAGGGTTTAGATCATCAACGTAAAGCAGTACGTCTCTCATTCCCTGGGCCCTTAACCACCGCATCGATTGAAGCATTAGGTTCGCTCCGACACCCATTCGCCTATGGGGCTTGAGGACGCCAACGTCCAGAACCCAACCATACTCAACCTTCTTTTCTTCGTTCAGTCTTACATCTACCCCTGCTATAGCATAACCAACGGGCTCATCGCGAACACAGGCAAAGAACACCTTCTGCACTTTAAACCAGGGCATCTCAAACAAACCATACCTAGTCTCCTCAACCGACTTTGGCCTATAATTAAAATGTTCGCTGAAAGCCTCATTATCAAGCCTATTCAACAAAGAAACTTCGCTATCATCTCCGACCCGCATCTCCCTGACGCAGACACCATCAGCTTCTTCAAAGCTTGAACCCAGATCAACCAGACTCTTCTTCATCATGCTCGTCACACGAACAGACTTAAACCCAAAACTCTCAAAAAGATACACACAAGCTCGCCTGTCAGATTGAGCCCAAGCATCAACAACCCTTGTTCCCCTCGAGTCATGACTCTCCAACGCCCTCTCCAAAAGCCTTCCGCCTACCCCTCTGCGCCTAAATTCGGGAAGAACCCCAAAGTACTGAATGATGCCCTTGCGTTCGCTACTCAGCTTATCTGCATAAGCGTCCACCATGCCAGCAGGCTCACCGTCCCACTCTGCGATGAAGAGCCCATCAGTATTATAGCGAGGAGCATCCATCATCTTCCCAAAATCCTCAAGCGTCACCATCCTTATGTCATCATAATCCCCAAAAGCAACATTAAAAATATCCACAAAAACGGGCTCATCGAACCCTTTTCTGAAAGACCTGATCTTCAGCAACGCTTTTACTCCAAGACCCACATATCAACAAACTACAAGATTTAAGCATTGCCAACCAAGAATTGAACAGAAAAAAAGAACGCGCATCCGCGAAACCCCTCAGGTGTGCCTCATGAACAAGCAAGAAACGCTAGGCGAAAGAGAAATAATCGAAATCATACAGAAACAGCTGGACAGGATGCCGAAAATACCGATACCGTTCGGCGACGACGTTGCAGCCTGCGACCTTGGAGGCGGTCATCTAGCAGTGCTCAAAACGGACATGCTAATAGGCAAGACAGACGTCCCAAAAACCATGAGCCTCTGGCAGGCAGCACGCAAAGCCGTTGTAATGAACATCAGTGACTTCGCCGCAAAAGGCGTAAAACCACAAGCACTGCTCGTATCACTCGGACTCCCCAGAGGCTTAGACAAGAAGGACATACAAGAAATCGGCAAAGGATTAAATGCGGGAGCACGCGAATATGACACCTACATCATCGGCGGAGACACAGGAGAAGCCTCAGACCTCATAATAAACATCTCAGTATTCGGCACAGCCAAAAGAGCGGATATCATGTTACGCAGCGGGGCGAAGCCCGGAGACATCGTCGCCGTTACAGGACCATTCGGAAAAGCCGCAGCTGGACTGAAAATCCTCATCGAAGACCTTCAAGCGCCGAAAGACGTACGAAAGAACCTCGTCGAATCAACCCTAATGCCACGGGCACGACTAAAAGAAGGCCTAGCTCTTGGAACCAGCAAAACCGTCACAGCAGCAATCGACTCAAGCGACGGCCTAGCTTGGAGCCTTCACGAAATCGCAAAGGCAAGCAACGTAGGCTTTATCATCGACAAGCTTCCTATCGCCGAAGAAGCCGAAGAATTTGCCAAGTCAAACAAGCTGGATCTGGGAGAGCTGACGCTGTACGGGGGCGAAGAATACGAACTCGTCCTCAGCGTAAAACAAGAAGACTGGCAAAAAGCAAAGCAAGCAGTTGCTGACTTTGGCTGTGAGCTACTGCCCATCGGCAAAGTGACGAAAGGAAGAAATATCGTCCTGAGCGAGAACGTGAAGACATGTGCAATTGAGCCCAAAGGCTACGAACACTTCAAGACAGATGTGAGAATCAGCAAAGCAAGCACTTGATCGTTGTTTTCTCATCAGTCTGACAGAAAAGTTATATGAGAGAAAAGTCGCTTTCTTTTCAATCTCGTGTCTCAGCCTCAAATTTTGGGCGATATCCACGCTAACAATCACCCATGTCTTAAACGCGTTGTTTCTTTGGCCCCGACTATTAAAGTGAAAAGGAGAGAACCAAAATCCGAGGGAGCAATCGTCAGTTTAGTCTGACCTCTTTCAGGATTTTCCTTTCCTATCAAGAAGATAATTCAACACTGTTATGCATGAACCAGCCAAATACGGTTGTCTTCCGAGGCTTATTTTCTGACCGTAACGCAAAGCAAAGTCTTCAACCTTCTTAGGCAAACCCACATGGTCTCCTAGGACGAAAACCGCGTTGTCCGCAAAATCAATGGAGGCCACGTCTTCGCCACCTTCCTCAAGAACGTAGACTTGAGCCCTGCTGGCAACATCTTTCATCAAGGTCTCAAAACCAAACCTGTTGACCACTATGCCAGGATGCGACTTTGCGGCTAACACTTTCTTCAAAATCTGCTCCCAAGTCTGCAGGTCCGTGCGCACATCGTGCAAAGAAGCACCTTCAACCATCAAATGCACCGGAGGACGCGGCGGACCGTAAAGCACAGCGTGGAAGAGGACGTCCTTACGAATACCGTGACTCAAGAACAAGCTTGCAACGATACACTCATAAACTATGTCCAAACGGCCAGCATCATGCAAATTGGCGAATCCTGAGTCAGTCCTGCCCAAACGCGAGTACAAGAC
>JBGPBS010000027.1:0-17885 GCA_041481365.1 Bathyarchaeia archaeon
TAAAACTATATTCGACAGTTCATATCATTTTCCAGCAGGGTCCGTAGCGCAGCATGGATAGGCTAAGTCCCAGATAGCGCGGCGGCCTTCTAGGATGAACGTCGGAGAAAGCCGCAGGTCCTGGGTTCAAATCCCAGCGGACCCGCCACTGAACGCATTGATCTTCTGCCTCTGATCATTGTGCCAGACTTGAAAATCCATCATCTGTGCGATGACACGTTCTGCCAACCGTTGAATTCTTGTTGTGGTTCTGCTCCGCATGCTATGAATGCGTGTTCGATGATCGAAGGGAAAATTTTAAATTGTCAACGCAATAATAAATGGAGAGTGCTTTGAGGTTTGACTTGTAGATGTTTAAGGGATATTTATGAGTACGCACGCGGAGGATTTGAAGCTTCGGCTTATGACCATTGAGCTTTTGAGAACTGCGAAGTATAAGAGGAACATTACGTACCGTGAGCTGGCGTCAAAGACCAGTCTGCCCGTGACTGTTCTCAGCAGATACGCGAAGGGCCATGTTTTGCCAAACACGGCAAGGGCCAAGCAATTGTGGCGGGTGTTAACGAAGCTGGTTGGTTTGGAGCCTGAGCTTCGGAGCAGGATAAAGTTCGATGAGGATGGGTATTTTGACAACACTGAGATCATCGGTGATTTCAACATCCTTCAGCAAGCAGCTAATCATGCGCTCGCGAACTTCGCGGGAAAGCGTGTGACGAAGGTTTTATCAGCCGCAGTAGACGGGATTCCCCTAGCCACGATGGTCGCGAACGCTCTCGGAGTGAACCTTGTCATCGCAAAAAGAGGGAAAGAAGTGGGCGTTAAAGCCTTTCTTGAAGAAACATACATCCTAGGCAGGGACTCGGGTGTGACGATGACACTTTACGTTCCTAAAGAGATAATCAAGAAGAAAGACAGCGTCCTAATCGTGGATGATATGATCAAAACTGGAGAAACACAAGCAGCGTTGGTCAATCTTGTCCGAAAAGCGAAGGCTGAGATTTCAGGGATCTTCTCGCTCGTGGCAGTCGGCGAAGAATGGAAGAAGAAACTGAAATCTACGAGTGAGTCTCCCATCGAGGTCATAACGTACGTAAAGTCGCCTTACGACGCGAGCGCCCACCTTTAGCCAGATGCACATTGGGTCTATCCCTTTCCTGAAGAAGTACTGTACTAGCCCAAGCAACGCCGCTTCATCTCTGCGAAAGATTTCCCGCGATTCCTTTTCTGCAAAGTTCCAATCCTAGGGCAGCATAAAACGGTTCATTAGCGCAGCTCGAATGCCGCGCATACCGATCAGTTCAGACTAACATGCGCAATCCTATTCTTGAACAGAAAGCCAAATCTTAAGTGCAACGAAGGAGCATTCCGTCTTTGAGGAATCGCTGTGGGCGGCCTTAAAGGTTACTTAGAAATTGTTTCGCTGTCGCTTCTGCCCGTTTTCTACGCGATGTTTGTTATATTGTTGGCTCTCTACCTCAAAATGGCATTTGACGTGGCAGGGCTTGTGACAGTTTTCGTAGCCATCGTCCCGCCACTTGGAATATGGGCTTGGATTATGCATACTCGGGAAACCAAGAGCATAGAAGCACAGGCTAAGGGTTTTAAAGTCAGTCCAGAAATTCAAGAACGCACGCTAGACGAATACGAACAAATGCTGAAAAAGAAGAAGCAGACCGAATCCTGACCCCACCACAATTCAGGAGCTTGGACTGAAAGTGGGTTTTAGGCTCGAAGCATATAGACTGCGCGCGCATAGAATATTGCGCTGAAGTCTCTCATTCTATGCAAATGACATGACGGCGTCAAGACGCACGTGAATAACGCCAAATGCACGTTTATGGCTGCAAATTCATGGGAACCAGTTCCGGCTCACACCATCAGTTGGAAGAAACGAATGAACCCCAAAGTCAACAAGAAAACGCAAGTTGCAGTCTGGATACAGAAAACGGTATCTTTTTTCCCAGGAGACATATCTCATTTATACATTAGCCTGAGGGTAGAACGGTGTATTGAGGCCCACGAATGCGTACGATAGAATGGCATGATGGAAAGGTCGCAACAATAGATCAGACGAAGCTTCCAAACGAAACAATTATGCTCGAAATGAAAGACTGCGAAGAAGTTGCCGACGCGATTGGAAAAATGAAGATAAGGGGGGCGCCCCTGCTTGGTGTAGCCGCAGCCTTCGGTCTGGCTTTAACCGCTCAGAACTCGAGATCAGCAACCAAGGTAGGTCTGATTCGTGAATTGGAAAGATCGGCGGAAATATTGAAGAAAACACGTCCTACTGCTGTAAATCTGTTTTGGGGAATAGACAGAGTATTGAGCAAGGCAAAACACTCACGCGAAAACGTGCGGAGGATAGTGACCCTAGTGATTGAGGAAGCTCAGAAGATCGCTGACCAAGACGTAGCCTCAAACCGTTTGATCGGCACGAAAGGGTCCGAATTGATTCATGATGGTGATGTCATCCTGACTCATTGCAACGCTGGAGCTCTGGCAACTGTTGATTATGGCACGGCCTTGGGTGTAATAAGAGCGGCGTTTGAACAAGGAAAGAAGCTTAGCGTGATCGCCACTGAGACCCGACCGAAACTCCAGGGAGCGAGACTGACTGCCTATGAACTTCAGAAGGATGGCATACCAGTCGCTTTGATAACTGACAGCATGGTCGGGTACGTCATGTATAGAAAGATGATCGACGAGGTGATAGTCGGAGCTGACAGGATCGTAAGCGACGCCGTCATAAACAAGATAGGCACGTTCACTGTTGCAGTGTTGGCTAAGGAGCATGGAGTTCCTTTTTACGTTGCAGCTCCAAAATCAACGTTTGACTTGACCAGCAAATCATCTGACGTCATTATCGAGGAAAGAAACCCCGAGGAAATCACCTGTATTGGTTCGATGAGAATCGCTCCGATGGGGGTGAATGCCCTGAATCCGGCTTTTGACATAACCCCGCTTGAATACGTAACGGCCATTGTCTGCGAAAGCGGCATCTTATATAAGGAAGACTTTCTTAGATTTGGAGACAATTGCTTTGAGTAAGTACCTCCAGTAGCGACGGTTGATGAAATGACTGCAAACAAAGAAAATGTCTCGGGCAATTCTGAACTCAAAATCAAGAGCTTACTGACGGAGAAAGGAGTTAAAATCTCCAACGAATCAGACGCGAATGAGCTCTCCTCAAGAGGATACGGCGTGCCCGAAGACAAAAAGCTACTGCTTGCCTTTTATGAAGCACTCTACCTTATGGAAAAAGGTATTTTGGAAGTTGAAGACAAGAAAGGCGAGAAAGAGGACTTCCAAGGTCTCCTGCAACGCTACAAGCAGGTTGATAGCGAGGCGTGGATTAAGTATCTTGCATACCGTGATCTGAGAAGCCGAGGCTATGTCGTCAGAGAAGGGTTCGGTTTGGGCGTTGATTTCCGAGCCTACGAAAGAGGAGAATACAGCAAAGACACGGCGAAGTACCTGATTCTGAGCATTCAAGAGGGCAAACCAGTTACGCTTCAAGACTTGACAACCTCTCTACGGCAGAGCCAAAGTCTCAAGAAGGAATTAGTCCTAGCAGTCATGAACCGCAGAGGCGAGGTAGTTTACTACTCGGTTTCACAGTTGACTATGGCCTAAGGGAGAACATGCAAAATGCCTGAATTCAAAACCGTCCGTGGAATGAGGGATTTTCTGCCTGAAGAAGCAAGAATTATGAAGTATATCGAAAGACGGGCTAGAAATGTGGCGGAATCGTTCGGATACAGGGAAATAGTGACGCCGCTCGTTGAGTCATATGAGCTTTTGGCTACAAAGGCAGGCGAGGAAGTCCGTCTGCGTATGTTTGCCTTCAAGGATTTGGGCGGACGCATGGTTGCACTACGGCCAGAGTTTACACCGTCAATTGCTAGGGTTGTCGCAACAACTTTGAGGAACGAACCAAGACCCTTAAGGCTCTTCTGCCTTGGAAGCCTCTACCGTTATGACGAACCGCAGAGAGGCCGCTACAGGGAGTTCTGGCAATCGGACTTCGAGCTAATAGGATCAAGTAAACCTGAAGCAGATGCTGAAGTGCTGAGCGCGACTAACAGGCTGATGGATAGAGTTGGACTGAGGGACTACGTTTTCAAAGTTGGCCACGTTGGAGTTCTAAGAGGAGTGTTGACCGAAGAAGGATTGAATGATAAGGTGCAGAACGCGGTTCTGCAACTTATGGACAAGAAACAGTTTGACGATGCTCTTGCACTCGTCAAAAACTCAGGCGCCTCAGAAAAGTCCTTGACCGTTCTCAGAAGCCTAGTAGAACTCAAGGGCAACAGAGTTTCCAAAATTGTGGAGGATATGAAAAAATGCGTTGACAGCTATGAAAAGGCTGTTGTTGCTGTTGAGAACCTGAGCGAAATTCTGAGACTCGTTGTTGAAAGTGGATGCGAGATTAGTGTGAGCGTAGAGGCTGGTTTTGCAAGAGGTCTCGAGTACTACACTGGCATGATTTTTGAAGTGTACGTGCCAGAGCTTGACGTGGCACTTAGCGGCGGTGGAAGATATGATAAGCTTGTTGAACTGTTCGGGGGAGAACCTGCGCCTGCCGTGGGTGTCGCCAACGGGATTGATAGGATAATGCTAGCGATGCAGGAACAACGTGTAATCATGGAAGAAGCCGTAGAAAAAAAGGTCATAATAATCCCGGTCGGAGACGAAACCAAAACTGATGCGCTGAAGATCGCTGGCATGCTCAGGGGTGCCAACACAATAGTTGAGTTTGAAGTCATGGGCAGAAAAATGACCAAAGCCTTGGAAGACGCGGACAGGAGAAAAATCGACTACGCGGTGATCGTTGGCAAAAAAGAACTGAATGAAAGAAAAGTAGGCCTAAAAGACTTGAAGAAAAGAGAACAGACCACCGTAGGAATTGAAGAACTGACAGAAACTCTAAAGAATTGAGACACAAGCCCCCCAGAACACGCATTCCTTGTTTATCGGCCTTCAGAAGGTACTTTGGCGCGCCTCTTTTCCAATGTCAGCCTTCCAAGTGTCCCAAACAGTGATTGGCACGCATATTATTTCAACAATGCCAGCGCGATCGCTCTGACGATTAGCGTGACGCCTATCAACACGACAATGGCAGCCCAAAAGATAAACCAATCATTTCTTGTTGCAGTTGCATTGAGGTTTGAATTGATGAGATAAGCGGCCCCAAACCAGAAAACTGCACTCGAAATCGTCCGAGCTTTCCTGCGGCGTGGTGAATCGCCAATGAACCTGAAAGCCAAGATCAAAACCTGGAATACAGCCCAAACTAGACAGAATTCCAATGCAGCATAGTAGACTTCGGTATGGACGCCTGGATTTGCCGGAACAGGAACCGTGATAGCAGTATTACCGACGGTTGCGTTTGCCCATGCGGTTGAGTTGAAGAGATTTTGAAGACCATCATAAAGGAGGGGCCTAGTTATGAAGATCGTTCCTATCAGAATGAAGAAGAAGCCTGCAGAAACGGCACTGAAGATGCCTTCTCTGTAATGGCGATGAGGTTTGTAAACTTCCTCGCTCAATTAGCTGGCCTCAGAACCCGTATTTGACGTAAGAAGGATATAATGCTTTTCAGAGGCTTCTTGAAAAGAGGTGTTAAATACGTGCTCGATGGAATCAAGTAATAGTCAGCGTGAGAGCCATGCCGAATTGTCCGAAATGTGGGGCTGAGATAGATGAGAGGATGGCGTTTTGCCCAAAATGCGGTGCGCCACTTGAAGCTAAGCAACCTGAGGATTGGAGGGAACGCCGAAGAGAGATTCGAAGGGAATGGAAGGAAAGAAGGAGACAGTTAAGACAGCAAAGAAGAGAAGACCAGAGAACCGAAAAGGCAGAGTGGGAGAAGACGGAGAAATACGAGAAACACGAACAGTTATTCATAGGCCCGTTGATCGGTGGGTTAATCCTGATATTCTTTGGCATATTGTTCTATCTGCTAGTAGTCAGAGGGGCCGGTGCAGAGATCCTATGGGCCACATTCTTCATCTTAGTGGGCCTCATAATTATCGTTGCAACCATTTACGGAGTAGTAGTCGCTAACAGCAGACATCCCAAGGCCTAGATTTGCCCGACTTCAAGCATAATGCTGAATCAGGCTCTATGCCATGAACAGCCAGTATGCTTCTTCTTCGACATCAGCAATCCGTGTTATTAGCTCAGAACACTGCAAGGTCCTGTCTTAGGGCAATTTTGCGCAACTCGATGATTAGTTTCTCAGATTCCTGAAGCATTTTGATGCGTCAGTCCATTCTCTCATCGCATATTTCCTTCCGAGATTTTCGAGCGCGCGTACCTGAGCAAATCTCATGCCATCACCGTGCACAAAGCTTTTTGGAAACTCCGAGGGAGTTGTCGCATAGGTTCCTAGATGTTTGAAGCATTCCTCGTTGTTAGCGCGCTAGGGTGTTGCTGAATTCAGATTTGACAGATTTTATTCGGCTTCGTGGGCACTGAACAAGCATTTAGATACGTATTCGAGAAAAAGCCAAGAGCCATCAAAATCTGTTTTTGTCCGAATCTAGCAACGGCCTAGCGCGCGCAAACTGTTTCTTTCACTTTGAACCTTGATCCCAAATCTGCTCAGTTCAATCTTGTCTTCTTTCGTGACATGATAGTTTGCTGTCTTGCCTTTTCCTCCTCGAAGGAGCCAACCTTGACTGACGCATTGACTTAAGAAGACTCTATGTACAGCAAACGGGTTGACACGGTTCAGTCTTTGGCTTTGAGGCAATCTTCTGGAGTTTCCTTTTTCTTATGCCATTTCTGCCTTCTTCCATGCTGATGCCCATTCTCTTCATGAAAACTTCATGCTCCTGCGGTCATTTCCGAGTGCTCTCAGCGCCATTGCTCATGTTCCTCCTCTGTCATTGTCATGCTCATATGCCCAATCTTCCTGCTCGACTTCCGTTTCATCTGGTCAACTAACTCCGTGCAGTTGAGTATTCAGAATAGCAGACTCAGACAGCCATAAGAAACAGTATTCTAACAATAACCAATCTTATAGGCGACTACCTTTTCCTTTTTGCAGTGGACAAAGCGAAGCATCATACGAACGCTCGATATTCTAATTATGGAATCTTTTGAAAACTCTCCATATTGCCAACCCTATCCACAGGCTAAGCTCCTTATCGTTTGCCCTCAGTAACGACAAATTCCATTTTCCATCTTGTTCCTGTTTTGAACCCAGCCATTCGAGCGCTTTCTTGATTTGCGCATCACTTGCCGAGAATTTCAGTAGAGAAAGTGAGTCAAGAGCGGACAAGAGATCTGTGAACCAAAATGGGAAAGAGAATCTGGTCCAAAAACCTGGGGCTTTTCTATCGGGATACTTGTCGGGTTGAAAGAAGCGTGATTTCAATAGCTCTCCCGCTACCTTGGCTTCCCCCGTTTTTCGATGTTCTTCATGTGCCGCGAAAGCACGTAAGACAACGCCGGTGATGCAGTGAGAGAAGGGCTTTGACGTGTCAGGCTTGATCAGCTCCGGCTTCCTAAGAGCTTCAACAAACGTTGCAGCTTTCGTGCCAGCAGTTCTGAGAGGTATGGCCCATCCGCCATCATTCTGTCGAACGGACAGAAGCCACTTGAACCCTCTATCTATTCTAGGATCTTTGGCGTATCCAGACTTGATCAATAATTCCATTATGCCAGCAGAGTAGTTAGGAGTGTACTGGCTACCGTAAATGCCTCTGAAGTCTCCCTCTTCAGTTTGACGAGAGAAAAGATACTCGACGGCTTTTTGTATCGCAGGATGCCCTTTGTTCAAGCCATATTTCTCGACAAGCAACCCCAAGACTCTGAATGTTTCTATCTGATTATAGTCTTCGGTCGATCGCAAATGCTCTTTGCCTCCGCCTAGATATTCCCATGATCCTTCAGGCAACTGGCGATTGACGATTCTTTCGACTTCACGCAGTTGCCACAAGCTTTCCACCCGTGCCGACTCCTCTTCCAGAAGATCACGTCGGACAAAATAGCGAAGTGATTCACTTTTTGAGGACAGAAGCGGAGGTAGTGGATCAAACATCAACTGCTTTCGCTGGTTCACCATAGTTCACCATCTTTGTTCTGATTCGGGTCTACTCCGTTAGCTTTTTTCTCAAGAATTCTCTGCGCTGTTTCCTGTCCAGTTTTTCGATTTCTGCTTTGTATTTCTCGCGGACCAGTTTCAGCTTGCAGTTATAGTAGAACGCGTCGTATACTGGACCTGCTTTGGCAATGGTTTCATAATCGTCCTTTGACACTATGCCAAAACCCGTCATGATGGCTTCCAATCCGGCAGCCTCGGGGGCATCTTCCATTTTATCTGTATCTGCAGCACGAACAATCTTCGCTAACTCTAGAACTGCGGGATCCTTAATCTTGTACTTCTCGATTACAGAGTCAAAACTGCACTTTTCACCGTGATGTCCCAATTCCACATTGGGAGCGTCATAAGGAATCGCGTCTTCATTCTTGGCGATCTCTTCAATCTTTTCGACTGGAACAAAGATGAACTGGGCTTTTGGATCTACAAATCTCCTTATCAACCAAGGGCACGCTGTCCTGTCGACGTGCACGTATTGTCTCGTTACCCACTTCATGATTTTCACCTGGATTGAATGAGTAGATTGTCCCTGAAGGCAATATTTGTTTATCGCGTATCGCTTCTGTTGTATTTTAGTTTTTCCAAAGCTTGATTTTGCCACGCATTCGCCGCCTAAGCGTCACGGCTAGAAACGTTGATATCATCAAAAGGCATTGGATTAGGAGTGAATGTAGCTCGGGTATTATCGTTACTTCTTGCGTTGATTGGTTGTAGGTGAAATACAGGTGCTGTACGTGTCGTTGGAGGATTGCAACAGAGAGGTGTAAGGAACTTCGGTGTCGTTCACAAAGACTGTGTAAGCAGCATTCATAAGAGCTGATGGAACGTCGATCCTGCAGAAGCCGGTCGTGCTGTTCTCGCCGGACACGTTGAAAGTTATTGCCGCTTTGTGAAGTGGCAGTGGTCACTTTTTTCCACAATACTATTTAGCAGAGACCATAGATTGTTTTTGTTGGTGGAAGGAATTGCCAGAATATTCCGTTGAAACTAACGAACTGACGATGCAGTATGGCAAAGTAGTCGCTGTTGACCACATCTCCTTCAACGTTCGAAAGGGAGAGGTTTTCGGCTTTTTAGGCCCAAATGGCGCTGGTAAGACAACAACCATAAAGGTTTTGACCACGCTCTTACGAGCGACAAGTGGCAGGGCAACCGTCTTAGGGTTTGACGTTGCTTCTGAAGGGAGCAAGATTAGGCCCAAGATTGGAGTTGTTCAGCAGGAGCCGAGCTATGAGCATGCCCTGAGCGTGGAAGGAAATCTTGACTTGTACGGGTTTTTGTGGAACGTGCCGAAGAAGGAGAGAAAGGAGCGGATCGCACTTCTTCTCGACAAGTTCGGTCTTCAGGACGTTCGGAAAACGGCGCCGCCTGAACTGTCAATCGGGCAGAGAAGACGGCTTCAAGTTGCGAGAGAGTTTATGCACGATTCTGAGCTCATGTTTCTTGACGAACCCACAACTGGTCTGGACCCTCAGGCTAGAAGAGTGACCTTGGATTTCGTGCGCGAAAAAGTAAGAAACGGTGTAACGGTTTTCTTCACGACGCACATAATGGAAGAAGCGGAGTACATCTGTGACAGAATAGCCATAATCAACCACGGGCGAATCTTGGCTTTGGACACGATAAAGAATGTTAAGCACAAGTTCGGAGGAGTAACCGTGATTCACCTACGTTTCGCAAAATACAGCAACGAAGTAAACTCGAAACTACAGGGTCTGCCCGGCGTTCAAAGGATAATCCCTCCACAGCAGAATGACGAACCCTTGAAAGTGTATGCGGAGGACGCAAACTCAACGTTGCCCAAAATAATCGATGTAGCGACAACGCTTGGATTGCGCATAACAGAAATTGGCATAAAGGAACCATCATTGGATGATGTTTTCGTTCAGATGGTAAATTCAAAAGGAGCAGCCCACGATGAACAGCTTTCTTAGACTTGTTTACAGGGACTTGAAAGCTGGCATTTGGACAACCAAGTCCATAATCGCCGTCCAACTGGTGACCCCTCTGTTCTATATCTTCGTCGCTGGATTCGTTTACGCGGCCATCATTGATCCAAAAACAATTGCAGGCAACGGCGGGATCAGCTACATCCTGTTTCTTGCTCCCGGAATAGTAGTCATGCAGATAATGTTTGCTGCTACTATGGCAGGAGCAATGCTTTGGCTTGATAAAAGGTTGGCCATGTTCTCACAGATAGTAGTAGGACCGTTTAGCAGGTGGCAGTACATACTCAGCAAGCTAGTTTCGATTATGTTTCAAGGGCTGCTTAATGCGTTTCTGGTTTTTCTCATTGCTTCTCCGATACTTGTTGGGCTAAAGTTATCCGCCGAGGGCATATTATACATTGCTGGTTCTCTGGTCCTAGGATCCCTCTTTTTCGGCTCTCTAACGTTGGCCATTTCTGTATTCATAAAATCCAATGAAGCGTTCAACGCAATTATCAATGTGTTGTTCACTCCTTTGATGTTTCTAAGCTCAGTCTACTACCCTCTGGCAAAAGCCCCTTTCATTATTCAAGCCATCTCACTGGCTAATCCCCTAACCTATGCTGTAGACATGCTCAGAGCAGGACTGATACAGGTGTACGTGCCACTCCTACCCATCGAGGTAGCAGCGCTTATTGCAGAAAGTCTCATCGCCTTCGCAGCCGCAACAGTCGCATTCAGACGAGTCAAACCCTGATCACCAAGCCCAGCCCGTACCGCAGCATTCAAGAAGCCCAAGCAAAACCGTATGCCAAGCAAGTGCCTCGTTAAGTGAAACATTGTTCCATAAATCATTTAAATTTCTTGAAGATTAACAGTCATGGGGAAAGGAGAGACCCTAATTGCAGATTGTCAAGTCCTTCACCGTTGACCTGACCGAAGTCAAGGGAAGAGGAGACGTTAAATGTCCAAGATGTGGAGCAAGGATTTCTCCAGACGACAAAACTGAAGACACTCATACGATATTAGAAGCAATTATGGAAGGAGAAAACCTGGAGAAGATTGCCATACAATGCAACAAATGTAAGAGCCAGATTCATCTGACTGGATTTCATATTTTGAACTCAGTGCAAGACAGCCATACTCTCTCCTCGTATTGAATTTGATCTGCAATAATCCATTGAAGCTCGCACTCAAAGAGTGCCGTTACTTGTTCTGGGTGATTGGTGTCTTGGCCTTGACTCCGCCAAGAGGTTGAGACGTTACCAGCGCGCCATATCCCCTACCAAACCAGCTCAGACAAATCGATGTCTAATAAGAAACCGTTAATGCTGCTGTCGCTATTTTTATAAATCATGATCTGAGAGTAAATCCTCATGAAGGCAGAGATCGGGATTATTGGTGGAACGGGTCTTTACGATCCGAAACTCCTCAGGAACGTTGAGGAGATAAAGGTGCGCACGCCGTATGGTCCGCCTTCTGATTCAATCGCGATTGGGGAATTGGAAGGCAGGCGCGTGGCATTTCTACCAAGGCACTCGAGAAAACACACAATAAGGCCCACTGATGTCAATTCGAGAGCAAACATATTCGCTTTGAAGAAACTTGGTGTTCAAAGAGTACTTGCACCTTCGACGGTTGGTTCTCTGAGGGAGGAATTCAAGCCGGGAGATGTGGTGTTCATTGATCAGTTCATAGATAGAACAACCAGACGGGAACAATCATTCTATGCAGGACGGCAGGTATGTCACATATCTGTAGCCGAACCGATGTGTTCAGAGTTGAGGCAGACTCTGATAAAAGCGGCTAACGACATAAACATCAACACTCACCACACCGGTACATATGTGTGCATAGAAGGGCCAAGATTCTCAACAAAAGCAGAATCCAGATTGTTTAGAACGTGGGGAGCAGATATCGTCGGCATGACTCTTGTTCCAGAATGCGTTCTTGCTCGAGAAGCTGAGATATGCTATTGTTCAATTGCAACCGTCACTGATTACGATGTGTGGAGAGACCAGCCTGTCACCGTAAATGAAGTCTTGAAAACTATGAAGGCGAACGTAGAAAAGGTCAAGAGCATAATTACCGAAGCAATTCCAAACATACCAAAAGAAAGAACATGCGAATGCAAAAGCGCGTTGCAGAAAGCACTAATCTGAATGAGCCTAAGGCTCAAGAAATGAAGATGAAAAATTGGATCTCAAATCGAAAATAAGGCGAATACCCAAATTCAAAGGTGTAGTCTTTTGGGACATAACTCCCCTCCTGAAAGACAAGCATGCTTTCAGAGAATGCATCAAACGGATGGCTGAACACTTTCGAGACAAGGATGCAGATCTCATAGTATCGAGTGAAGCCAGAGGTTTCATAATAGGAGCACCACTGGCTTATGAACTTGGGCTTGGGTTCGTTCCCATCAGGAAGAAAGGAAAACTACCTTCAAAGGCAGTTAACCTCACGTACCAAAAAGAATATGAATCCGACACCATCGAGATTCACGAAGATTCCATAGAGCCCGGTCAGAAGGTTCTGCTAATTGACGATCTGTTGGCGACAGGAGGCACAATTAAGGCCAACGCTGAATTAGTTGAGAAGCTAGGCGGAAATATCGTTGGTATCGGGTTCTTAATAGAGCTAGAATACCTCCACGGAAGGGAGGCCCTTGGAGACAAATACGAAGTATTCTCAATCATAAACTACGAGACCCCAAATGGGTAAATGCTCGCGCTGCAATTGGCCGGCCATCATCCTAAAGCGTTTATAATGATACAGTCTACTCTATGCCTGCGTACGATGGACATTGAAGTGAGTAAATGAGTTCAAGAAATGTCGGTGGAACATGCTACTTTCTAGGGCACAGCCATTTAGACGCTGCGTGGCTATGGTCGTTCGGCGAATCAAAGGAGGTCTTTCATGATACCTGTGAAACGATCCTTAAACTGATGGAGAAATATCCGAACTTCTGCTTCTGCCAGAGCAGCGCTCAATATTACAAGTGGCTAGAGGAGATGTATCCTGAAACCTTCGAGAAATTGAAAAGGAGAATAGAGGAGGGGCGTTGGGAGATCGTTGGCGGAACATGGGTCGAACCTGACGGAAACATGCCTTCTGGAGAATCATTTGTAAGACAGTTCCTCTATGGGAAAAGATACTTTAAAAAAAGGTTTAACGTTGATGTTAAGATTGCCTGGTTCCCCGACTCGTTCGGATACGCTTGGACTCTGCCTCAAATAATGAAAAAATCCGGAATTGAAATCTTCCTGACGCAGAAAATGCTCTGGAACGATACCACAGTTTTCCCAAATTACTTCTTCAGATGGACTGCTCCAGATGGCTCATCGATTTTCGCCCATCAAACTGTTGGATCATACGATGAAACCGTAGAAGAAACGAGGATACTGGAACAGATGAAACTGTTGAATTCTCGTGAACAACTAGACGATCTGCTCATGCTCTACGGGAAGGGAGATCATGGAGGCGGGGTCACCGAAGATATGATACAAAGAGCATTGCAATTCACCCATGGGAATAAGCCAATAAAAGGAGTGTTCTCCACATCTAAAGAGTATTTCAACATTCTGACCAAGAAGACAAAGGGGAAGAATATTCCTCAAATCAACGACGAACTGTATTTCCAATTTCATCGAGGAACATACACAACACAGGCCAAAGTCAAGAAGAACAACAGGAAAGCTGAATGCCTTCTGGAAACCGCTGAAAAGTTCTCCACAATCGCACGAAAATATGGTTATGCATACCCAAGCAGAGAGCTCAAAGATGCATGGGAGAAACTAATGTTAAACCAGTTCCACGACATCCTTCCCGGATCCTCAATACCCGAAGTCTACAAAGACTCCGAGGAATGTTTCGGATCCATCTTTAGCAAGGTGAACTCGATAATCTCAAAATCCCTCAAGGCAATTTCATGCAGAATAGATACCACAGGAGAAGGCAAATCGCTCCTCGTCTTCAACCCTCTATCATGGTCGAGGAGCGATGTTGTGGAAGTTCCGCTGGATGTGTCAGAAGGTGAATTCACGATCTGCGATGAACAGGGACGAGCAATTCCTTCACAGATAGTAGCAGAAGATAGGAAAGTTATCTTCATAGCTGAGGATGTCCCGCCAATAGGCTACAAAGAATACCGAGCCAAACCAACCCGTCGCAAGAGGCAGCCCAGGACGAGCTTATCTTCTGAAGAAACGGAGAAAGGGATCAAACTGGAAAACGAGTTCTTGACAGTAAGATTGGACAAAGAGACAGGATTGATAGAGAGCACATTCGACAAAAACAGCAGGAAAGAGATCTTCCAAGGCTGGGGGAATCGAATTCAAGTATTCGAAGATCGCCCCGTGAGGGGAAGAACCTGCGTTAATTCTCGCATAGACGCTGCGGTTTTTGACGCTTGGGAAGTATTCATCTATCAACAGCCTGAAGGGGTTAGATACGTCGAATTGAAGGATCCAGTTGAGGCAAAGCTCGTCGAAAATGGGCCAGTAAGAGTGCGGGTCTCGGTGAAATATGAATATGCCCAGGAGGGACGGCCAGATTCAACATTTGTTCAGGAAATATTCCTATACGACAAGATTCCTCTTGTGAACTTCGTGCTACGTGTGGATTGGCATGCCGCGCACAGGCTGGTAAAAGTGGCTTTCCCATTGAGCGTTCGCAGTGACTTTACAACCTATGAGGCCCCTTATGGCTTTATCAAGCGGCGAAATCCCATTTCACACGACGCAACACTAGCTGAACGGGCCAAATACGAGGTTCCTGGTCAAAAGTGGATAGATCACAGCAGCGAGGATGGGGGTTACGGTGTAAGCCTTCTTAACGACTGCAAGTATGGCTTTGACACTGCTAACGACATGATCAGAATGACCTTACTTAGGAGTGCTGGATATCCCATTCAGTTGCGGGCGGCGTTCGGTCTGCCTGTAGACAAGGCGGCTGAGGCTGAACTAACCGATCAGGGAAAGCACCACATCGCCTATGCCTTATACCCTCACCGCTCAGATTTCAAGGAGGCTCTGACAGTTAGAAAAGCCTACGAATTCAATTATCCTATCGTACCACTCATCGAAGCCAGCCACAAGGGACACCTACCGAAAGCCTACTCTTTTGTCTCGGTTCAGCCGGAGAACATAATTCTAACCGTAATCAAGAAAGCTGAAGACTCAGACGACATCATCCTGCGGCTGTATGAGACATCTGGGAAAGATGCGAAAGCGGAGATCCACCTTGCCGATGCTTTGAGAGGCGCAGTGGAGACTGACCTGTTGGAAAATGAGAGGTCAGAAATATCTGTCCGAGAGAAAACCATCGGACTGGCGATCTCTGGGCATGAAATAAAGACTGCAAAAATGATCGTGCAAGCAGAGAAGGGCGCGTACCTAGCTGAACCTAATTGATAGTTGTCTGATACGGCATGATTCACGCACCGACCCACACCAACACAATAACAGCAGAATAGCTGACTGTAGAATCTCTAGACCCTTTCTTTCTCATTTCCTAAAGCGCACAGGGCTCTAGCTTGAGAGGGGTCGGCCTTCTGTTGTACGTGGTTGGCATCTTGGTCGGGACGCCACTGCTAATGGGGGTTTGCTCCCGCAAACCCCTCTTCTTCTATTCGCGCGAGCAAACTGAAAAAGAAGACCGCGCTGGGTGTAATCAAACACAGGTTAGTTCAAATCAGGATTCTGAGGTCACACAGTTTATTTGATCAGGACCTGACTTTCAACTAGTATGCTAGCGTATGCCACGATAGGATATCGAGGGTGCATGGTTTGTCTCAGCTACTTCCGAAACCTTTTGCACTTCTAAGGGTTAGGGCAATTCGTAATTCCAAGCCTGCTAGCTTGTCTCCTAAACGAGGAAGCAAGCGCATTAGGTGAAGAGTCTTGAAAGCAGGTTATTCTGTTCCCTTGATTCTGACGATTACCCTACTTGCCACGATGTTGACACCCGCAATTGGCAACGTGCAGAACAAATGCTCTTGCCAAACATCCATTCCAGTTGCATCACCATCAGTAATTCTGCAGCCTGGAACGCAAGGCAACGCAGCAATCTCCACGAACAACACGAACGCCCAAGTTAGCGTACCTCAAGGATGGCTTACTAACTTTCAATATCGTAAAAAAATCACTTTTAACAATTCAGCTATAAGTGAGAACTTGACTAATTTCACGGTACCCATCATATTTAACAGTTCTAACGCTGATTTCTGGGGGCATGCTCAAACTAACGGAAATGATACACGATTCGTCTCTTCCGACAATACGACCGAATTATACTATGAGTTGGAACAGTTCAATCACACAAGCGATAAGATGATTGCCTGGGTAAAGGTTCCACTAATACATGCCAGTTCAGCTACAGACTGGATCTGGGTTTACTACGGAAATGGCACAGTTGGTTTTGACAGTTATTGTAACAGTAGTAGTGTTTGGGAAAGCAGTTACATGGCAGTTTGGCATCTAAAAGAGACATCTGGAGGTTCTGGTGCCGTAAAGGACTCCACTTCCAGCGCAAATAACGGAACTGATGCGGGCAGTCCAACTTTTGGTCAAACTGGACAGATTGGTAACGCCATAAGTTTTAGTGGAAGTAGTCAGGAAATTCAAACTCCAAATTCAGCAAGCCTGCAAATCGCGGGAAATATCACTGTTGAGGCATGGACCAAATCAGCTGTGTCCAGCCAATATGCAGGAATAGCAGGAAAGATGAAATATGGAAGCGGAACTTATGCTGGTTACGATATTCAGAAATTCAACACCGACAATAAATTCAGATTTCAGACAGCTAACGGTGGGAGTTCCAGCGAGACAACTGCTGCAAGCAATTCTGCCTATACCGACACTAATTGGCATTATGTGGTCGGAGTGAGAAGAGGAACAACCAATTATTTGTACGTTGACGGAGTTCAACAAACAGCAACAGGGACTATGTCAATCGTTGACAGTGGCTTAGTTGGAAGTATAGGAAGACAATATTCTGACTATAATGGGAGATGGTGGAATGGAGCAGTTGATGAAGTCCGTATCTCAAGTACTGGTCGTTCAGCAAACTGGCTTAAAGCCTGCTACCAGTATGAGGTTGACCAGTCCAAGTTCACCTACGGAAGCGAAGAAGCATTTCCCAGGCCAATCACTTACGATTACGTACTCAGAATTGTCAATCAAGTAGGAAACAATTGGACAGCATACTTGGCGGTCTACAACAGCTCGAACATCGGCAGATTATCAAGCTGCATAATAAGCTTCCATGATGGTTCAACGAGCAACCAGACAGTAATCAGCGGCGGAGTCATAACACAGTCGATAGGTCCCCAATACGGTCTATCGGGCTCCTCAACCATCTACATAAGCATAAGCAATCTCCAGGCGACTGCAAGTGGGACATCTTACCTGTACGTTTACCTGAAAATCCTACCGTCAAATATGTCTCCTTTCAACGTGTTAAAGATCACTTTTCAAGTGACATGACCTGCGAGCAAAAGAGAGAGTTTGGTCATGCAGTGACACCTCCACTTTAAACTGGACCGCTCGTGAGAATGAAAATGAACTGCGAAATTGAACTTCAAGTCCATAATTCTTAAAAAGACCGCCTGTAGTATATGATATCTTGCTATAGGCGATATGACTTGCAGCACAAAATCCGAGCATCAAGAATAGCTATCGTTGGATTCATAATAGCCTTAGTTTCAGTTACGTTGGTTGCTGCCGCCATATATTACTATTATACTGCACAGGTTCAGGTCACAGTTGAGGCACCAAAAATCACCTGGGTAACAGGAAGCGACATCGCAGCGTCCATCGGAACAAACAAAACATGGTGCCAGATAACAA
>JBGPBS010000028.1:0-16145 GCA_041481365.1 Bathyarchaeia archaeon
AGTCCTGAAGCTGAGTGGCAAAGAAAAGTTTCTGGAACCAGAGATCCATGGCAACAACGTTTTCTACTTCAACAAGAAAAACGATCAAACCGCCACCCCTGGATAAAGCGGCTTTTGTCTCGAAGCTGTTCCAGAGACTGGAAAGGCTGCAGGCAAGGTTCAACATGTTCAACATCTTCATCCAGAAAGAAATCAAACGGGGCAACTACATCGAAGCCGTAGACCTCTACCATAACCTCATCATCCCACTGCTGGTCGAAGCCCTCCGAATCAAACATAACCCCATTCACTGCGAGTTCAAAATGCGCTACGTGCACTATGAGTTCCCATCGGAAACAGTTGAGAAACTTGAACAACTCAGCTTCGTCAAGGACGGCAAGGATCTGCAGAAGAAATACGATCAAGCAAGCAGATGGTTCATTAATACAATGTCAGAGATCAATAAGAAGGAAACAGAAAGATTAGTCAAAATATCGTGAGGCACCTCTTCTCTGAACAAGAGAGTCTCCCTGACCTGTCTGGTCATCGTAGCACGCATGCGTGTATAGGACTTTTGCCTATCCAAAGGTAGCCCCATCAGCAGTCTACCCTTGTAAGGCACACCAAAGAACTTCATATCTCGAATAGTGTGCCAGATCAAAACGAGGGCCGAAGGGTCAAATACAAGACAATCCATCACTTACGTCACTTCCCCTCGGTGACTGGAGCCGATCAGTGTTGTTCAACGAGTACAGAGGTTTGCCCAAAGAGGCAAGATACCTTATCTATTCAATGCTGTTGCCATCCCTCGCCATGGGAATGTTCTACACAGACATATCATACTTCCTAACGACAGTTCAGGGCGTATCCTACGCGCTCATGGGAATCGTCATAACTGTCATGGGTGTTTCCACGTTTGTCGCGAGCATCCCCTTGGGAATTGCTGCTGACAAATATGGAAGAAGAAAACTGCTAATAATCGGTAACGTGATAGCAAGCTCCATAGTCGCAATTTTCGCCTTGACTACAAATCCGCTAATATTGCTGGTCGCCGCAATCCTCGAAGGAGTTTCTGAGGGAGCTTTCTCAGCTTCAGCAAGCGCGTTGATCGCAGAGAAGGCTGGTGACGAAAGGAGAACCAGTGTCTTTTCCCTGTTTGGCTTTGCACAAAGCATGGCCTTCGGCATTGGAAGCTTGACCATTCCCGTCGTGGTGATCTTCGAGATCTTCGGATTTGGCACCAGGGAAAGCCACGTTCTGCTCTACGTCATTTTGGCCGCTCTAAGTTTAGCTTCAACATTCATCATACTCAAAATCAGCGAGTCCAAAGTGCTGAAAAAAGAAGCAGCCTTCGACATAAGGTCGTTGCTTAACATGAAATCGAAAGATCTCTTGATAAAATACGTCTTCGCCAGTGCCATAATTGCCTTTGGCGCAGGCATAATCGTGCCTCTGATGGCAGCTTGGATGAAAGCACAATACGGAATTTCCGACGCGATAAGCGGTCCAATATTGGGCGTAGCAAACATTGTAATCGGAGTAGCAACGCTGGCGGCGCCTCCGCTTTCCAGAAGGCTGGGCATGGTCAGAGCTATCGTCGTGACACAGGCAATTTCAACTGCGTTCATGTTCGCTACGCCGCTATCACCCGATTATGTCTCAGCAAGTGTTGTCTACGCTTCAAGGGCATTTCTGATGAACATGTCAAGCCCCCTGCAGCAGTCAATGATAATGGGACTGGTTGCAGAAGATGAACGAGGCGTAGCCTCAGGAATAAGTGCTGCCCTGTGGAGATTACCTAACGCACTGAGCAGTTTCATCGGCGCCTGGCTAATCGGCGCAGGGTTCCTTGCAACGCCCTTCTTCATGGCCGGCTTATTCTACATAGTCTCAATCGCGTTATTCTGGTACTACTTCCGGAACACAAAGATGCCCGAAGAATCCCACCCGCGCGAATGATATCGTCTTATTTATCAGTCATTTTTTCATGTTATCGCTGTTCATGAATATCATATTTCTTTTCTTCCTCTAAGTCTACACTTTAACTCTACTCTCCGCTGTTCGTCGATGTCGTTGGATCGCTACTCTTTTAACGATTCCAGTCGAAGGCAGGATCGGAGAGAAGGGATGTGAGGAGGAACAGGCTGGCGTCGTTTCAAGAGGTTGACACTAAGAGCTTCGATGATGAGATTTTCGTCGACCTTACAATCTACGACGTTCCAGCCAGTCTCCTCAAAAGGTTCGGCGAGAAATTGGTTCATTCCAACTACCCAAGCCTCAACGAAGCAATCAAAGACCTGCTGAGAAAAGCCATAAAAGAACAAGAGTCAAAACACGATGAAACACACGTTCTAACGACGTGACGTGCGCATCATGTGAACAATTAGTCTCCTCGAAATTCCGGAATTAGGTCGGTGAGCCATGGCAATCAAGGCCTGAGGCGAGCGAGAAGCAGATTTTCGAATTATCATATATTCGACGAACGGTCTATTTAGAAAACAGGAGAATATGTTCCTTGACCAAAGTGGTTGCCATAAACGGTAGCCCTGAAAGAATGGAGAGGGGCAACACTGCGAAGATCCTGACTCCTTTTCTTGAAGGCATGGAGGAGGCTGGGGCGTCAGTTGAGCTTTTCTATGCCAAGCGCCTTGATGTCAAACCTTGCAGTGGAGAACTCCATTGCTGGAACAAGAAGCCAGGCCAATGCTACATCGATGATAGTATGCAAATGCTCTATCCGAGGCTGCGCGAAGCAAACATCCTCGTGTTGGCTACGCCGGTCTACGTCCCGTTGCCAGGCGAAATGCAAAACGTCATAAACAGACTCGTCCCCCTCTTAGATCCTGCACTGAAAATGCGGAACGGTCGCACACGTGCCAGATTCCGTGCCGACGTCAGGATCAACAAGATTGTACTAATCTCTACGAGTGGCTGGTGGGAAATAGGCAACTTCGGAACCGTGCTCAGAATTGCTAAGGAACTCGCAAAAGATGCAAATGTCGAGTTCGCAGGCGCCCTACTCCGACCGCATGCAAGCTTCCTGGCTAAAAACAAGGAAAAAGCAGAAGAGGTTTTCGCAGCAGCTAGGCAGGCTGGCACCCAGCTCTTGAAAGAGGGAAAAATGTCAAAAAACCTTCTCGATATCATAGGTCAACCGCTCATTTCCAAGGAAAAGTGGCTGAGCGATTAAGCTCTTGAAGGGATGCACTGTTTTGAGCGATATCAAACAGGTAATGACATGTCACCAGTTGAAACGTATGCTGTTACAAAAAGAGGGAGTTGGGGCTTTTTTATAGAAGTCTCATGCTTTCTTCGAGAGTCATCGCCATTTTTATTTCAGTCGTGTTGGCGGCAATCCACTTCATCATGTCCGGTTCCATCGCGAATTTTTGAAAAGCATCAGAAGTGGGAGATTCAAATATCATGAGTATCGTATGTCGGGTATTACGCTGTAGCCTCCGATCATCTTGAGTCTGTGCTTCTTTGTCAGTTTTGACATTTTGCCTGCGATTTCCCCACTCATCTTCTTTGCTTTTTCGTTATTCAGCGGACAGCTTTCGGGCAATGCTTCGATATCATCAAGAATATTGGCATTTTAGGAATCCTCGAGCAACGGGTCAACGAGTCAGATATTTACGGCCTTCGCATAATCAATCTCTTTCGCTCTTTTGTACGGGGGCGCGTGATTCTGAGTATTGATTGGAATTTCATAACTGCTTTATCATGTTGTAACTCTTCGTTTGGATGTTTCTTGTCTCTGGGTTAGCGGTAGACATACAAGTGGTTAGGATGCAGGAGTACACTGTTGAATCTTCGGCGAAAGCAATAGTTGAGTTGAACGAGAAAATACGCGTCCTCCATGTTGATGATGACTCGGGTTTCCTGAAGGTTGCCAAACAATGTCTAGAGCTGGAGGGGCCCATTCAAGTGGACACGGCGCTCTCGGTCAACGAAGCCTCGGCAAGGCTGGAGAAGGAAAAGTACGATGTTATCATTTCGGATTACCAAATGCCTGAAAAAGACGGATTGGAATTCCTTAGGGAGCTGAGAGAAAATGGAAACACGATCCCATTCATTATGTTCACTGGAAAAGGCCGAGAGGAAGTAGCCATAAAAGCCCTCAACCTAGGTGCCAATCAATACCTGAACAAAGTGGGAGAACTTGGAACTGTCTACAAGGAATTAGCTCACAGCATAATCGAATCGATCAAAGTCAGAAAGGCTGAAGAAAGACTGCGCGAAAGTGAAGAATTCTCAAGAAGCCTCATCAGAAGCGTAAGTCCAGACTGCGTTCTAGTCATAGGTGAAAAGAGAACGATCATAGACTGCAACGACGCCGCAGAAGCAGTGCTTGGCTATTCGAGAAGTGAACTGATCGGAAAGAAAACTGCGATTCTCTTTTCAGGCGAGAAAACCTACGAAGAATACGGCAAAGAAATGTTCAAGGCCATAGCTATCCAGGGTTACCATGTCGCTGTGGTCGCAGGCAAGAAGAAAAACGGAGAAGAAATCTGCTATGAAGTCTCATGTTCTTCCATCAAGGGCAAGCCTGGAGTTGTAGCTATTGTGCGAAACGTGACAGACAAGGCGAGAAAAGAAGAGAAGCTGAGAGATAGCGAAGAGAAATTCAGGAACCTGGCAGAACAATCACCCAACATTATTTTCATCAACGTCAAGGGCAGAATCGTATACGTTAACAGGAAAGCTGAGGAAGTCATGGGATACGAGAAGAAAGAATTCTTTTCGACCAGCTTCAACTTCCTAGACTTGATCGCGCCGGAGTTCAAGGAACGCGTGGAATCCGCATTTAACAAGAACATGCGAGGCGAAGAGTCAGGCCCATACGAATTCGGAATCATCACAAAAGAAGGAAAAAGAATAGACGTCATCCTCAATTCAAGGTTGATAAAGTATGACGACGAACAGGCAATTCTAGGAATAGTCACTGACATCACTGATCAGAAACGATCTGAAAGAATTATGCTAGAGAACAAGCAGAGATTTGAAGGGTTGTTCAAGGGCAATCCCGAGGCTGCTGTCTACCTGTCCTCAGATTTTCACATTTTGGACATCAACCCACGTTTTGAGCAACTCTTCGGGCGCACTCTCGCCGAGATCAAAGGAAAGCATTTGGACGATGTCATAGTCCAGAAGGACAAGATAGAGGAAGCAGGCAATCTGAATCAGAGGGCCCTTGAAGGGTATGTCTATCATGATACTCTGAGAAAAAGAAAAGACGGAACGCTGATCCCAGTATCCGTGTCCGCCGCGCCTATCACGGTCGACGGCCGGCTTGAAGGCTACGTGGGAATGTATAAGGACATCTCCGAACTGAGAAACACAGAAGAAGAGCTTAAACACATGATGGGGAAACTCGAAACGATCAACGAGAAACTGCGAGTAGTTGGCAGCCTGACAAGACACGATGTGCAGAACAAACTTACAGTCGTGACGGGCAACGCTTATCTCTTGAAAAAGAAGGCTGCAAGTGACCCTGAAATGTTTGAACGCCTCAGAGACATGGAAGAAGGGTGCAAGCAGATCGTGGAAATATTCGACTTTGCCAGGAGCTATGAGACGCTGGGTGAGGAAGAACTCAGATACGTCGATGTCGCTGATGCCTTCGACAAAGCGGTCTTGCAGTTCGGAGATCTCAAAGGCGCCAAGACCCTGAACGGATGCAAGGGACTGACAGTCTTTGCGGACTCATTACTGACACGAATGTTCTACAACCTAATCGACGACTCGCTAAAATACGGTGAGAAGCTCACACAAATAAGAATAAGATACGAAAAAAGCCAAGAGCAGTTGAAACTAGTCTACGAGGATGATGGCGTGGGCATATCTTCTACGGATAAACCTAAACTCTTTGCGAAAGGATACGGCAGAGGCACAGGCTACGGACTCTACTTGATAAAGAAGATGATGGAAGTTTACGGCTGGACAATCCAAGAAACAGGCGAACCTGGAAAAGGCGCCCAATTCACGATAACGATACCTAGAACAAACCAAAAAGCGAAAGAAAACTACTGAATCGCCTGAAATGCACCCTTAACCGGATTGTTTTCTTTCATCAAAATGTCATTTCTGACGACACAAGCAAATGATTTATTACGCCTTAGCTCACCACTTTCTACACTCAAGCTCAATATGTACGTGGAGGGGTCTAGACGCCTGCGACTAAGCCTGTCAAGATTACAGACACAACGTTCCGGGACGCTCATCAAAGTCTAATGGCAACGAGGATGAGCACGGAAACCATGCTCAAAATAGCAGACAAGATAGACCAGATTGGCTTCTTCTCGCTCGAAGCCTGGGGCGGAGCCACCTTCGACGTTGCAATAAGGTACCTCACAGAAGACCCATGGGAACGCATCCGACAACTCAAGAAACAGGTTAAGAGGACACCGCTGCAGATGCTCCTGCGCGGCCAGAACATTGTCGGCTATAGGAACTATCCAGACGATGTCCTCATTAAATTCGTCGAGAAAGCAGCCGAAAACGGCATAGACATCTTCCGTGTGTTCGACGCGTTAAACGATATTCGGAACATGGAGGTCGCGATCAAAGCCGTCAAGAAAACAGGCAAACACGCCCAGGGAACGATCTGCTACACTATAAGCCCAGTGCACACGGTGGAGCACTTCATAGAATTCGCCAAGAAGCTTTCTGGGCTTGAATGCGACTCAATATGCATAAAGGACATGGCAGGTATGCTTGCGCCCCAACCTGCTTACGAACTCATAACCGCGCTGAAAGAAAAAGTAGGCTTACCAGTCCACCTGCACAGTCACAGCACAAGCGGAATGGTGATGATGACCTATCTGCGCTCTTGCGAGGCAGGAGTGGACATACTCGACGCGGCGTTCTCGCCTTTAGCATGGGGCACAAGCCAACCACCAGTCGAGTCAATCGTTGCTGCACTCAAGGGCACCCCGTACGACACGGGCTTGAACTTGGAGTTATTGAGCGAAATCGGCGCGTATTTCCGAGAACTGCGCGAGAAATACTATGACCCGTTGAAGCTGATAGACCCAAAATCCGAGCGCGTAGACGCCTCGATAATAGTCCACCAGATCCCAGGCGGAATGTTCAGCAACCTGCTCGAACAGCTTCGAGAGCAGAAAGCTCTGGACAAACTCAACCAAGTGCTCGAAGAAGTGCCGAAGGTTCGAAAGGAACTGGGATACCCGCCGCTCGTGACGCCCACGAGCCAGCTCGTCGGGATACAGGCCGTGTTCAACGTCATCTCCGGCAAACGCTACAGCATCGTACCCAAAGAAATAAAGGACTACGTGAAAGGCCTATACGGGAAGCCACCAGCTCCAATCGACCCGAAGGTGAAAAAGAGAATCATAGGCGACGAAGAGCCCATAACTGTAAGACCCGCCGACCTCTTAGAACCCGGGCTTAACAAGATCCCAGAAGACATCAAACCATACATCGAAACCGAAGAAGACAAAATAACCTACGTGCTCTTTCCGCAAACAGCACTAGAGTTCTTCAAGAAACGAAAGGCAAAACGAGAAGAAGCCAAAACTGGAATCCAACCCGAAAGAATCGACGAGCTCGAAAAGGCCGCGGCAATTTCAGTCGCCATAGCCGTGTTTCTAGCAAGCTCAAGCAGCGTGAAGGCGCTGACTCTGGCCAAGACGAGAAGCAGCACTGCAAACTGGATCCTGTCCGGCAGACAAAGCCTCTGCAAACACGGTGCATGACTATGCCAACATACGATGTCTTCGTAGACGGCAGGCCTAGAAAGGTTGAACTCACAAAAAAAGGTGAAAACTCCTTCATCGCCAAAGTTGATGGAAAACCCACAACGGTCCAATTACAAGCGGACCTGAACAGTTTAGAGAAGCAGTTCTCATTGAGCATCGAAGGTAAAAGCTACCGAATAGAGTTGCCCGAAATTGACCGTGAAAAACCGTTCCAAGTAAAGGTTGAGGGGGCAACATTCAAGGCTGAACTGAAGATGCCTGTGGCAAAGACAACGCTAACAAGCTTCGCTCCGACGCAGTCAGCGCCAACAAGAAAAGCTGTCACGAGAGAACAAGTCACCGAAGGCGTTGTGACCGCACCGATGATGGGAAAGATCGTTTCGGTCAAGGTAAGCAAGGGTGACCACGTCAAGGCAAATCAAGTTCTATGCGTCATCGAAGCCATGAAAATGGAGAACGAGATAAGCGCGCCGAAACCCGGTGCAATACAGGAAGTGAACGTTGCCTTGGGCTCATCGGTAAGCGAAGGCGACGTCCTCTTCGTCATTCGCTAGAAGATCGACGAAGGCTTGTGTTCTCCGAATGCTTCCCGCAAGGTGCCGCATACTTCGCCCAAAGTGGCATACTCTTTCACGGCCTGAAGCACGAACGGCATAAGATTCGCTTTCTCATCTTCAGCTGCCTTGCGCAATTTATTCAGGGCTTCATTCGCTTTGACCTGATTTCTCTCTTTTTTGATCCTTGCCAAACGTTCTGCCAATTTTTTCTCACTTTCGGGGTCTATCTGCAGTATTTTTATGGGAATCTCTTCCTCAATCTTGAACTCGTTGACTCCCACTGCGATGCGCTTCTTGGCTTCAAACTCTTTCTGAATGCGATAAGCGCTGTCGGTTATCTCGCGTTGAATGAACCCTTTCTCGATAGCGGCCACTGCCCCGCCCATGGCGTCAATCTCATCAATATACTTCTCTGCCTTCTGCTCAATTTCCCTTGTTAAGTATTCGATGTAGTAGGAGCCTGCAAGCGGGTCAACGCTGTCCACGACTCCGCTTTCATACGCGATTATCTGCTGCGTTCTAAGCGCAACGAGCACGGCTTCATCGCTCGGCAAAGCATAGGCCTCATCGAACGAGTTGGTGTGCAAAGACTGGGTTCCGCCCAGGACAGCCGACAAGGCCTGTAAAGCCACCCGGACAATGTTATTGTGCGGCTGCTGTGCCGTGAGCGAAACGCCGGAAGTCTGCGTGTGGAAGCGCAGCATCCAAGAATTGAGGGACTTCGCCCCGAAACGTTCCTTCATGATCTTGGCCCACAGCCTGCGGGCGGCCCTGAACTTCGCTATCTCCTCGAGGAAGTTGTTGTGCGCCGCGAAGAAGAACGACAGTCTGCCTGCAAACCTGTCCAGGTCTAGGCCCCTGTCGACTGCAGCCTCCACGTAGGCTATCGCGTCTGCAAACGTGAACGCCACTTCCTGAACCGCCGTGGCGCCGGCCTCGCGGATGTGGTAGCCACTTATGCTTATCGTGTTCCATTCAGGCATGTGCTGTGAACAGTATTCGAAGATGTCCGTGACCAACCGCATCGAAGGCTCAGGCGGATAAATATACATTCCCCTGGCAGCATACTCCTTCAAAATGTCGTTCTGAACCGTCCCGCCGAGCTTAGACTCGACTAGGCCTTGCTTCCGCCCGACCGCGATGTACATTGCAAGAAGAACGTTAGTCGGCGCGTTGATAGTCATAGAAGTGGTGATCTTATCCAATGGGATTCCGTCGAAGACGATTTCCATGTCCCGTAGCGTGCTGACGCTCACGCCTGCCCTGCCCACTTCGCCGCGTGAAAGCGGGTGGTCACAGTCGTAGCCTACTTGCGTGGGAAAGTCGAAGGCGACGCTCAAGCCCTTTTGCCCTTGAGAGAGCAGGTACTTGAAGCGTTGATTCGTCTGCTCAGCCGTCCCGAACCCTGCATACTGTCGCATAGTCCAAAGACGTGCCCGATACATCGTCGGGTAGACACCACGCGTCAAAGGGTACTCCCCTGGAAAACCCGAATCCGTCAGATAATCGAAATCAGCAAGATCATCTGGCGCGTATAATCGGCTCACCGGAATGCTCGAGCCTGTGACGAACTCGCCTTTTTCAGGAAGCTTATCAAAGCTCTTGGACAAGGTTTCTTTTTCCCACTGCTGCTTTCGCCTCCGAATTTCGCTCAACTCGTTCTCGTCAAACATGATAGAAAGCACCAACAAGAATGCTTTGAACCTTCATGTTTTCATGTATTTAGGCATTTTCTTGGATCAAGGTTTCTTGATCGTTCAAGTGAAAATGATATAACAAAGTGTTCCACATTGGATACCGTAGAAAGCATAGGTGCATAATCTTGAAGATCACGGTCGAATATATCGGCCACATAAAGAGCATAACCGAAAACAAGCGAGAAGAAGAAATCGAAACAGACGAAAACGTGACTGTCACTGATCTGCTCACTCAGCTGTCGAGCAAGTATGGAGGGCCGTTCAAAAAGGCCATCTACGAGCCTAAGGGGTCAGATGTCAAGCCCAACTACATAATCACTGTAAACGGTTACCTCCTCAACCAACTGAAAGGACTTCAAACCAAACTCAAGAGGGGAGACCGTATAACACTGCTTCCAATCGTAAGCGGCGGCTAGTGCTCTTCTATCTAGCGCGCGGCTAACACTCATATTTCTCATCATTAAGGCACTCTTCACGCTTTTCTTACGTTCAATGAACTTGTCAGAATAAGGTCTGCCTGAAAGTGAAACATACCACTTGGACGCTGTTTGCAAACTGCTTGACCCTGTTCAGTTTCTAGAACGGAATGGTTCTAAAGCATAGCATTAAACACGTATTGTAACAGTGTTATCTTTTGGTGGAACAGATGAAGAGAAGAATCAAGATCGAGCTGGCATTCGCTATTATCCTGGCTGTGGCGATCTCGGTTTCAGCAGTTTACACGAGTATGCTAGGACGAGTAGACAACTTCGGCTTTTCCCCAAGAGGGCTCTCGCCTGAGACGATGACAACGAACAATCTGCACGGTTTGAGCGGTACCGACGGAATTCAGCAGAGCGTGAGTGAGAACATTCAGGGAGAAATGAGAAAAGGATCCTTCGAATCAACGGTTGAAAGCTTGGGAATCTTGACGTCAGGTTTCGGCGGAATGGTACCATATTTGAGCATGGCCTATGACAACGAGCTTTGGAGTGGAACATTGAACTGCAAGGTGCCAACAGAAAACGTGACTTCATATACGTTCGCCGTGAGAGAACTCATAAGTGCGAATGGAACGGTTACGCATATTGCCATAAGCGTCACAGAAACCAAAGTGAACCAGACTGGACAGCCTGAAGAGCAGCTCTCAGAAGTAAGTATAGGTCTGCGAGAAGTCAGCGGAGGAGGATCACCAATAATGGACCAGCTAGGGGGAGGTGTTCCCTGGCTCTTCACAGGATTGGTGTGGGTCGCCGAAGGACTAATCGTAGGAGTGCCCCTGTGCTTCGTCTGCCTGGGAGTCGTCGTAATGGTTGACAGAGGAATAATCCCAGCTTGGAAGAAACAACTGAAGGGCAAAACCACAGACAAAGCAACCTCCTAATGGAAGTGGAAGAAAACAGGGGCCCAGGCACCTGCGAAATCAGACCGAACCAGAGAAGGATGGTAGCCAAAACCTCTCCATTTCTCCCTCCTCACTTCCACATATATCAAGGCTATCATTCTTCTCTCAGCAATGCGCTTTCAACCCGAGAAACAATCAGGAATGCCCTAATCATGATCGCACAGGAAAACTCATGCTGAATGCCTAGAAACCGACGGGGGAGACCACCTATTCGAGCTCGTCGCCGGCAAAAGATGCACGTCAGCCCACCAAACTCAGGCGCGCACAATCGTAGGGGGAGGCTAGTACTCCTCTTTTTTGTCTATTAAGCCGTCTTTCCTAGCCTTGTGTTCCACGATTCTGAAGGAGATTATCCCGATAATAATCGTTGCAATCACTGTTATGATTAGGTACAGCAGGTCTGTCTGAAGCGGAGTCGGAGACTGGTGCAGAATTGAGAACCTGATTGTTCTGAGAAAGTACGTGACGGGCAGGGCATTTGAAATGGCTTGACCCCAGATTGGGAGCACTTGTGGCAAGAATATGACTCCGCCAAACAAGTAGAGGATTCCAGACACGTATTCGCTCAGCATGAACTGCACTCGTGAGGTCAGGATGTTTATGCCACAGAGAATGAATCCCATGCCTATGAAGCAGACTATTCCCAGCACTAGGCTCAGGGCTAGCAGTGGGAGGTTTATTCCCAGCCAGTTGATCGGTATCTGAACCCCAAGCAGCCCTTGAAAGATGAGCACACCGAAGCTGAGAGTCAAAAGAAGAGACACTGAAGCGTTCATGACGCCGTTCAGGGATCTGCCGAAGATGTACCAAGTCAAAGACCCAGGCGTCAAGTAGATGTGTTTTAGCACTTCATAGTGAGATCTGTCATCGTGAATCAGCATAGCCATAGTCTGCATTATTTGGGTAACATAAAGGAAGAAAGTGTTTCCAATGAACATGAAAGCGAAATACTCCGGATTCAGAGCTGCTCCAGGCGTGGCGGCGCTGCCAATAATGAAGATGAAGCCAACGATCAGCAATCCTGCGAGCGGTCGTATGAGATAGTATATGGCAAACACGAGCGGGTCAGCCCAGTTGGACTCAACTTTCCAGCCTAACCAAATCGATTGCTTGATAGTTCTCAGAATCGTGCTTACTGCCATCTTAACGTGAGCCTCCCTTCTTTCTTGCCCAGATTCTCCATGTAGTTTAATGCATACTTTGCCAGAGGCAGCAAGACTATGATGAAGATCACCAACGCGACCACGTTCAGCCAAATGTCAGCTATTCCTTGACCCTCAATGATGACTCTTCTCACGCCGTCCAATCCAAACGTCAAAGGAATGATTGATGCCACCAACTGAACAATGTCCGGAAGGTATCTAATCGGAAAATAGGATCCTGACAGAAAATAGACCGGTTCTTGCATGAGGTTCGCTGTGTGCCAGGCTTCCCTGCCATAAAGCATGAACAGAGAAGCAAAAAGCATGCCCAAAGCGTACAGCGCTAGGATCGTCAGGATAAACATGAAAAGCGCAGTGAAGGGCTCATGGACGGCGAGCGGGACTTGAAATATCATCGTTCCCGCAACAAGGATGACCAGGGCTCTCAAAGTGGTGTTAACGATTCCTCCCAGAGCCATTCCTAGGAGGATGGCCATTCTCGAAATTGGCGCAACAAGGTATGTCTCTAGAGTTCCTGTCTCCTTCTCCCAGTAGAACTGGGATGACATGTTCCAAAGAACGTTGACCCAGAAGGCTATCATCGTTCCACCGATGATGACGAAACCCGAGAACTCTGCTGGGGCGTTCAACGCCTTGTACAGGTAAACGTAGGCACTTAAGCTGATTATCGGGATCACCAGATCGGCAATAATCCACTCAGGTTCCTGGTTGCTCCCTTTGACCCTGACCCACAGCCTGGCGTAAGCTACTCTTAGGTCACGGATAAACTGTTCAAGCACTGATGTGGGCCTCTTCTTCTTCAAAGCCTCGCCCTACAAGGCAAATGTACACGTCTTCAAGCGTTGGCTCAGCTTTGTTCACTGACAGAATCTTGAGTTTCTGCTCTTCCAGCCTCGACGTAATCGTCGAAAAGACCGACTGATCGCGCACCAAAACTTTGATGCTGGTCGTGTCAGATTGAATACTGCGAGTCTGAGAATAACCGACTATTCCTTCCATCTTTTCCATGAAGTTGAAATCAGCCTGAACCGAGGAGACCTCAATTCTCATTATCACATTCTCCTTCAGTTTCTCCTTAAGCGAGAGTGGGCTGTCACAGGCCAAGATTTTTCCGCGGTCAATTATGGCCACTCTGTCACACATCTCATCGGCCTCAGCCATGTAATGAGTCGTAAGCAGAACAGTGCCTTTCCTTTCCCTTTTCGCCCAGTCCACAATGTAGGTCCTCAGCTTCTTCGACGTTAAAACGTCTAAACCCAATGTCGGCTCGTCCAAAAATAGTATCTTCGGGTCGCTAAGTAATCCTCTCGCGAGGTTCAGCCTTTGCTTGTACCCAGTTGAAAGCTTGGCCATCCGCACTCTTGCATATTCCGGGAAGTCCAGGTCCTCGAGCAACTCCCTGATCTTCTTCTTGGCTGCCGATGATGATAAACCGTAGAGTTGCGAGAAGAACCAAAGGTTCTCGCTAGTGGATAGTATTCCATAACCCGGAGCTTCTCCTCCGGAAACCAAGCTTATTATCCTTCTAACCTTCTCAGGGTCAGTAGTCACACTGAATCCGCCCACGTAAGCGTCGCCGCTCGTTGGAAGGAGAAGTGTCGTTAAGATTTTTATGAGCGTAGTCTTTCCAGCACCGTTCGGACCGAGAAGCCCAAAAATCTCACCTTCTTCGATTGAAAGCGAGATTCTGTTCAGAGCCACAACTGGCTTATCCTGTCCCTTGAATGTTCTGACTAGGTCTCGAGTTTCAACGCTGTTCGACAAGACACTCACGAGCCAGCAAACAATGCGACACTTCATAATTAAGAATTTCCATTCTTGAGAAAAGTGTGTAAAACGTATAAGTCATCGAGGATATCTTAAGCAAAGCACGGCTCACAATAGGGTGGTATGATCCTTGGATCGGATAGAAGCTTTGAAAAAGAAAGCTTTCGAAGTTAAGAGTTTCGACGGGTTCCTGGTCACGAGTGAAGTCAACTTGTACTATTTCACAGGCTGCCCAGGGTTGACGTCGATGCTGATACCCAAAACTGGCAAGGGCACAATCTACGTCTACAACGTCAACTCTGAACAGGCAAAAGCAATGACAAAAGGCTTCAACATCCAAATGCTCGAACGTGGACAGAACCTAATTGCGACAATCACAAAACAGGTCAAGGTCTGCAAGATAAAGAAACTCGCATTCGACATGCTGAGCTTCGAAGGCTACCGTGAACTAGCGAAGGGACTCAAGGGGCACACAAGGCTGAAGCCGAGAAGCGACCTCGTCGGGGAACTGCGCAGAGTCAAAGACGAAAAAGAGCTCCAACTGATGCGCAAAGCAGCAGAGTTAACGAACACTGGAATGAAGGTTGCCTACGAGACGATAAAGCCAGGAATCAAAGAGTACCAAGTCGCCGCCGAAATCGAGTACGCCATGCGAAAAAGGGGTTCTTGGGGCACAGCCTTCGAAACCATAATAGCCTCGGGCGTTCGATCAGCGTTTCCACATGGCGGAGGGGGAACCCAACTCGGCGGGGGCTGCACCGACAGGGAGATCCGAAAAGGTGACTTAGTCGTCGTCGACATGGGTGCCGCGTACCAGCACTACCGCTCAGACATTACGAGGACACTCGTAGCTGGAAAGCCGTCGACAAAACAGTTGAAACTGTACGAGACTGTCAAGGCATCTCACGACAAGGCGCTTCAAACCATAAGGCCAGGCGCCAAAGCCAAAGACGTCGATTCTGCAGCCAGAAAAGTAATAGTCGACGCAGGGTTCGGCGAATACTTCGTTCACGGCCTAGGTCACGGCGTAGGCCTAGAAGTCCACGAAGGACCAACGTTGAGTTCACTGAGTAAAGACAAGCTGATCGTTGGAAACGTGGTGACAGATGAACCAGGCATCTACCTGGTGGATTTCGGCGGAGTTCGAATAGAAGACACTGTCCTCGTGCAGAAAAGCAAACCCGAATGCTTGACCGCAGGCCCCTATGGCCTGGAAGCTCGCTCTTGAGCCAAGCATAGACGGCGTTGCGGGCACTGATTTTTCGCCCGAAGAATGCCTGATCAGACGACAGCGACGGAGATGATTACGCGTTTTTCATGGAGACTGAAATATCCCGGCTAGGACTCGGGAATAGCCTGGGCAAAAAAGCCCCAAGAAATGTATCCTTTGAAAGAATTCTCTTGGAAAGAGTTCTGAACCTAAGGAAATACTTAAAAGCAACATGTGAATGAATTACGTGAAATGCGAGGAGAATGGTAAGACTAGAACTTTTTTCTCCCTTCTCTCCTTTCTCCCAAGAATGAGGAGCTTACCATTCCCTCGCATGATCCTAGTTTCTTTCTACACTTATAGCTTATGGAACTATCTTCTATTCGTTGCTTATATGAAAAGGAAGCAGGGCAGCGTTGTTCTTGCGACTCGCGTTCGTCCTGTCAAATTGTAACTTTTCCACATTGCCATGGACCATGGTCTGGTTTTGATCGCTGTTCTTTGGATTGTTTACAGCTATGGCGTGTTCTTGATGTCGGTGGACCATAGTGTGGGAAATGATTAATAGGAGTTGGCGTGATTGTAGCGGATAGGTTGATTTGCTATGATCAGGGTTCTGGTCTTGTATGATTCCCGGGGTGGAAACACCGAGAAGATGGCTCTGGCA
>JBGPBS010000029.1:0-15795 GCA_041481365.1 Bathyarchaeia archaeon
GCCAAGGAAAGATTTCATAAAAGCTTAAGCGCGCGCTAATAATACGGACTTCGGGAGACATCTCCATTCTTTGCGGAAATAGGAGACCCAGGCTCTGAACGTGAAAAGTCTAATTCAACAATGGTTTATTATAGGTTTTCCAAACTGGGTCACACAGTGGCTTCGTGGAGGAAGTTTTCCGTTTATTGCTTCTCTGACACCAAGACGCGGTGGCCGCTCTCCCTTGCCAGAACCGTCACGTTTCCGAAAGCTTCGTTGAAAATAGTTTGCAACCTCTTCCCGCCAACTTTTGACCTGACAACCATCTGAAAACTGGCCTTGTGTTTCATGTGTTCAGGCGCGTTGCAGATTATCGCTTTCACAGTTTCGAGTCCTGCGCTTACTGGGGGATTTGAGAGCACGCAATCAAAGACCAAATCCCTGACAGGTTCATAGAACCCGCCGCGTTTGACCTCAGCATTGTAAACACGGTTCTTCTCGATGTTCCGTTTTGCAAGCCTCACTGCGCGGACATTCACGTCGACCAAAGTCACTTGCAGGCATGGGTTGAAAACAGCTGCTGCTATCCCGATAGGCCCGTAGCCGCAGCCGACGTCTAGCACGCGACCTTCCTTCGGAAGCACCATTGACTCGATCAGCAGTCTCGTCCCCAAGTCGATGCGCCTCTTCGAGAAAACGCCCGAAGCCGTGAGGAACTCGAAAGGTCTTCCGCGAAGACAAGCACGGATCAACCCAAACCGAAGCGTTGACTTTGGATGCTCTGCAAAGTAATGGTCTGCAGTCTTGCTTCTGCTAATCATTAATCTTTTCGCCGCTCTTCCAGCATCTCGGATACGTTCCCCGGGGCATGAGGACCCTTTCCGTGTTAACGACAACTCCGTGTTCTAGATGCATGATCTCTTCTACATCAGCTACAGCTCTGCCCAAGGCCACGGCTTCGCCCTTCAAAGTCATAATCGCCACAATTGAACCCTTAACCAAACTTGATTCAATCGATAATACTCCCGGAGCAGTAAGACGAGCCCCATAGCAGACAGCGTCAACAGCCGAATCCCTAATGCGGACCTTTGGAATGAGAGCCAACGCGTTCTCCATAGGTTGCACAAATCCTCTCAGAAGCTTATCGTCTTTGGTTTTCTCCCATTCCGCAAACCAGTAAGCAAGATCATGCAACGCAACTGAGCCATCCTCGAGGAAGGGCCCAGCTCTTGTTCGTCGAAGTTCCTGCATGTGTGCACCGCAACCTAGTACTTCGCCCACGTCATAGCATAGTTTTCTTATGTACGTTCCTCCCTCACAGCCGACTCTGAAGAGAACGTTGCGTCCATCCATTTCAAGAAAATCTGAATAGTAGATCCTCCTCGTGCGGAGTTGACGCTTCACGGAAGCCCTCAAAGGTGGCCGCTGGTAAACAAGGTCTTCAAACTCCTTCAAGACTTCCCTGACGCGCGCATCAGGCGCATCCGCATGAAGCTTCATAACACAGACGTATTCTTTGCCACTGTACAACAAAGCCTGCACAACCTTCGTAGCGTCCCCTAACGTAACTGGTAGCACTCCTGTCACTTTGGGATTTCTCTGGCCTACACCTTAGGCCTCTAGAGTCCCGCCGTGACCGACTGCCTGAAGCTTGAGGATGCGTTTAACCCACGCGGCAACTTCATGACTCGTTGGCCCTGCAGGCTTATCCAAGTTTACAACGCCGTGCAGCATGTAATCCTCGGCCTGCCTGTCCTCAGGATTGCGTCCATACTTAGGGCTCGTCTTATCCTCAGCTTTCACCAGCAGCTCCCGCTTAGCTTCCCACGGAGCAACAGTTCTGGGCATGATGATTCTACGCTCTCACAGAATAGAAAAAGAGTTGGAAATATAAGAATATGTTTACACGAAGATCCGAAACCTTCTACAAACTTCACACTGGCTCTTCCAGAAGATCTTCCTCAGGTATTTCACAAACCATCTGGAAAGCAACGCAGGAATCGGACATAAAGAACGTGATTTTCAAGCGCTTGGCGTGCGCCTGAGCTAATTAGAATCACTCAGGGCTTGTCCCTCGACGGATGCTCTAGCATCGTGATCAGGCAAGACATCCTCTGCGTCCCTTACTGCACGAAAAGCGTAGGCTCCTAAACCAACAAAAGCGCCTGCAATTCCAGTTATCAAAAACATAAGTGCCATGCCAGCGCCAGGACCCGTTCCGATCAACCACCCAAAAAAACGTGCCAGACCGCCGCTGGACATCATGCCTGGCTCGAATAGACGGTCAGCCACAGGTCCGGCCATCAGCATTGCTACTGGCGCAGATATCTGAGCGATAAGCAGTCTCGTTGCAAAAACTCGTCCTTGTACGTCAGGAGCCACTTTGCTTTGCCATATCGCCAAAGCAAAACCAGTCATGTTCGTGCCGAGAAGCGATAGCATTTGACCAGCCCAGACAATAGTGAACCCAAGCATGCCCAACTTCCCGGTCTTCTTTGAGGCACCAGCTTCGGTCGATTGGCTCACCATTTTCCATGACCACGAACACATTTCTCAACATTCTTAATTAAGAATTCTCCAGAAGCACATGGGTCAATATCAACGAACAAAGCAAGGAACAAATACGTCAACGCAAACACGTCGAGTCTTCAATTTCTATGAAAACATGCCCCTGGGAAGGAGCCTAAAAATTCGAAAAAAAAGGACGTTTGTTTGTGAGATCTTCCAATATGTCGAGAGCCTAAACTAGGCCAAATTGGGTTTGACCAACTGCGCCATCGCTTCCAACTTGCCAGCCGTTTTGAGCGCATCAGCAACTTCCTCGTCAGAAACACCGCGTTTTACCTCAATCTTGTCCTGAAGAGGCTCGATGTGACCAACGTTCACCCTCCGCCTCTTAACGCCCGTCACTGATTTCGGACCCGTGACAAGAACAAAGCTCTTGTCAGCCAAGTCAACGATGACGCATCTTCTTCCAGCCTCTCTTCCAACCAGCTTTACGCAGATTCTTCCAACCTCTATCGCAGGCAAACCGAAACCCCCAATGCTGAAATAGAACAGGTCAAACATGTATTTATGACTTCATGCTTGAATAGCTGGCTTCTCATAGGTCTGATTCATTGGAATATGGGATTCTGCAGTTTTCAAGCCATGAATCGTTGAACGACGTCGTAGATTACGCTGGTTCCGAACACGAGGTTCTGTTCTGATATGCGCTCGTCTATCCCATGAATCGTCTTTTGCATTTCCGAGTATGATGTTTCAGGTCGGATTGGATGAAAGCCATAGCATATGCTGCCTAGCTTCCTGAAGAAGCGAGAGTCAGTCCCGCCGGTAAGCATGACAGGAGTGACGTGGCATTCTGGTTGAAACTCTTCCAAAGCCAGGATGATTTGCTTGTAGAGCGGAGTATCAAGTGACGATTCGGATGGCTCATTCGCCTGGATTATTTCGAAACTTAGCTTGTCCAAGCCAGCGTCTTTCAAGAGACTTTTGACCTCGCCGAAGGCTTTGGCCGTAGTCTGCCCCGGCAGAACTCGGCAGTCAAAAACTGCCTCGCATTCAGATGGAACTATGTTCTCTTTCACTCCGCCATTGATCATTGTCGGCGTGACAGTCATCCTGAGCCTGGCCCGAAGCTCTTCAGCAAAATACTTGTCCTTCCGAGCCATCGCGTCTAAGATCTGGTCGCTCTTCCCGGGATCTTGAAGCAGTACTGAAAGGTCTTTTAAATCGTTCGATTTTGCAATTTCGCTCACGTACTGCTTAACAGTCGGGACAAGCGAGATTTTAGGGCGATAATGTCCAAGTTTCTCAACAACTTTGTTCATGCGCAAAATGGCGTTGTCAGCTGCGCCAGGGACTGAGCCATGACCGGGCGTACCGGCAGCCCTGACCTTGAACCACAAGATGCCTTTTTCCGCAGTGTTTATGGTGAACATTTCCTTTCCATTGATCGGCATAGCCATTCCTCCACCCTCATTAAGAATGCAGTCAGCATGAACTTTGTCCAGGTGATTCTGAACCAGCCATCCAGCACCTGCTTCGCCGCCCCTTTCCTCGTCAGCCGTTGCAGCCAACAGCACGTCACCCTTCAGTTTCGCCCCGTTTCTTTTCAGAAGCTTCAAAGCCATGACTTCAACGGCTGTCATTCCCTTCATGTCCAAGGCGCCTCGGCCCCAAACGAAACCGTCTTTGACCATGCCGCCGAAAGGATTAACGGTCCACTCCTTTGGGTTTGCGGCCACCACATCTAAATGTGAAAGCAAAAGCAAACTCGGCTTTCTACTATCTCCCTTGAGACGAGTCACCACGCTACCTCTTCCAAGTGAGGACTCTAACAATTCGCATTTGAAACCATCCTGCTCCAAGGCCTTGGCAACGTATTTTGCAGCCTCGATTTCATTTCCTGGCGGGTTTGTCGTGTTTATGCGGATCAGTCCGCTCAAGAAATCTGTAACTTCCTCTTGGATTTCTCGAAACAGCTTGGCACACATTCAATGGTCACCGTAGCCTAGTGTATGGTATCGATCTGTTTAAGACTTTATTCTCCGCCCTCGTGAATGAAGTCATTTCGCAATCCGAGTTCAAAACAAGAGTTCTAAGATCAGAATGGCTAACCCGCAACCCACATCTGAACCGAACAGTCTAGCTGGTTTCTAGATTCATGAATCCCTACAGTGGTACATAGAGCAAGATGTACACGTATATGCCAATCGCTACCTCTATCAACCAGAGGATGATGGTGGGTTTCATGAATTTCTTGTTTCCAAAGCACACTTTGACGTCGCGATGATGTGTCGCCCATGACAGAACGAGGTATACGCCCAGCATTTCTACCAAACTTCCGAGAACTGCATGTGGCAAGACCACCAACGTAAGAGGAAGCGAGCTTTCAAACGAGCTTGTCAGCGCAAGCAATGAGGGCAGCATTATTGCAAAGATGGCGACCGTGTGCAAAGCCACAGCAATCACCATTGTCGCGCCGTGCTTCAAATACATGCGTCGACGTTTGAAAGAGAATCCTAGAATCAGGACAACAAGAATTGCCAATTGAAACAGTAAGTTCACATCAGAAAGAAAAACAGCGTTCGGATTGAATAGACCCATGTATTATTCGGCCTCCCAAGTCTCAAGCATTAGCAATGTGCATTCAGCACGAAGTGCTTAAAAGATTTCACTTTAACTCATCTCTCTCCGCTGGAGTCCAGTGTCGTTTGAAGGAGAGGCTTAAAAGCAAAAAAGACGCGTGTTTGATTACCGACAAGGTGCTCGTATGGAACATTGCAAAAACCCTTGGCACTCAGAATGTAAGAATCATGACATTGAAGTCTACATCGAGTTTGGAGGTGAGAAGTTGCCCATTTGCAGGAGATGCTGGGGCAAACTGGCAGAGAAAGACCTGGAGTGGTGAAAACGTGGAAAGGTTTGGCATGAACACAGCTAGATCCCTTCTCGGGAAGAACGTCAATCTCCACTTGAAGGATGGCTCAGTAATAGTGAACGTATTACTATCCAGAATCGACAAGGACGAGTATCAAAGACGAGCCTTCGTAGAATGCATCCCCTACGGATACAGAAACACCTTCAAAATACCATTGAAAAGCGTAGCGTGGGCAGAACTGCTGAACCTGAACCTGATTATGATAGGCGGATAGAGTCGCCCAATTCTTCCAAGTGACCCAGAGAACTTTCGGCCAAGAGTTTAGAAACGCCCCTACTCTTTCAAATTAGCAACATTGTCCATCAATTATGGATTGCTGGGCATCTTGTTGTTCATCATTGGTTTTACATGAAGGTTTCGATCGATCTTAAATAAGCTCTGGCATATCCTTCACCCGGTGTTGCTATGCCCTGCACTGTAATAGTTGGAGGCTTTTGGGGCGACGAGGGCAAAGGAAAAATAATCTCTTACCTAGCCTTGAAAGAACCTGTCGATTTGTGTATTAGAACTGGCTCGGTCAACGCTGCGCACACGATCTGGTACAACGGAAAACGATATGCGTTGCATATGGTTCCAGGCGGCTTTGTGCAGGAGAAATGTCGCTTGCTCGTAGGCCCTGGCACGAATGTTCACGTTGCACAGTTCCTTAGAGAGGTTGACGAAACAGGGGCAGGAAACCGAATAGGTGTAGATAGTCAAGCTTCTATAATCGAAGAGAAGCATTCGGTTCAAGACAAATCTGATGGACATCTGAAGGGTTTGGGCACGACAGGTTGGGGCGTGGGACCAGCCATCGAAGAACGTGTTCGAAGAACCGCAAAGCTTGCGAAGGACATGCCAGAGTTAAAGCCCTATTGGACAGACGTTTCGAAAGAGGCAAACGATGCAATCACGAAGGGAGAAAACGTCCTGCTGGAAGGTACCCAAGGCATCATGCTTTCGCTATTCTATGGAACATATCCATACGTCACCGGCAGAGATACCAGCGCATCTGCAGTATGCTCCGAAGCAGGTGTGGGTCCGACGAAGGTTGATGAAGTACTCATAGTCTTCAAAGCCTTTATGACGCGTGTGGGAACAGGCCCGTTGCCCGGAGAAATGAGGAAGGAAGAAGCGCAGAAACGTGGATGGTTCGAAATTGCCGCAGGAACTGAACGAGAAAGACGGTCAGCTCCATTCAACTTCGAAGTGGCAAAAAAAGCGGTGACAATCAACGGAGCCACACAAGCAGCAGTAACAAAGCTAGACTGCATATATCCCGAATGCAAAGGCGCAAAGCAATTTGAAAAGCTTCCAAAAGAAGCAAAGCATTTCATAAGTGAAATCGAGAAAAGAACAGGAATAACCGTCGCCCTGATAGGCACCGGCCCCGAAGCACTTGACATCATTGACAGAAGAAAATAATCCCCACGCTTTCTGTTTTACTTAGCTGGCAAAAACCACTTAAGCAGGCGCAATTTGCGATTGGCTCTAGGAGCCGGTCTACCTCGTCCCCAGAGTGAGAGACAGATTGTTTATGGGACTGTTGCTTCTGGTGATGTTCAAGAGTATCGTGCCACCTGGACTCTTGTACCTTTCCAAATAAATAATCAAGTCGTCCCCGCGATTCATTTGCACACCGTCCACTTCTTTAATCACGTCGTCTTTCTTCAATCCTGCCTTATCCGCTGGACCTAGGGATGTAACGTTCTCCAAGAGCACTCCGCCCGTGTAACGTGAATCGTACATGATTCCGACGTATGGGTGGTAATAATGCCCAGTTGATTTTAGGGCCGGAATGACTCGCAGAAGAAGGACTGACGGGACAGCATATCCTATTCCTATGAAGCCAGTGGTATTCGAATTGCCTGTTTCTATAGCGAATGTCACGCCGATGACGAATCCTGAGCCGTCGAGCAGTGGTCCACCTGAATTGCCTGGGTTGATAGCAGCGTCGGTTTGGATCACATCGGCTATGGAATAGTCTCCTTCAGGCGGCGGGACGCCGAGATCTGACAGTTTCAAGACCCTTCCAAGTTGGCTCACGATGCCCGAGGTCAGTGACCTGCTCAAACCGAATGGGTTTCCGATCGCGTAGACTGGTTCTCCGACCAAAAGCTGAGTTGAATTTCTGATGATCAGAGGATGCGACTCCTCGGGCAGATTGTCCACTTTGATCAGCGCCAAATCGCTGTAGACGTCGGGGGTTCCTATGACTTGTGCTGCAGTAGTGTTTCCGTCGAAAAATGTCACGCTGATGTTGGCTGCGTCTTCTATGACGTGGTTGTTTGTGATGACGTCTCCTTGGGAGTCGTAGACAAAACCCGTGCCCTCAGCTATTGTGCCGTCTAGTCTATCATTTGTTATGAACACGACAGAGTATTTGGTCTGATTGTAGATAGTGACTGCTGGCAGGCTGATTGTTTGGTTGACATGTGACTGTTCAAACAAGCTTCTAAGCTGTTCAACCTCAGATGCCAAGTTCGCATTATCACCCTTCAAAGAGGTTATGTTCTTGTTCAAAGAATCAATGTCAGTCTTTAAATCAAGATAAGCCACGGCAAGACCTGCTGCCAACGCCACACAAATCAAAATCAAAGCTGCGATTGATTTCTTATTCTCCAAATTATTATCCACCTGACAGGTTATGTTCAGATTAGCAATGAGAGACTCCGATAAAAACCTACAGCTGGTGAGAAGGACCAAAGTCCCCACTGCTCTCCTTCTAAGAGCAAGGGTGCGCGCTATTATCGCAGGCTTTCGTAAAGGGCAGATATGCCGCTCGACGCAAGGCCCAATAGCTCAAAAACTCTGTAGGCTTCTACCATGTTTCTAGCTGTGTATTCAACTTTTAACCCGTCAACTCTCTTAACGTTTGGCAACAATTCCGCGGCATCAGCAAAGTGGCTTGCCAAGAAGTCGATGCTTATTTTCACTGGCTTCTTCGGGACCAGCAATTCAACTTTGCCTTTTTCGTGCTTGTTCGATGCTTTTCTGACCGCGTCCCGCAGTTCCCGTTCAATCCTGACCAAGCTTGAGCTTCTCGCCGAAAGTCTGCTCATAGAGTGCTTGAGAGGCAAGGCCTCAGCCCAAGGGGCAAACTTCTTCACATCGTCCACTAGAAGCTGAGCCTCACCAGCAACCAAGACGACTGGAACACCTAACTCGCCTGCAGCATACGTGTTCAGAAGAAATTCGCTTGCAATAATCCCATTTACTTCGACTCTGTTTATGCTTCTGCCGCTGTACGTGTGATCGAAAGTCGACTTTGCTGTTCCGAATTTAGCGTGGTATCCCAGAAACAAGGCCACTTGGCAACCCTCGATCCCCGAGACCATGCTGAGCGGCCGAGGGAAGCCCCTCACGATTTCCACGTATTCGGGCAGGTCGTCGACCAGAAGATTAACCATAGGCCCATGACTGTCAGCAATCACAACGTTGTCGAAGCCATTCTTGCTCAACTCATCTGCCGCTATCAACGTGATTTTGGTAGCTATTCTTCTTGCCTCATCGTACAATGGGCCCCTCAGATTCAGATGTCCAGGGATAACAATATACGGCATACCCTCAAGATCTACTGAGATGAAAGCCTTCATGAATACCATCGAATAAAGTGTTGCTGGAGAATGCATTAAAGGATTTCGCAGCCTTGAGCGGATGAGAAAGCAAATCCCAAGATGCACAAGCGTAAATTCTAAATCCCTTAAACAGAAGACTGAATACAAATTGATTGGAGGAACGAGCAGAGTTGAAGGAGAAGACAGCCGCGAACGTGCATACTGCCTTCGTGGGGGAAGCAAAGGCCTATCAGAGGCTTCTTATGTTTGCCAAGAAAGCTGAAGAGGAGGATTTGTCCCAAATAGCTCATCTGTTCAGAGCGGTGTCTGCGGCTGAGGGCGTTCATTCTCGAAGGCACTTTGCCATGTTAGAGTCTGTAGCTGACACGCAAACGAACTTGGACCGTGCGTTTCAGTCTGAGATGGCAGTTAACGGAGTTCATTACCCTGAAATGCTGCGTGATGCGGAAGAAGATGGCGAGGAAGCCGCCGCATTGGTATTCTCGCAGGCCGGCGACGTTGAGGCAGAGCATGCGGAGCTCTACAAGAGAGCGCTCAATCACCTGATAGCCCAGCGTTCAACCGAGTATTACGTGTGCACCGTTTGCGGCCACATATCTGAGAGCAAGCCACCAGAAATCTGTCCAATCTGCGGAGCCCCAAGTTCAAAATTCGAAAAAGTCCTCTAGACAAGTCGTGAACCTTGATCCGTCAGCAGTTTTTGCTTCCAACGCGTGCTGCGTACGTTTCGGAAGATGAAGATCCCAAAGATAAGAGACCAAGAGATGCTTTCAGAAATTGTCGCTCTGCGACCTGATCTCGGCCTTGGCATCCCAAAATTTTTTCTTTCAATGAGGCTAAAATGGGTGATTGAAATTCCATTGTGACTGCATATGCGCTTCTTGGTGAATCGTCTGATACATCGTGTCAATAGTTGTGAAGATTAAGGATAAATAGGTTGCATCGTTTGAAACTATTCGATGTTCACGCACAGCACATTCCTGCATTCAATGAACCATAGAAGGGACTCCGCCATTATAGTTTCGGAGATACTCTCGTGTGCAATAAAGGGCGTGGGAAAGTGTGAAATGATGTACAAAGTTGGGCTGAGCTCAGCCCAACTGAAGAAGTATCTGCAGTTTCTTCTTAAATCAGAATTGTTGGCTGCATGTGACACGGACCGGAAGCCTTCCTTCAAGACAACAGCCAAAGGAAAATGCTTCCTGGAGACATTTGATACAATCACAAAGTTGCTCGACTAGTACAGGCCACACATGAAGCGGCGCACCGCTATCTTCTATGCCGCTGGATCCTCTCGTGTTTCTGCGTCTTTCGTCGCCATTCTCTTTTCTTCTGTGTTTTTATGAAGGCCCTGCCGTAGCCGCGCTGAGGAGCGTCTCCTCCGCGGAACTGATCTATGTTCCCGTAGAAAGTCTGATAATCTATCTGATTCTGCTGAAGAGCCATAATGTTCTCGTTCAGCTTTTTCTTGGTTTCAGAGTTGGCTGTTTTGTCGTAGATGTCAGAGTAGGTGAGATAGGCGGCGTGAAACTGAAAGTTCGACGGATCATCAATTGAGAGCTTCTCCGGCGAAGCTGGTTCTTTAACGTCAGATTCTTCAACCATGTTCTTCCAGGCTCTTGCGGTACTATAGAATGAAACGCTCGCCTTTTATAGGTAACGTCTGCTCCTGAGACCTCGCGCTCCAAGAGTGCATGCTACACGCGAAGCGCCGACCAGAATTTCAAAACAGACTCGAATGCAGAGAATCACAGATACACGTCTACTTAGGGCTCACACGGGCTTAGCGGGTGGGGCCTGTGGTGATGATGCCCACTTGTCCAAAGCTTTGCAATACACTCCTGTCCTTTGAGCATCGCAAGTGTAGTTGAATCCCCAGCAACATTCGAAGCAGATTGTGACCCGTTCCAGCCTACCCCGCCTGTGAACTCTGCGGAGAAAAACTATAGCTTCCCTCCCTTCATCTGAACCTTTAGGAGTGACCACGATTGCCCTGGCGACAAAATGTGTCTTTTTCTTCTCAGTCTTCAAAGAAATATCGCCCACCTGACACAGAAGGTTCCAGACATAGTCAAAAGAGTTTCTCAAACCCACAAATCCACCATGGGGCTTAACCGAGACCAACAAACATACCTTCTGCCAAACCGTTACTTGAACGAAGCAACGTAATACGCTTTCGGAAACAGCATCGCCGCTCAATCGGCTCATAGACGAGGGCGAAAAGTTCGGATGAACCATACCCAAAGGTTTCGTACTGCGCGGGGACCAGATAGTTAGTTCAGGCGGACTGCAGTACTGAAAGCCGAATCAGAAGCTAGCAACCCCGCTTTTTTCTGAAGAATCATACCATTTCCACAACTCTCTGATTGTCCTCTCAGAGTATCCATATTGCTTGAGCAGGATTCTCCAACGCGCAGGCGGCCTCATTTCTGAACCAGTCACCTGACCCATTGATTGAAATGTCCCTTCAAACGAAATAAACGCTGCGAATCCACAATCCTGTTTCTGTAGACATGTTGCACACATCTACAGTTAAGAGCAGATGTCCATCACTTGTCACACAACGCACACATGAAAATCTATGCTGAGGCCTAAGAAACCGATGCTGTAAAGCCAGCGAATTCTAAGCGTGCCAATCGATATACGGCGAACTATTCTCTTTTCGACAAGTAATTCAGCAGTCCTCTGGCGCCGATTGGACGATAGGTCAATACGTTGCCGTCTAGAAGAACGCAGAACGTCCCGTAAGGATGGACACCGTTCTGAGCTTCTCTGCAGGTTTTCACGTTTATGATCCTCATCGGGAGGTTAACCTGCTTCACAGCTTCCATCATCCCTTTGACACCGCCATCAACGTACGGGCATTGATTTGATTTGAAAACGGTAATCCCGGGTCCGCAATTCGCAAGTTTATCGTTCGAAATGGCGTTGAATCTCGGCAGCGGAGCCTTGTTTGAGAATTGCTTCGCAAAGAGTTCAGCGTCAGGCGCCCTCGAATCAACCTTTTCGAACCGGTGCTTCACGAAAAGCTTTGAGCCTGGCAGCCATGTTCTCCCGGTGACGACTGCAACGCCGTTCGTTCTTTTCGCATCGTTCAGGCATTCCTGCAGCAATCTCGAGCCGTACCCATGCCCTCTGTTTTGACCGACCACCCACATGCAGTGAATAACCATGTACCCATCAGCGTCGATCCCGCGCCATGCATATTTGCCCGGAATGTACTCGATGAACCCTCTGGCTCTGAAACCGCGCTTTGCGCCCTCATTCACCATGAGAAGCCTTATGCGCAAGAATCGCGCGCGCCTTTGCCCATTCGACCTTGTTCTTGTAACCCTCTGTGTTCTTCTTGGACTGCAGACAAAACAGGCCACACTCATCAATGTTGGCTCCGTTCACCTTGACGATTCTAAATGCTTCCTCAGAGTTTCCTCCCATTAATGCAGACGCTCTCCGTCCATGTCTCCGTGCGCGCTATTGATTTTCTGTGTCATTCATTCCTAAAGCTCTTTGGACAGGTTCGATCAATAGCCTTGGAAGCTCTCTATCTTGGTTTGTCTTTCCGGGATTTGCATGCTGCTGAGCAGTTTTCGCATCGCCTCAACCATGGCTGGTGGACCACATATATAGAATGTAGTCTTCAAGTAGTCTTGCACCTCATTTTTTATCATGCCAGCATCAATCATTCCTGTTCTTCCAGTCCAACTCTCGCTTGCCTCGTCAACCGTGAAGACGATCTTGAGGTTCTCGTTAAGCCTCTGCATCTCCTCGAGCTCTTCCCGGAAGACTATGTCCTCTTCAGTACGGTTTCCATACAACAACGTTATCCTGGCTTTTGACTGCACGTCCGTGCAGTACCTGCATATGCTTCTCAAAGGCGTTATGCCCACTCCACCCGACATCATCCCAACCTTGTCAGGCTCGCCCTCGAACGTGAAATCGCCGTACGACCCATCTATGGCCGCCAGGTCGCCGACTCTCATGGTCTGCAAAGCCGTAGAGAATGGATGGTCAGTGAGCTTCTTGGTGAATTCGATGAATCCTTCTTCAGTGGGGCTGCTAGAGATAGAGAAGGGCTTCTTCATCTGTTCTGACCCTTTTTTTAGGATGACGAACATGAACTGCCCTGGCTTGTAAATGAATGTGCTTGGTCGGGGAAACCTGAAGCTTTTGACGTTATGAGTGCGCGGTATTATCTCTATGACTTCGGTATCGAACCTCACAGCAATCGTCCTCTGCCAAACGGTCAGCTGTCAGATTAGCTTATTTATGATCTGATCAAGCTTTAAGAATTCTCTGCTCGCTCTGAGAAGCAGAGATTAAGCCGGCACTTCTTTAGTTACTCATATATTAGAGTCTTCAACATCATGGAACGATGGTCATGAAGTCCAAATTCACGTACGTTGGAATAAGAGTGACAGATCTGCAAAGATCTATCGATTTTTACACGGGAGTACTCGGCATGCAGGTCACGGGTCGCGGCAAGATTGAGCAGACCAAAGGAGAAACCGTTGGCCTGCAGAACGAGAAAGACGGGTTCATTCTGGAACTCAACCATTACGAAAAAGGCAGCCCATACAACACAAGGTACGTTACTGGCGAAGGATTGGACCACCTAGCATTCAAAATCGATGATTTGGATAAAGCCTTGGAAGAAGCTCGAAAGGCAGGGCACAGGACAATCTTGGAGATGAAGGCAGATGGCAGTCGATGGGCTTACATAGAGGACCCTGACGGAATCTGGATTGAACTGTTCTAGAGATTCAAGCGCGCGAAGGAATGTTATTCTAGGCGTGCGCTTAAATATAGCTTGAATCATACAAGACCGTGGTGAAAATGCAAGGTGGTTGGACTCATGGTATCTCTGCCTGCAAAGTGGGAACAGTTTTTGAAGCATTTGGCCGACGATCACGAGATCGATATCAACACCGTCGTAAGTGAACTGTGTGAGTGGGCCTTTTCCGATCTGGAAAGCAAAGAACAGTTCAAAGTTTGGCTAGACGAGGCTTATCCCCCAAAGGGAGAGGCTGAAGAAGATGCAAGAGACGCAGGAGAAGAAGCCGCCGTGGAAGAAGAAGAGAACGAAGAAGAATCTGAAGAGGAATCCCACGAACACAGAGATTAATCGCAAGAGCGCTTCTTTCCTTGAGACATTAATGCATATTTCAAAACGATCTCACCTTTTCATTTCAATAGAACCCGCTTCAGGCGCGCGTTAGGCTTATGTGGACGGGCGAAAACAGCTTATACAGGAAATCAAAATAGCAAATAGTAGAATCTGAAGGAGGCGAAACAATACAAAATAGGAAGCTGGAACTCGGATTCATAGATAAGGGTGGGAAAGTGCATCAATTAGATGAGGTCAGCGGTGAAGAATTAGCCTACGGTCTTGAAAGAATCTCCAAGGAAATCGCAAAGAGACTGCAATTGCTGAAAGAACAAAGATAGAACCTAGCCTGTCCCTTCTGTCCTTTTTTCCTGGAGAACAGAGACAATCTTGTTATTTTTCTTTCTATCAAACTCTCAGTTTGGGAATTGTTTTCTCAATACGCCGTTTGCCCTGAGATCTTGCGAGAGCTCTAGGCGTTGAAAGCAGGGGTCTTGCGTTAAGCGCGCGCGCTGAGGTAACTGAAAGGCGTACGCGCTTGGACGACAGGTTTATTTTGGAAAGGACACTATTTATGGTTGGAGTCAGGTGGCAGAACATGAGAAAGGAACAGAATCCCCGTCGAAAAACGATGGATAGCGCTAGTCGTGACAAAGCAAAGGGTCATCAGACGAGAAGAGCTCGTGGGGGAAAGAAACAGAAGAGAAGGTAAGAACGCACCAAGCATTGCATACGTACAGAGTACTCGTAAACAAGGTGAATTTTATGTCCAAGAACCGGAGCTATGAGCGGGGGGAAGATTGGTTTGTGACCTGCCCCGTATGCCATGGGACAGGCACGACGGGTGAAGGGTCTCTCAGAAAACGATGCCCAAAATGTGATGGAGCAGGAAGACTCTCCCGAGGATAAATAGGGGAACACTAGGTAGCAAGGGCTTCGCGTGTGCTAAACATAACACGCCACAATAGTGCTAGAGGCACATTTGTAACGCACCCACCAGTGGAGGCATCTCCCGAAGACCCTACTTTTGGTAGGATTTCGGATTGACATATCATATCGCCAAAAGAACAATGTGAAGACAGCGACATATAAGGAATATGTCGAGTGTGTAGAACAGAAAAACTAGCTAGTTACAACGTTCAAAATGCATTATGGCTCTAGAGCCTTCTTCATCTCTTCTAGTATTTTCTCTATTGTCTTCTCCATATTTCTCCTGACCCACAGTTTGTCGAGGATTTTGCCTAGAATGGAGTATGGAACCTTGTACTCGCCTCCATGTGTCAGCATAGTCCCTTTCGTTGTGGGTTCAAGTATCCACCAACTCTTAAGGCCAACTTTGCTTGCCCCTACCGTGTGCATAATCATCTTTCTGTTCTTCTCAAATTCGACCACTTCCATGTCGAGCTCGGTCTTCAAACCTGCAGATTTACTGGTCATGTGCACGGTTGTACCGACTTGAAAGGGTCCCTTAGATGTAATTTCCACTTTCTCGTCCCCTTTGGTAAATTCACTCACTTTCTTCGTATCGAGCACTAGAGCGAAGACTTTGTCAGGAGACGATTCGATTTCAATGCTCTTACTTATTTTCGTCACTAAACTACTTCTCCTTTTTTGATTGTACTATCTTCAATAAGTCTCAGAAATCCTAGTTTTCTAGTCTGTTTGTCTGGGAATAAAAAAGTTGCGTGTGTGGGCTATAACTTTTCCGCAAA
>JBGPBS010000030.1:0-15582 GCA_041481365.1 Bathyarchaeia archaeon
AACAATCCTGAAACCTACAGAGGGCAAAGCCTCTGTCTTGGGTTTCGATATTGCAAAGCAGGATAACGACGTGAGAAACGTGATCGGTGTTGTACCGCAGGAATATACTGCTGATGAAGATCTGACTGGTTTAGAAAACATCTTCTTGTGCGCTGATCTGTACGGTATTCCGCGCCGTGTTGCAAAAGAACGTGCAGAAGAACTGCTGAAACTCGTTGAGTTAACCGATTTTAAGGATAAGAGGGTTCAAACCTTTTCTGGCGGAATGCGCCGAAGACTTGAACTAGCATGCGGACTAATCAATAGGCCAAAATTACTTTTCTTGGATGAGCCCACTCTGGGCTTAGATGTTCAAACGAGGACTGCAACTTGGAACTATATCAGAAAGCTGAAGAAAGAATATGGCATGACACTTTTCATGACAACGCACTATCTTGAGGAAGCTGATTCACTCTGCGACCGGGTTGCAATAATTGATCATGGAAAAATAGTCGTCGTGGGCACCCCTGAGGACCTGAAACACAGTCTGGGCGGTGACATCATAACCATAAGCATCAAAGAGGATGCGGACGTGGCTGATCTCATCGCGAAGGTTGAGCACGTGAAAGATGTCAAGAAGGAAAATGGTTCATACCGAATCAAGGCCGAATACGGAGAAATAACGGCTCCCTCCATTATCGAAACACTGCGAAAAAAAGGGTACACCGTGACGAAACTTTCGCTCACAGAACCCACATTAAACGAAGTCTACTTGGAATACACTGGGAAATCGCTGCGTGATGCAGAAGAGTCTAGAGAGGCCTTTGCTGCGCAGAGAATGACTATGAGGAGGGCCCGACAATGACCAAAGAGAACGGCAATTCCAAGAACAAATTGCACGGCCTATGGGCCTTGACTAACAGGGAGCTCAAGAAGTGGTACAAAGCCCCCGTAATATTCATACTTTCCATAATTCAGCCGATTATCTGGATGGGTCTACTCGGAAAAGCAATGAACATTAGTTCCCTTTTCCAAGGCTCATCATTTACAACATCATTAGCGTCATCTGATGTGGGCACGCAGTTGACGAGAAGCCTATTACAGTATGGCATGCCTAAAGACAATATTCAAGGATTCTTGGGAACCCTTCCCAATCTCTTCCAAGGACTCGGAAGTTCTGTTTTGACAAACACTTTCCACACGACTGACTATTTCTCTTTCATGGCAGTGGGCATGATCGCTTTCACAGCCCTCTTTACAACGGCCTTCAGCGGCATGTCAGTGGTTTGGGACAGACGTTTAGGCTTCCTAAACAAGGCTCTCAGCACCCCTGTATCAAGAGCTGTAATAGTATTTTCCAAAGTGCTTTCTGCAACCTTGCGATCGATGTTCCAAGCAGGCATAATAATAGTCATCGCCATCGCATTCGGTCTCCAGTTTGGAGCCAGCTTCAATCCACTTTACGTGCTCGGCGTATTCGCGATTATGTTCCTGATATGCGTGGGCTTGTCTTCAATGTTCATCGCAATTACCATAAGATCAACAAGAATAGAGACTCCAATGGCGGTCATGAACCTGATAACCCTGCCGCTGATGTTCGCCAGCAATGCCTTCTTCCCGACGAGCATCATGCCCCCTTGGCTCCAGACAGTGGCGCAGTATAACCCAATGACGTACACAACAGAGGCAGTGAGACAGCTCTTGATATACAACACAACAGACTTCGGGGTGGTCGCGACGGATTTTGCATACGTTGGAATCTTTGCGGCAATAGTCGCAACGATAGGCATTGTTCTCTCATGGCGCTACTTGAGCAAATAATTGGAGACGAAGGATGAAAGGAGTTGATGGAACTGTGACAACAATAGTTGAAGCTGTTAACCTAAAGAAGACCTACATGCTTGGAGAAGTCCCAGTTGACGCGTTGCGTGGCGTTAATCTAAGGGTTGAAGGCGGCGATTTTCTCGCGATTTTGGGCCCTTCGGGAAGCGGCAAGTCAACCCTGCTCAACTTGATCGGGGCACTGGATAAACCAACAGAAGGCAAAATGCTGATCGAGGACGTTGACATTTCCACACTTAATGACGGCCAGCTGGCCGATCTCAGACGACGAATCGGCTTCGTATTTCAGTTCTTCAACCTGATTCCCAGGTTCACAGCAAGAGAAAATGTTGAATTATCAATGGCCATAACTGGATTGAGTAGGATAGACAGAAGAAAACGTGCCGAAGATCTTCTAGAAACGGTGGGACTCAAAGAAAGAATGAATCATAAACCTGCCGAATTGAGCGGCGGCGAACAACAACGCGTGGCCATTGCGAGGGCACTGTCAAATAATCCCAAATTCCTTTTGATGGATGAGCCCACTGGAAACATAGATTCCAAAGCCGCGAACGAGATAATCGGTCTGATCGAGAGACTCAACGAGGAGAAAGGCGTAACTGTCATAATGGTCACTCACGACCATCATCTGGCAGGCCAATCTAAGAAAACCGTCCAGATGTTCGACGGCGTGATAACCAAGGAGATCGTGAATTAACTTGAAAGCCCAGGACGTCTTATCTTATTCCTTCAGCGCGATAAAACTGAGAAAACTCCGCGCAGGCCTAACGATCTTGGGAGTAGTCATCGGCATCGCAGCCATCGTTGCTTTGCTTTCGATTACTCAGGGTTTGCAAGCTACCATAACTGATCAGCTTCAAACAGGATTTGCAACCAACACACTTATCGTCTCCACTGGAGGAGGCTTCGCAGGAGGCTTCGGCGCTGGCGGACAAGGCGGAACAGGTGGGGCTAATTCTGGATTCAAATTGCTGATTAATGACACTCAAAGAATCGATAATATACCAAATGTCGAGATGTCAATGCCGATAATTCAAAGGGTAGGCTGGATCGGAAACGGTACCACAAATCTGACTGCCACCCTAATGGGTGTGGACTTCGCCAAATATGCCAGCATCTACAGCAGCGCATTCGTGAATGAAAGCGGAGAAATCCCAACAAATCCCAATGACCAAATGATCATAGTAGGAAAACGGGTGAGCGACCAGGGGAATAATGGAACACTATTCTGCACCGCGAAGAGCAACGTTGAAATCACTTGGACTAACGGAACTGCGCGCCCTCCGATAAACGCGACGTATCCAGGCAAAGTTATGGCTGTTCTAAGAGAGATCGGAGGCTTCGGCATCATAGGACCTTCGGATTCTGATATTTACATTCCAATTTCTCAAGCTCAGAGCTTCTTTGGAACTGATGAATGTAATCAGATAATTGTGAGATTGGTAAACGGCGACAAGACAACGATTGATAACGCTACTCAAGCCATAAAGGCGGTTTTCAGCGACGAAGTCTCAGTAACCTCCGCAACGGCTGCGCTTAACCTTCTGTCGAATATTTTCTCCATCATACAACTCTTCCTAGGTGGAATTGCTGCTATTTCGCTTCTGGTTGCGGGCATAGGCATAATGAATATCATGATCGTGTCCTTGATGGAGCGTACGAGAGAGATAGGCATACTCAAAGCATTGGGCATGAAAGGCCAGACAGTGCTTCTGATTTTCCTATGTGAATCAGTTATAATTGGCTTGATCGGTGCGGCGATCGGCATAGCCTCAGGTTGGGTTCTAGCGAACGTGATTGCACTCGTCTTTCGAGGGGGAAGCGTATTCGGTGGAAATCAAGCTGCGACCAGGGGTGGAATGACGATAACTCCACTTTTGACTCCAGCAGTGACTATGTTGGCTTTGGTCTTCGGCGTAGGAATCAGCGCAATCTTTGCGCTTTATCCAGCCTGGAGAGCGTCAAAACTTAAACCAGTAGAAGCCTTAAGATACGAGTAGGACCAGTTTTGTCGCTGAGGTTTGTGATTTGAGGCGGCAATATCCTAAACAGCCGCTTGTTGGCGTCGGAGCCGTCGTGGTCTGTTCTGGGAAAATCCTGCTCGAAAAGAGAAAGAATGATCCTGGAAAAGGAAAATGGAGCATCCCAGGCGGACTTGTGGAGCTTGGCGAAAACGTGGAACAATCGGTCATCAGAGAAGTCAAAGAAGAAACGGGTTTGGATGTTGAGAAGCCTGAACACATCGATGTTGTCGACAGCATAACCGAGGACGAAAATAGCAAGATAAGATACCATTTTGTCATAATAGACTATTTCGTGAAACTTAGAAGTGGCGCTCTAAAGGCTTCCAGCGATGCTGATGAACTCAGGTGGGTGCAGTTTGATCAGGTGGAAGAGTTTGATTTGACAAGATCTTTTAGAACATTTTTCCAGAGAAACAGGCAGAAGATAGAAGCATTCAGTTCATGTCATTGAAGAAGAGCCTCGTTTCTCCCATGGTTTTGACGTCTATGGCTTTGACTTTGACAACCATCGGAAAATCTTTGACTACTTTTCCAAGGATAAGGCAATGATGTGGAGGCAGGTCTCTCGCGATCGACCTGACCGTTTCTGCGTCCACGCGGGCGGCTCTCGAAACAACATCCAGATCATGCTCGTTTGTGAAGTTGAATAGGAAGATATTGTCAGCCTGACGATAAATATTCTCTTTGACTGTGTCGGGCTGATTAGTGATGAACGTGGTGAATATCCCAAAATGCCTCATTCGAGTGACTATGTCATCCCAGTACGTTTCCCGAAGGTACAGGTGAGCCTCTTCAGCGAAAAGAAAAGTCGCTTTTAGGTTCCAGCTCGTCAACTGCTCTACGAGTCTTCCCAATACATATTCAACGACTACTTGCCTGTCGATGGCTGAGGTGTTTCTCAGGTTTATCACTATGGCCCCGCCCTGCTCCTTTGCTCTAAACAGGCTGTCCTCCAACAACGTTGCCTCGCAGACGTTGTCAGTGAAGAAGCCGGAATTGATCAAGGCATGATAGCGTGAAGACAAAGCATCTCGAACGTGCTGGTTGCAGTTCCAATTGCGAATAGTCTCACCCATCTCATGCAGGGTAAGCATGTTTCTTTCCTTCAGGGACTGCCAAATGCGTCTGAACTCACGAGCGGACGTTCCAGGCAGATGAAGAGCATGGATTAGAATTCCCAGCATGACGTGGAGGTTCACCTGTTTCAGGGCTGTCTTAAAGTTTTGGCCCGGTGTCAAAACATGGATCTTATCGTGATGTGCGTTCCTTTTGCCGTCGCCTGTCATTCCCAGGCTTATGTATTCGCCGTTCAAGTCAAACACGACAACTGTGGCCTTGTACCCGACTAGGCTGGTCATCAGAAGCTTGGACAGGTGAGATTTCCCAGTTTCTTTCTTGCCCGTGATTATGTTGAGTTTTCCGTCGAGGTGTGACGCGTCAATCGTCAGCAGTGAAGAATCTTTTGTTCCACCTATGATTATGGGTAGCTTTCCTTCAATTTTAGCCAGTTTGAGCAGTGTTGGAAGTGGAAGTTTCTTTATCGTTGACTGAGACCTGGATGGAAGCCATGAGCTGCTTGGGCTCAGATTCTCATTTTCCACCGTGGCACGAATTTTGCAGACGAGCAGGCTCGCGTCTTGAATGTACGTGATGTGAGGCGCAATTTCCAACGGATCAAAATCCTCGCCTTGCACGAGCTCGCCGCCGTCAGGAAAGCTTCGAAGAAGCTCCTCTAGGACACCTGGGACGCTGGCGAACTGCACGTCAATCACTTGTGCTATTAGGGCTCTTCTTGCTTCCAAGTCCTCGACGAGCAGATAATCACCTTTCTCGACTGTCTCGTTTGGGAAACTCAGAATCTGCAGGATGTTTCCCTCTTTCTTGTATAGCTTCATGAGTAGGATTCACCTCTGCCGTACGGTCCGAAGAGAAGCCTGTGCATGTCAGGTCTGTTGATGATGTTGAGTCTGCATCTGCGGGCAACAAAATGCTGCATGGCTATGACCTCGTTTGCCGTGAAAGTGCAGAGAATGTGGGCCAGTCTCAGAGTTTCAGGATAACCCTGTGAAAGCACATCGTTTCCCATGAGTTTTCCAAGAGCTTCGATGCGCCGCTCGTAAGTATTCTCCTTATCAATGTCCAGTCTGAACGCGAAGCTTTCATGAGAAAGTCTGGCGACGTAAATGTCTCCGAGCAGAACGATCGGGGGCCTAGGTCTCAACCCGGTTGTTTCAAGCAGATAAGGGGTTTTCTGTTGGAGTGTCACGTCCGTTATTAGGTGTCCGTTGATTCGAAGCTTCGTTATTTTTGAGAAGGCCAAAACGACGTTCTTGCATTCCCTTGCGTTTGACAAGATTCCCTTTAGTCGCTCAACAGGAGTGTCGCCAGTCCCAGCAGTCAATGAGCCGTCAAAAAGAACAACTCCACCATTCATGGTTCTTGACAGGGTAGCCTGCAACCATCTTTCAAGTAAGCTTGCTATGCGCGTCGGGTTTTGCAGGAGATTGGCCAAGCCCAAGTGGCCTTGCTTGCATGCAGACACGAAGTATGCTCTCTCTAGTGCGTCATAGACTTCCTTTTTGTTTTCTTCTGTAATGTGGAAGATGAATGGACCAAGTCTGCTGTATCTATAGCTTTTGTGCTTTTTCCAAACGCTCGCACCTCGAACGGCAACTAGCATGCCTGTGCATGTTTCGCCAATCTTTATGGTTGACGTGTCGCATGCGCCGATTGTGGTTTCTTCATGGATTGGCTTCAACGGTATGGGCTGCATTCTGAGCTGGAACGTATCTTCATGTAAGTCCATGTTGGCGGTTTGTTGAAAACCTTGTTGATTTAGTTGAAAAGCGTGGTTTTGCTGGTGTCTGAGTGAGCTTATGCTTTGTTCTATGAGGCGTTGTGGCAATGTTGTGTCTATGGTGGGCTGTGGAAAGTTATATTTCTGTGTTGTTGTAATAGTGTATTGTTCAATCACCATGATTCACCAATAGCCAACAGTTGGAGCATGAGATATTTAAGTGTTGTGCATGAACAAGATGCGCAATACAATAGCAATAAGGTGAAATGTTGACCGAGAAAGAAACCAAGCCGCCAATACGAGTAAAAATGAAAATAGGCGATGTTGAATTCGAAATAGAATGCCAGGAAGACCAACTACAAGCCACGGTAGACAAGATTCTTTCGACGGTAACTGAAAGACTCAAAGAAACACAAATGATAACTGAAAGAACCGCGCCACCACCCAGGGCCGAAACATGCAAGGGCGTAATCCAAAAACTCTGGAACGAAGGATGGTTCTCAACTGCCAGAGGCTTGAGCGAGGTTCATAGCGAACTGGCGAGGCGAGGTTTTCACTACGATCGCACCGCGGTGGCTCATGCTCTGATAGACTTGGTTAAAGATGGAATACTGACTAGGGAAGGAAAACCGCGCAGGTACCAATACGCGCAGAAAAGGCCACCATGACTCCCAAAGATTAACTCAAGATGGTTACACAAGCGATCGAAGAAATGGAAGCGAATGCCTAACAAACGTTAAAATGGGCCTTTTGCCTGTCTGGAAGAACGTTGAAGAAGAGAGCCTATGTTCCCATTCTTGCCTTGATTTTCGGAAGAGTCTCTTTTTGAATCTGTACGATGCCGAAAGTCGTGATTCTGTATTTTTCATCTGGGGTTCTTATTGCTACTTGATTCTTGACAAGTTCACCCAATCGTGTGCTTGTTATCTTTGCGTCTTTTCCCACCTTCGCCTGGAGTTCTTCCTTTGAAACGGCATCCTTTTCCAAGATTCCTAATTGGCAGCCTACGTAGTTTGCCAGAAGCCAAAGCCCCAAAGTCTCATTGTCGGTTAGTTTGTTTCTGGAAACCAAGAGGGATGGGCCTTCTTTTGAGAACGCGATTATGCCTTCGGAGTCTTTTGCGAGTTTTTGCAGATCGACCTTCAACATAAGCCTGTTCGCGATCTCAAAAGTGGGAATGAATTCAAGAAAGAACTTGCTGATGGATAACCAGACTTCTTCTATGTTGCCTGAGAAGGAGTTTTCGACGTCCTTATACTTGATTTGGGCCTTCACAAGGTCGGCTTCGCCGGTCAAGCCATTTTGCCTCTGAGTCTGGCTAATACGTCGTCTTCTACCCATCTTTCTCCTTGAATTGTCAACTTGAACTCTGGTCTGTTGGGGTCAGGCTTGAAGACATGTCCTCTCTTGGTCATCTCATTCAGCCTCGCTGGAACCATGCATTTTATTCCGCTAGATTCCAGGAGTTTCGTCAACTGCGCCGCAGTGTTCTTCTTTTCATCCGAGCCATAAAGAGTCAAACCTATTGCCTCATAGTGTGTCAGGTTTTCGCGGGCTATTATGACTGGGCCCTCCGTGGTTGATTCGATCACACCTTTGAGTTGGGCTCCGGATGGAGCAACTCGGGTTGAAACAAAGTTCGAGACTTTCTCCATGAAATCCTGTGGGAATGTGGAGAGCATATCCAGAATTTCCTGTGGGTTTTCACCTTCGAGGATTATTTCGCCGAAGGCGGTCTTTATTCTGGCTTCTATTTTCTTCATCCTTGTTCGCCTTTAACGCCTAGGGTTTCCTTTTCGACGAGGATGTAGACGAACCCTGCGTCTGTGTTCCAGCGTCTGATCGCTCCTTTCTTCTCCAGCTGGCTCAGTGCTGTGGCTAAGGCACGGGCTGCATAACTCTGCCCATTTGCTTCCAACGCGTCTCTGAGCTCGTCAATTGTGCGTGGTCGCCATTTTCCCCAATCAGTTTGCAGGATTTTTGTAATGGCTTCTTCACAGTCTTGGGTTGGCGAAATCTTCGGATAATTCTGAGTGTTTGTCTCTTTCTTGGAAGCTTCTGTCTTTATCGTCAGAGTTGCCATTTTTCTGGGTCTGGCGTCTTCGAAAGCCTTGCCGACGTTAGCGATAAGGCCTGGGAGTTCTTCGATTGTCTTCATGACTTCGTCTCGGCCGCCGTTGATTTCCACTTCATATTCGCCCATTTTGACTCTCAGAGAAAAGCTACTCTGCTTTTCCTTCGCCGTTTTTCCTTGCAATGATATCCCATGGTATAGAAGAAGGGCCTTTCCTTTTAGGATTTACGTATGCTCCGGGTTTTTCATGATATTTGCGGGCGCGATTATCAGAATTTGTAATAAAGGTTTTTTTACTATGGTTTGCGTAGTAGTTGGCAATGGGTGGAAATTGGGTGGAGAATCTTGAAGGATGTTGAGTTGAGGCTTGTTGCTGAGCTTATGCGGAATAGTCGTCGGAGTGATAGGGAACTCGCAAAGGTGCTGGGTGTTTCTCAGCCCACCGTAGGCAGGGCGATCAAGAAGCTGGAGAAGGAAGGGGTGGCTAAAGAGTACACGATGATACCTGACTTCGCGAAAATCGGGTTTAACATCTTGTCGGTGACCTTTGTGAGCTGGGATCAGGGTCTTAACGCACAGGAGTACGCTAGGGTAATTGACGCGGGCATCGCGTTTGACAAAGAAAAGAAAACGAGCTTGATAATGGCTTCGCAGGGGTTTGGCGAAGTCCAAGGCCTGATGATCATTTCTCTCCATGAAACCTATTCGGATTCTCGAGAATTCCTGAAGGATCTTGGGCAGTTGCCGTATTCTGAGCGAGCCAGCTTTCGACGTTTCATGGTAGATTTGGCACAAAGCCGCTATCGCACTCTCACCATGTCTTCGTTAACCGAATGTCTAGAGAAGAGGGTTGGAATCGAGAAAACCGACAAGCATAGGTTTAAGACGCGAAAGAATGCTTGACCGCAGCTACATGATTATTGAGAATTTTGCATTTTGCTCAGTTTTTCTTTCAATACGGTGCTTGCTTGAGCTGCGTCTATTTTGCCCCTCAGCTCCTTCATGATGATGCCCATAAGGATGCCGAGGCTCGCTTCGCCTCGTTGCTGAATCAGCGTCTTGTTGTCTGCTATGGCCCTCTCGATCGCGATTTCCAACTCGTCTCCGGAGACTGCTTTCAATCCTAGGCCGTTGATTGCTTCCTTTACGCCTTTGCCTTCATTCTTTGATAGCCAGACGGTGACGTCGGAAATGGACTCTTTCATTAGACTCCCATTGTTTATGTATCTGAAGATTTCTCGGATCTGCTCTTCTGAAACCTTGTCTGCGTCAACGCCGTCGCGCTTCAGGGCCTTCATCGTCTCGGTCATGAATACTGCAACCATTGTTGGTGAAACGTTGCTTTCTCTGGCTATCGTTTCAAAGAGCTCACCATGCTCAGAGTCGAGGATTTGCTTGGCCAGCTTTTGATTTAGTTCATAGGTCTTTGCTATCCTTTCAAGCTTCTGTTCAGGCAGCTCTGGCAGGTGGGAACCTAACTCTTTCAGGCGTTCTTCTGTTATCTGTATCGGCGGGATATCCGTTTCTGGGTACATTCTTGCTGCTCCAGGTCGGGGTCTCATGTACCTCGTGGTTCCATCTGGGTTTGCTGCGCGAGTCTCTGCTGGAACTCCTTCCAGTGTCTCTCGCGCTCTCTCGACAACTGCCCTCAACGCGTCTCTGGCATTGTCGGGGCTGTCTGCCACGAACACTACTGCGTCTTGGTCTTCTGCCTTAACGATTGCTCTGATTTCTTGAATTTCTTCCGGCGTCACGCCGTATGCGGGCATCTCGTCCGTGTGGAATATTCCTCCGACTCTTCCCCAGAATCTTGCCCTGTCGGCCATTTCTGTTCCAAGCCGAAAGTCTGGGAGCAGCTCTCTCTTCAAGAATTCATGGAATTTGGGAAGTTTCACGGCGAGAACCTGTTGTTTCTTGTCAAGTGCTTTTCGGATGACTTTGCAATTCGTGTGTTTGAAAATGCCGGTAACGTCGAAGAACACCTCTTTCAAGTCGTCTTTCACAAGCTTCTTCTTCAACTCCTCGCTTATCTTGATGAGACTGAGCTGGCGTTGAACCTCATACTCCACGGCCAGTGGGACAAGCTCGAGTTCCTGCACTCCTTTGATCTCTATCAGCATGCCCTTGGGGATCGATATGTTTAGGTCTTGGCGTATTGAGCCTAATCCCCGCTTGACTTTTCCCGTGGCCCGCAATATTCTTCCGATAGCAAGTGCGATTTCTCCTGCCTCTTTCGGCGATTTAATGACTGGCGCAGTTGCGATTTCTATCAACGGCACGCCCAGCCGGTCTATGCGATAATGTATGATGTTGCCCTGTTCATCTCCTGTCTTCCTTGCTGCATCTTCCTCAAGGCTTGTGTGCTGGATCGGAACTGTTTTTTGACCGACTTGTATTTTGCCGTTCAGCGCGATCACGCAAGTTCGTTGGAAGCCTGTTGTGTTTGAACCGTCGATGACGGTTTTGCGCATCACGTGGATTTCATCAACTGGTTCGGCCTCCATCATGAGAGCTGCTGTCAGAACGGTTTCAACGGCCTCGATGTTGAGTGGATGAGGAGGTTCCTCGTCCATTTCGACGAGGCAGGACGTTTCGGCATTTGCTTCGTATCTGATTCTCACTCCCTTCTGAAACTCAAAATAGGCTGCCGAGTCTATCTGGCCTAGTTCGCTCTGTGTGGGCCTGAGTCCGCGCAAGAAGGTGATCTCAGGGTCTTCTTTGAATAGTTCCGGCTTGCATTGGCAGAAGAGTTTGGCGCGTGTGTCGAGTTGCTGGTGAATCTCGAGTCCCACTTTCAACCCTATTTCTTCGTAGTTAACCTGTGACATCGTCACCGCCTCCTCACTCATCTCCCATATTGTCAAGAAGAGTTCTCGGCGAAAACTCGCCTGCCACGTTCGTTCTGAGGAGTTTCTTTGCCTCTTCAACGTCTCTTGTCTGTCCAAGCGCCCACATGAGTTTGACGAGGGCCGTTTCGGGAATCATGTCTTCCAGGGGGATGACGTCGAGAGCAAGCAGGTCGCGGCCAGTGGCGTAGACGTTCATGTTTATGCGTCCCCATATGCACTGAGAAGTCATGGCAACTATGATGTCGCGTTCCACGGCTTTTTGTATGGGCTCGAACATGTACTTGCTGACGTGACCTAATCCTGTTCCCTCAAGGATTATGCCCTTGTATCCTTTTTCAATGTGCCAATCTAGCAAGGCCGGGTTCATGCCCGGGTGGAATTTCAACAATGCCACTTTTTCGTCAAATTCTGGTTTCAAAGCGAGCTTCTTTTTTGGATCACGCTTCTTGTAGTCTCTGGTCATCATGGTTATCGTTCGATCTGCGACCTTGGCGAGGGGCGAAGCGTTCACAGACTTGAACGTGTCTCTTCTGCTAGTGTGGCATTTTCTGACTTTCGTTCCTTTGTGAAGCACTATTGCCATGTCTGAAGGAGTTTCGTGGAAGGCGAGCGTCACTTCGGCGAATGGGGCTTTTGTGGCAGCGGTCACGGCGCCTATCAGATTCGTTGCAGCATCTGAACTCGGACGGTCTGCTGAGCGTTGTGCGCCTACAAGCACGACTGGGACCGGCAGGTTCTGCAGGGTGAAGCTCAAGGCAGCGGCCGTGTAGCCCATTGTATCTGTGCCATGCGCGATCACGACGCCGTCGGCGCCCATGTTTATTTGTTCAGCCACCACTCTAGAAAGTTGTGTCCAATGCTCCGGGGTTATGTTCTCGCTGAAAAGGCTGAACAGTATCTGCGTATCTATGCGGGCTATTTCAGCCAGTTCTGGCACGACGCTGTAGAGGTCGCTCGCAGATAGGGCCGGCCGAACCGCTCCTGTCCTATAGTCCACGCGGCTCGCTATGGTTCCCCCCGTGCTTATTATGGTCACTTGCGGCAGCGCGGGGTTCTGGTCCGGGGGTGGAGGCGTAGTAAAAGTGGGCTTGGCTCCTTCGCCTATCTTTTCAATCTTTGTGTCTGCGGCAACGCGAACGCCTATGTTGTAGCCGCTTTTCAGTTTTATGACAACGTGCGATTCGTCGCCGTATTCAGACCTGGGAATCAGAATGCCTTCGTAGGCTCTTCCTTTCCTTGAAACGCGGACATTGTCGCCTATCTCAACCGCGGCCTTTTTCAGGATATTTAGCGCTTCCCCGTCGTAACCGGAACTCTCATCTTTTCCGTTCATCTTCAGTTCTCCAACGCTTTTGACATGTACAGGCCATCATAATGATAACCAAATCGCATGTAATACTGCTTGGTCCCAAGAGCACTTATGACGAGGATCTTTTTTAAATTGTGGTCCTCTCTCGTGATGCGTTCTGCCTCGGCCAATAGTGTTCTGCCGTATCCCTTGTGCTGCCAAGCCTCGCTCAAGTGCTTACCCACTGGAACTAGGGGCCCATAAACATGAAGCTCTCGTACTATTGAGCATGGTTCTGTCGTTATCTCTCGTCTGTGAGCTTTCCGTGAAGGGATGCGCAGTCTCAGGTAACCGATCAGCAGGTCATTCCCAAGGTCTTCCGCCGAGATGAAGATTTCTTCTCCCCCGGACGCATGATACCTTGTGGTTAGAACCGCGACGCTTTCTGTGTCCACTTTCGCTTCTGTTACTCTTGTGCCGTGTCCTACTTCTCTGCAGCGTATGCATCTGCATCGGAGGCCTTGCTCTGAGAGTTGGTGGCGTACGACTTCGCGCAAGTCGCTCCGTTTGACTCCTGCCTCGATGAGCCTTGCCGGAATGTCCCGTTGAACACGCATTATGCGCACCCATGGAGGAACGGTCTTCTTGATTTCTGCGATTAGGCTGGCGGCTTCTTCGGTCGTGTATGGTTTATACAGGCCCTGATTGTACCATTCGTACGCTTTCGTGCCTTTCAAGACCAGGCATGGATAGATCTTGATCATGTCTGGCTTGAAGTCTGGATTCGAGAAAATCATGCTGAAGGCTTCCAGATCTTTTTCTCTGTCTGAACTAGGCATTCCAGGCATCAGATGGTAGACTATCTTCAACCCAGCGTCTTTCATGATGCGTGTGGCTTCGACAACATCTTGGACAGCGTGTTTTCTGCCCACTAGGCGGTAGATCTCATCATTTGGGTTTTGCACACCGAGTTCGACGCGTGTTACGCCCATGCTGAGCATTTGGTCAACGTGAGACTCTTTAGCCCAGTCAGGCCGCGTTTCAACGGTTATGCCGACGTTCCGGATTTTTGATGTTTCAGCGTTTTTCTCTGCTTCTCTGAGGCTTGCGGATTTCTTTGCTGTGATTGCATCCAGGCAACGTTGGACAAACCACTCTTGATATTCGATTGGAGTGGCTGGAAAAGTGCCCCCCATGATGATTAGTTCGATCTTGTCGACCTTGTGCCCGATGGCGGTCAACTGTTCGATGCGTTTCGTCACCTGCAAGTACGGGTCAAATCTGTTCTGCAGGCCTCGCATTGCAGCCGGTTCAAAGCCGGTGTAGCTCTGAGGAACGCCCAGGAGTGGGCCGCCTGGACAATATGCGCATGGTTCAGCCTGTGGGCATGGATAAGGTTTCGTCATCGCAGCTACCACGGTGACTCCTGAGATCGTGCGGGTCGCTTTTCTTCGCAAGAGTGGAAGGAGCTTTGCTTTTTCTCTGGCTTTGAGTGTGCTTATTATCTCTGAATTCGAAGGCGTTTTTGCAAGTTGATATTTTCCTGCGACACGAATCTTGATGCGACCTAGATCCTCACTCGTGAGTTCAGGCAAGCAAAGCATTGTTTCCACGATTTCTCTCAGTGCGGCCTTTGCGCTCAAACCAGACTCAACCAAAGATACACTTGCACTGGCATTCAAATAAACTCGTTTGATCTTGAGAAGCTATTTATCCCCAAACGTCTATGGTAACGAATCTCCTTCGGTGAAAAAGCTTTGCAGCCTCCCTCAAGAGTCCGGAGCTACCTCCAGAATCTGAGTATGCTTGGCCGCAATGCCAAGTTGTATCTAGCGGCAACAGTTTTGCTGGGTCTTGGTTCCGGGATATGGGGAGTGATATTCAACTTATATCTGCGTCAGGTGAATTTCCAATCAGACTTCATTGGCATCATGTCGACGGCGAGCATTATCGCAACTGGTTGTATCGCGTTACCTGCAGGATTACTCTGTGCACGAATCGGTCCTAAGCGAACCATTCTGATAGGGTTCATGGCTAATCTGATCAATGTTGCACAGATTTGGGTCTTGGATCCTAAGATGCTTCTGATCGCCAGTTCCGCCTCAGGCTTGATCGGCACGTTGTCCTGGGTGGCGTCAGCACCTTTTATGGCGGAAAACAGTAACCCCGAGGAGCGTACCCATCTTTTCAGTTTTGCGTGGGCAATGATGATAATCATGGGCGTCGTAGGTGGCTACGTCGGTGGCGTCATGCCTGCTTGGTTCAACGGGATGCTGGGACTGCCTACGGGCGCCGGAGGTTCTGCAATTGGATATCGACTGACCCTAGCAATGTCGATCGGATTGTCCCTCACTGCCGTCTTTCCAATTCTATTCGTAAGGGAGGGCTTAGGCTTCAAGAAGCAAGCAGTGGCCGACCTTTTGACTCTGCGAAACATAAGGAGTTCCAGGACAATAATCAAATTCATGATACCGACGGCCATAATAGGCTTCGGTGCAGGGTTCATAGTACCATTATTCAACGTGTTTTTCGTGAGCAAGTTTCCCGCCACAACCGAACAAGTAGGCATTATGTCTTCTTTGAGCAGCATAACACTTGGGGTAGGCACTCTCGTGGCCACGGCGTTGTCCAGAAAGCTGACGAAGGCCAAAAGCGTGGCATTATGCGAGTATCTCTCTATGCCTTTCATAATGCTTACGACTCTGTCCCCAAACTTGACATGGGCTGGT
>JBGPBS010000031.1:0-15049 GCA_041481365.1 Bathyarchaeia archaeon
CCCTCCTGACAAGACGCCGAGGCTCTTGCTCGACATGTCTCTACTGTTCAGCCTCACTTGGCCAAGCGAATCTTCTACGTCTGCATGATTCTTAAACGACAGGAATTCCCTCACAGAAATTGGAATGTCGCCCACAGAAATGTTCTGAGGCACATAACCTATTTTCACTTTCCTTTCCCACTCGATCTTCCCAGTGTGCGGGACAAGGTTCAGCAGCGCCTTGAACAACATCGTTTTTCCAGCGCCATTCGGTCCAAGAATCGCCAGGGTCGTTCCCTTCTTGAGCTCGAAGCCTATGTTGTCCAGAATCGTTTGGTCCTGAAGCTTCACAGTCAAGTCTGATACTTTTAAAATGTAATCGTTGTCTTTTTCCATGGTGGACTGGCTCATTTCAACCTAGAAGTCTTGCTTAATATAGGCTTCGCTAGTGTCTCACCGGATGAAGCAGAAAGGGACACGCGCTAATGAACGCGGGCTGGCAGGCTTGAGAGGTGGATTTTGGTGCTCTTCAGTGGTGTTTCGTTCACTGGAACAGGCTTTGATTCTGCAAGTAGTTCAAGACCATCCGGCTGCTCCCAGTTGATTTCCCCCACAGAAAAAAAGGTTTGGGCGCGCGCGCTTCAGCAGATGAATCAGAAACAGGTCCGCCATTGAAGGGGCGCCAGGGGACTTCGCAAGATGAATTTCGGCACTCCTTAACGGTGTTTCGTCGCTGAAACAGTGTTCTATTTTGCAGTTCTTCCAGCCGTCTGAGTTTTCCAGTTGGGCTTCTAACAAAAAAAAGAATCTAGGGATTAAGGCCTTTCCCAAAGTTCCTAGCTATAATGACAAGATCTCTGCCGTCGACTCTGCCGTCGTTGTTGAGGTTCGCATCTGGATTCCATCTGGGACTGTCCGTGAACGATCCGAAGGCCTTTGCTGCAATGAGGATGTCTTGGGCATCAACCTTGCCATCTCCGTTGACGTCCCCTTGAAGTCTAAATACTACGGTCACTGAAGCAACGTTCGACTTCACGGTTGTTCCAAGACTATCCGTGACGTTCAGGTAAACGGTGTAGGTATCGTTTGTCGTTGATGAGAATGTCCAGGTAGCTAAGGTGGCGCCTGGGATCACGGTCCCGTTCATGAACCATTGGTAGCTGTAAGCTGGAGTCCCACCGGTAACGTTTGACGTGAAGAGTAACGTTTGTTTCACGGAAACCGAAGCTGAAGGTGGGCTTATCAAAACCAAAAGCTGCTTTGGCGGCGGTGGCGGTGCCGCACCCACAGAATAACTTGCATCATACGCAGTGAAGGCGATGTTGAACAGGCTTTCATCTAAAACCCAAGTATTTGCGCCGCCCACAGCCTCTGTGCTTATGTCAAACTTGCTCGTTAAACTACCCGTCGTCGGAACGATCAGAATCTGGAACTCTGTCCACATCAGACTTCCACTATGAGGTCCTTGAATGAAGTCACTGCCCAAGAGTGACTCGAAGCCAAGCACGCTTGCGTTGCCCAGGCTTCCCCCGTCGATTACTGGTGGGGGCGAACTCGTTGTATGTCCCTTGAAGTAGTCGCTGGTCGCGCCTGCAGTATAGCCTGCACGGGTGGCCTTCAGTTGGGTGCGGTTGTAGTGAAGTCCAATTTGGTACGTGAAGACGTTTTCAGTTATGTTCATCCATACCGTTATGTTGAACGTTTGTCCAACAGATGCGTTTGTAGTGTCGAACACCAGAGATGACGGTTCAATCCACATGGCATCCGCGTTGTGTGGTTCTGAGGGTGCTTGTGCCATCGTGAGAATCGTCGTGAAGCTTATGATGAGAACTGCGATGCACACTGCTCCTGTTATCTTTGTTTTCATCTCTCCTTTTCACCTTTTGAACTGTGGAATATTTGGTTCTATTACATTTTGAACGTGCGCTTAAGTCTTCTGGAATAATGTTCCATTTTTCACAATTATGCATTTGAATCAATCCGCAGTCTCCGGTCCATGACAAGCGCGAACAGTCTGTGAAGTGAGACAGCGGCTAATTCTAAATGAGAATCCTTATTGTAGGTCCTTGAAATAGGCTAACTATCGTATCATGCTATTTTCTTGAAGCCTCACAACATCGGTTTCAACAGTGACACCTAGGGCAGTATGTGAAGAACGTCAAGGTGAAACTAGTAACGTTTCTTGGGAGACCGATATTCTTAAATAAAATACGGCTTACATCGTCTGTAGCTCAAGTAATGTATGGTTGTCGATGGATGTCAGAGGAATTTCGACATATACTTCGAATAGTGGATGTTGACGTAGATGGTACTTTGAAGACGGCTTATGCGCTTGCAAGAGTCAAAGGGGTTAGCCTGAACCTTGCGAATGCGATGTTGAAGAAAGCGAAGATAGATCCGGAAAAAAGGGCGGGTTTTCTAACAGAGGCAGAGGTTGAGGAGATTGAGGATGTGGTTAAGGACCCTGCAAAACATGATTTGCCTGCCTGGCTTTTCAATAGAAGGAAGGATGCTGAATCAGGAAAGGATTCACATCTGATTGGTGCTGATCTCGTTCTGAGAACGAAGATGGACATAGAGCAGATGAAGGACATTAAGTCCTGGCGGGGCTACCGCCATGCTTACGGGTTGAAGGTGCGTGGACAGAGAACCAAGACTACTGGAAGAGCAGGAAAAGCCCTTGGAGTCAAGAAGAAAGACCTTGTTGCAAGACAGGCAGCTGCGAAGAGTGAGTAGCAATGGGTGATCCGAGGAGACAGAGAAAGAAGTATGCGACCCCGCGTTTTCCATGGCGCACGGATGTTCTGCAAGAAGAACTGAAACTGCTGGGGCAGTATGGACTGAGAAATAAGCATGAATTGTGGCGCATTGAGACTACTCTTTCAAACTTCAGAGGAATAGCGCGATCGCTCATCGGCAGATCCGTTGAAGAACGCAAGAAAATGGAAGATGAGCTTGTGGCCAAACTGAAGAAGCTCGGGGTACTTAATGAGACGGCAGTTCTTGACGATGTGTTGGACTTGACGATTGAGGACGTTCTGGAACGCAGACTTCAAACCATCGTCTTCCGCAAAGGAATGGGAAAGACAATACAACAGGTTCGCCAACTGATAACTCACGGGCACGTAAGCGTAGGAAACCGGAAGGTTACCATTCCGAGTTATACTGTGACGAAGGAAGAGGAACATCAAATAACGTATGCACTCAAGAGTCCGATTGCAAACTCTAATCATCCTCTCCGGCAGACAATATCAGTATCAACAACAGCTCCATCGCGACCGGCTGAAGGGCCAGCAGGCGAAAAAGCATGAGTAGCGGTAAGAAAAACGAGAAGTGGGCCGTTGTCCACATTTTCAGTTCCTACAACAACACGTTGATTCACATAACGGACATTTCAGGTGCTGAAACGATAGCCAGAACATCAGGTGGAATGTTTGTGAAGGCTGACAGGCTGGAGTCTTCGCCTTATGCTGCAATGCGCGCAGCTACGGCTGCTGCAGATGTGGCCAGAGACAAAGGAATAACTGCAATTCACATCAAGGTGAGAGCGCCAGGAGGATCAGGCCCGAGAACTCCAGGGCCTGGAGCGCAGGCGGCCATCAGGGCGCTTGCAAGAGCAGGATTCCGGATAGAACGGATCGAAGAGATTACTCCTGTTCCGCATGATGGGACGAGGAGGCCAGGCGGCAGAAGAGGAAGAAGAGTCTAGGAAACAACGTTCTCCCTCCGCCGATAGAAAAATTGAAATAATGCACAAAGATTCTATTGGACGGCAAAACAGATACCATGGGCTGTTATGGAGTGACCAAAAAAGTGGAAATAGAAGTGCTTGAAAAAAACGAAAGAGAAATGCGCCTACTTATTAGGGGAGTTGACATTCCCTACGTGAATGCCCTGAGGAGAATAATACTGTCGGAAGTGCCATGCATGGCTATAGACGAGGTCGTAATGCTTGAAAACTCCTCCATAATGCAAGATGAGACCATAGCCCATAGGCTCGGTCTGGTTCCCCTCAGGACCGACCTGGACGGGTATAATCTGCCTGAAGACTGTCAATGCAAAAGCGAATTCGGATGTAACCTTTGCCGGGTCACGCTCACGCTTAACGCGGAGGCAAAGGAAGGAACGAGAGCAGTTTATTCAGGCGAGTTGATATCAGAAAACAAGGATGTCGTGCCGGTAAGCGACAAGATTCCACTGGTGAAGCTAGCCAAAGAACAGGAGCTTCGACTTGAAGCTTACGCTAGGCTAGGAAAGGGGAAGAATCATGCAAAATGGCAGCCCGTGTCGATGTGTTCATACAAGTATTACCCAAGAATAACAGTTTCGAGCAAGCATTGTGATGATTGCGGAAAATGCGTAGAAATCTGTCCGAGGAAAGTCTTGGCGAAAGCTGAGAACAAAATAGAAGTTCGCGACTTGATGGCTTGCACGTTGTGCCAAGACTGTGTCGAATCTTGCCCACATGATCCAAAAGCAATAGAAGTCAGGTGGGAAGAAGACAGTTTTGTCTTTAACTTGGAATCTACGGGTGCGCTTTCTCCTGAAAGAACCATGTTGGAGGCCATCAGGGTTCTGGATAGGCAGCTAAAGGAATTTGAAAGTCAGATTAAGGTGAAGAAGAGTGAAGAAAGCTAAGACTACGAACCCTGAGCGAACAGAGCTGATTCGATTCCTAAGAAAGCAAGGTAGAGAAAACGATGCAAGCATATGGCGGGACATTGCAGAGCGTTTGGGCAGTTCGAGGAGAAGACACGTAACCGTGAACTTGAGTCGCCTAAACAGGTACACAAAAAAGAGTGAAGTTGTTGCTGTTCCAGGGAAGGTTCTGAGCACTGGTGAAATAGATCACCCGTTAACTATAGCAGCATTCGATTTCTCTCAAAGAGCAAAAGAGAAAGTAACCGCTGCAAAGGGCAAATGCCTTTCATTTTCCGAATTGGTGAAGAAGAACCCTAAGGGGTCCAACGTAAAAATCATGGGGTAATTGAATGCAGGAAACATCGAAACCAGCCACGATAATAGATGCGGAAGGCCTTATTCTCGGCAGAATGGCGACTTACATTGCAAAGCGGCTTCTGAACGGTGAAGAAATGGTGATCGTGAACGCCGAGAAAGCCATACTTTCCGGAAAGAAAAGCAGCAAGCTGGGGGATGCAAAAGAATTCCTTGGCGTAGGAGCCCCGATGAGAGGCCCATTTCACTACAGAAGACCAGACAGAATAGTCAGGAAAACTGTTAGGGGTATGCTTCCCTACAGGCGGCCGAAGGGTAAGCAGGCTCTCAAGAGGCTTATGGTGTACATGGGAATTCCCGATGACTTGAAAGATCAGAGAGCTGAGACGCTGTCTAATGCTCAAGCCAAGAAGCTTACATGTCCATATCTTACAATCGGCGAATTCGCCAGAGAAATAGGATGGAATCCGGGTGCTTAGCCATGCCAGTCAAGAAAGTCTTAGTTGTCAGCGGAAAGAGAAAGACTGCAATAGCACGCGCGGTCGTTAGGCTTGGAATGGGACGAATACGAATAAACAAGACTCCTCTGGAGATTTTGGAACCAGAGGTTTCACGTGAAAAAATAAAGGAGCCGCTCTTGCAGGCCGGAGACGATGTTTGGAAGCAGCTTGACATGGATGTTAGCGTTTCCGGTGGGGGCTACATGGGCCAAGCGGAAGCAGCAAGAATGGCGATTTCCAATGCTTTGCTGAAGTGGACCAAAAGCACACATCTGCGGACCGTCTTTGCTGAGTATGACCGAACACTGATGGTTGGCGATTCTAGGAAGAAGGAGCCCAAGAAATTCGGCGGACCAGGAGCCCGAGCCAAGGGGCAGAAAAGCTACAGATAAGGGGGTTTGATGGCATGATCATACCCGTAAGATGCTTCACATGTGGCAGATTAATTGGCGACAAATGGGAAGAATTTGCACGAAGAGTGAAAACGGGAGAGAATGCGGGCGAGGTCTTGGATGATCTTGGCATCAAGCGATACTGCTGCCGGCGCATGTTGTTGTCACACGTGGAGATCGGGGATGAAGTCTTGCGTTTCTATGAAGAAGCTCAGAAGCGAAAAGAGGCAAGAACCTACTAACAGGGAAACGAAAAGGAAGAAAACATGTCAGCAATCATTGAAGATCTAATTGCGAGAAAAGTCTTCAATAGCCGAGGCGAGGAAACAATCGAGGTTGACATCGTAACGGCATCAGGGTTCGGAAGAGCCTCAGCGCCTGCTGGGAAAAGCCGGGGAAAAAGCGAAGTTGCCTATTATCCTCAAGGCGGAGTGGACCAAGCAGTAAATAAGGTTGAAGAGCTCGTGGCCCCAGAAATTGTCGGTCTGAACGCGGACTTCCAAGAAGAAATCGATAAAACACTTCATGAAATCGACGGTTCCAAAGACTTCAGAATCATAGGAGGAAACAGCGCCTTCGCAATCTCGCTTGCGAACGCAGAAGCCGCTGCAAACTCATGCGGTTCTCTGCTCTTCCAACACTTGGGTGGAACAATAGCCGATGAGCTCCCTTACCCACTTGGAAATGCCATAAGCGGCGGACAACACACGCATGGAAAATCCCCCGATATACAGGAATTCCTGGTTCTTCCACAAGGCGCCGAATGCTTCGTCGAAGCTGCAACGGCCAACGTGCGAGTTCACAGAAGGTTGGGTGACGAACTGAGAAAAAAAGATAAACTGTTCAATGACGGAAAAAGCGACGAAGGTGCCTGGGTTGCGAACGTCGGAAACTCGGAGGCTCTTGAAATCCTGGCACATGTATGCGACGAAGTGAGCAGTGAGCTAGGTTTTGAATGCGCATTGGGCGTTGACGTTGCTGCCTCATCTCTCTGGAATGGCAAACAAAAAAAGTACTCATACGAAAGAGAAAAGACCAAGCGGAATTCGGGCGAGCAATTAGATTTCATCTTGGGCCTTATCAACAAGTATCACCTCGCCTATGTCGAAGACCCCTTCCACGAAGAAGACTTCAAAACCTTCCAAGAGCTGACCAAAAAAGCCAAAAACTGCTTAATTTGCGGTGACGACCTGTTCACGACAAACGATGAAAGGCTGAGCCGAGGCATAAAAACGCAGGCGGCCAACGCAATCATTATTAAAGTGAATCAAGTCGGTACGCTCACTGACGCTTTGGAAACGGTTGAAATGGCAAGAAGAAACAGCTACGTGCCGATAATGGCGCATCGCTCAGGAGACTCATGCGATTGGCACATAGCCCACTTAGCAGTCGCCTTCAAATGCCCCATAATAAAGACTGGAATAGTCGAGGGCGCTCGCATTGCAAAGATAAACGAGCTAATTAGAATAGAGGAGTTCTTAGGAGATAGAGCCAGAATGGCCAATTTCAAGACGGTTTAGGAGGACGAGGATTTGTCAGAAGACGAGAAGATCGAGAAAGAGGATGAGAATGAAGTGGCTGAACCTGTGGAGGAAGAGCCAGAATCTGAAGCCGAAATCGAGACACCAACCCCAGAGATAGCGGCCCCAGAAGAGGAATTGCTGTTGCCGCGAGACACTATGCTATCCGCGGGCATACACATTGGTACAAGAATGAAAACAGGTGACATGGAGCAGTTCATATACCGTGTGAGGCCTGATGGTCTATTCGTTTTGGACGTCAAAAGGACAGACGACCGAATAAGAGTGGCCGCAAAGTTCCTCGCCCGATTTGAACCAGCAAAAATTGCAGGTGCCGCCGCGAGACTTTATGCACAGGAACCAGTCAAAAAGTTCTGCGAACTGACCAAGGCAACACCTGTCGCTGGACGATTCATCCCAGGACTACTTTCAAATCCGTTGCACCCACACAGGATTGAACCTGAAGTTCTGATTGTCTCTGACCCAAGAGCAGACGGCCAAGCGGTCAAAGAAGCAGCTTCAATAGGCATTCCAGTTATAGCCCTATGTAGCACAGACAATGAATTCACCGGAGTCGACTTGGTCATCCCAACAAACAACAAGGGCAGAAGAGCCTTGGCAGTGATCTACTGGCTCTTAGCTAGGCAAGTACTCCGTGAACGTGGAGAACTCCAATCAGACAAAGATCCAACATTAACGATCGATGACTTCGAAGCAAAGATCACCAAGGAAGAGGAGGAAATCTGACCGGATGGCGAAGGTTCGGCTTCCTTGTCAAGCCGGAGCCTTCTACGATAGCAGAGTCCAATCGCTAAGAAAACAGATAGCAAACTGTTTCCTGCATGAACTCGGGCCTGGAAAGCTTCCAGAAGTGGCCAAAAACGGGCCCAGACGCATAGTAGGATTGATCTGCCCTCATGCGGGCTACATGTTTTCTGGTCCAGTGGCAGCTCATGCTTACTACAAGCTTGCCTTGGACGGTAGGCCTGACGTAATTGTCGCTTTCGGTCCAAATCATACTGGTTATGGTAGCGGTTTAGCCATCATGAACGAAGGCTCATGGCGGACGCCGCTCGGCGACGTTGAGGTTGACACTGAGACAGCTAATCAAATCGTCGAAGCAGCGCGAATAGTTGACGTGGACGAATCTGCTCATCGTTTCGAGCATTCGATAGAAGTTCAACTTCCATTTCTTCAATATCTTTATGATTCCCACTTTAAGATCGTTCCAATCTGTTTCCTGATGCAAGACTTGTCATCAGCAAGAGAAGTCGGACAAGCTGTTGCCAAGACTTTGGCCAACAAGAACGCCATTATCATTGCCTCTTCCGATATGACTCATTATGAACCACAAGAAAAAGCCACGAAGAATGATTCAGCAGCTCTCAAAGCTGTGGAGGCAATGGACGAGGCTAAGTTCTACTCGGTCGTTGAAACTCGCGGCATAACAGCTTGCGGATATGGCCCGATAGCCGCTCTGATAGAAGCAGCAAAGTGCAGTGGGGCAGGAGAGGCAAAATTATTATGCTATAAAACCAGTGGAGATGTTATTGGCGACTACTCAAGCGTGGTTGGGTACGCAGCCGTGTGTTTCACAAAATAGTGGTTTGAAATGGGTGTCGTTGCCTCAGCTCCCGCAAAGATAATCCTTTTCGGGGAGCATTTCGTCGTTTATGGAGAACCGGCAATAGTTTTGGCCATAGACAAGAGGGCATACGTAAAAGCCGAGACCAGGGGTGACAACAAACTTCATGTCCGTTCCATGACGCTTAATCTTTCGGGATGCTTTGAAGGCAGTAGTTTCAAGATCGAGCAAGGCAACGCAAGAGAAGCTAGGATGAGATTTGAGCCTGTTAGGCACGCGATAGGGAGTGTTCTCGAAAAACACGGGAAGCAGGTTGGTTTGGACATCGAGATAAACTCTTCCATTCCAGTAGGTGCAGGACTTGGGTCGTCAGCCGCGGTTGTTGCTGCGTCAACGGCTGCAGCTGGTGCGCTTCTAGATTTGAAATTGTCCAAAGAGGACATTTTCAGAATAACGTACGAAGCCGAAAAGATCGTTCACGGTAACCCCTCAGGGGTGGACCCTGCAATTTCAACTTTCGGCGGCGCCATTGTTTTTCAGGTTGATACGGGCTTCAAACCCTTAGACGCCAAGGAAGACATTCCACTTGTCATCGGTGAAACGGGCGTCGAAAGATCCACGCGAGCTCAGGTTGAAAAAGTCAAGGTAATCGTGGAGAGGTATCCTCGAATCGTTGAAAACATCATGAAAGCGGCACGCGAGGTTGTCTTAAGAGCCATAGACGCATTCAAGGAAAATGACTTGGAGACGCTTGGAGCCTTGATGAACATGAACCACGCTTTGCTATATGGAATCGGGGTCTCAGACGAGTCCTTGGAATGGCTTTCAAATGCCGCTCGCAAAGCAGGGGCCTTGGGAGCAAAGCTGACGGGCGCAGGGGGCGGCGGGTGTATGATAGCATTATCGAAAGATGAGAAGCTTCAAGAGGTTTCGGAAGCCATTCAGAGAGCGGGCGGAAAACCGTTCATAGCCAGAAAGACGGATGAAGGCGTGAGAATTGACCGAAGCTAAGACGACAATCATGAAAATCGGGGGTTCCGTGATCACCGACAAGAATATTGAACTCACGCCCCGGACACAGACCATAGACCGTTTGGCTGAGGAAACACAAAAAGCAAACGTAGAAAATCTGATAATCGTTCATGGAGGAGGCAGCTTCGGCCACCCTGCAGCACAAAGAAACGCCATCAAAGAAGGCTTAAGAAATGTGGACCAAAAAATCGGCTTCGCCGAAACCCATCATTTCATGACGGTACTCAATGGTCTGGTCATGGACTCATTGATCACACACAACATTCCAGCTGTCACTATCATGACGTCATCATGCGTAGTGACTGAAGACGGAAGAATCAGGAGCTTCGAAGATACACCGTTGAAGATGCTGCTGAAAATGGGTTTTCTGCCCGTCCTGTACGGAGACGCAGTGCCAGATGCAAAGCTGGGGTTCACGGTTCTATCAGGCGACCAGCTTGTTTCGGCCTTAGCAACGAGGCTGAACGCGCAACGCATCATCGTAGGTGTCGACGTGGACGGGCTGTTCGATGCTGACCCCAAGGTTGAGAAAACGGCAAAGAGATTCTCTCACTTAACGCTAGATAAACTGAGGCAGCTCCAAAGAAACGTTGGCAAGTCAACTGCCTGCGATGTCACAGGAGGCATGTTCGGCAAGATTTTTGAGCTTCTTCCAGCTTTGGAACAGGGAATTCCAGTGACGATCTTAAACGCTGCGAAACCAGGTCGCATTTACAAGGCTCTGAAGGGAGAAAGCACGGAGTGTACGTTAATAGAGAAGGAGTAGAATTGGCTGAAGAAACGAGAAGAAGAAAGGCAGATCACATCAAAATTGCATTAAACCAGAACGTCCAAGCAAGACAAGTGACGACGGGCTTGGAGGACGTTTGTCTTGTCCACAAGGCCCTTCCAGAAATTGACAAGAAAAAGGTAGACTTGTCCACCATGGTTTTTGGTCACAAGTTTGCCGCCCCATTGATAGTAGGAGCCATCACAGGTGGCACTGAAGAGGCTTTGAAAATCAATTCGAGAATAGCTGAAACTGTGGAAGAACTGGGATTGGGAATGGGCGTCGGAAGTCAACGAGCAGCGATAGAAAACAAAAGATTAGAAAAGACTTTCACAATAGCAAGAAAAAAGGCCCCGACAGCCTTTCTGATTGCAAACATAGGCGGAATACAGCTCGTTAACGGATACGGGTTGAAAGACGTGAAAAAAGCAATAGAAATGATCGAGGCAGACGCGATTGCAATACACCTAAACGCGCTTCAAGAAGCTGTCCAGCCAGAAGGCCAGACTAACTTCACAGGAGTGCTTGAGAAGATACGTGAAATCACGAGTGAAATAGACACGCCGGTGATAGCTAAGGAGACAGGTGCTGGGATATCTGCTGAAGAGGCAAGAGAATTTGAGGATGCTGGCGTCAAAGCCATAGACGTAGGAGGTGCTGGTGGTACGAGCTTTGCAGCAGTTGAATACTACAGGGCTCGAGCTCAGGAGAATAGCGTTCAGCCCAATCTGGGCAACACATTCTGGGACTGGGGTATCCCGACGGCTGCAAGCATCGTGGAAGCTTCTATAACTACAAAAATATGCATAATCGGCTCGGGTGGAATACGAAACGGCATAGATGTGGCCAAGGCCTTGACGCTGGGCGCAAGCCTGACGAGCTCGGCATACTCTGTGCTCAAAGCGGCAAACAAGAACATGAGCGAAACAAGAGCCGCCCTCTCCCTCCTGATAGATGAACTGAGGAACACGATGTTCCTCGTAGGAGCAAATTCCGTGGATGAGCTCAAGAAAACTCACGCAGTGATAATGGGCAGAACAGCAGAATGGTTGAATGCAAGGGGATTCAACGTGTCGGCCAAAGCACAGAGGAGGATGGAATAGGTATTGGACGTTGAGAAATTTCTTGCAGAGAAAGCAGTATTGATAGACAAAACCATCGAGAAGTATATCCCCCGAGTCTTCTCAGAGAACGCTGCAGTCTTCAAAAGCAACCCGCCAAACTATGCCTATAACCTTCAACCGATCAACAAGGCAGTTGCCGATCCAATCTGGGAATTTCTCGCAAGAGGCGGAAAGAGATGGAGACCTGCGTTGTTCTTACTAATCTGCGAAGTCCTATGCAAGAACCCAAACGACTTCGTCGATTTTGCGATAATCCCAGAAGTAATCCACAATGGGACATTGATGGTAGACGATATTGAAGACAAGTCCGAGCTTCGAAGAGGAAAACCTTGCACTTACAGGATGTTCGGTTTAGACATTGCCATAAACGCTGGAAACGCCATGTACTATCTTCCCCTTTTGCCTCTGATGGAAAAAAGAAAGGAGATATCTTCCGAGAAAGCACGCAGAATATATGAGGTTTACACGCAGGAGATGATTAATCTGAGCCTTGGTCAGGCAATGGACATAGCGTGGCACAGGGGCTTGGCGAATGCGAATGACTTGGATGAAAAGGCCTACCTCCAGATGTGCGCCTACAAGACCGGGACTCTGGCAAGGATGTCTGCTAGGATTGCTTCTGTCTTGGCAGATGCAGACGATGACCTGGTTCTCAAGCTCGGCCGCCTCGCTGAAAGCGTGGGAATAGCCTTTCAAATGCGTGACGATGTGCTTGACTTGACGAGCGCCGAATTTGAGAAGAAAAAGGGTGGCCGCGGGGCAGACATAACCGAAGGAAAACGAACACTGATCGTTATTCACACGTTGAAAGGTGCAAATGCTCGAGACAAGGACAGACTCATTGAAATTCTCAACAAGCATACTTCAAACCAGAGGCTTCGCGATGAAGCCATCGAGCTAATGACGAAATATGGTTCGATAGAATACGTCAAGCAGTTCGCAAAAGAAATGGTCAAAGACAGCTGGCAGCAAGTCGAGAAACTCCTGCCTGACTCACATGGGAAAGAAGACCTGAAATGCTTCACTGAATTCCTAATAGAGCGAAAGATTTGAAACTCATAGAAGTGTGAAACCTTGGCGATTGAAGATGCTGAACTTCGAGAGAATATTCGAAAGACAGCTTTGTTGAACGCGGTCAAACACGATGGCAAAGCCCAAGAAGGCGCTGTCATCGGAAAAATATTGGGAGAGAGACCGGAATTGAGAAGCAAGCTTAAGGAACTATCAGCTGTCATCAGCATTGTTGTTCGAGAGGTCAACAGTCTTTCACATGAAGACCAGAAGCAGACTGTCGAAGAGAAATGGCCTGAGGCTCTTCACAGAGAGAAAACAGACGAGGAAAAACACCTGCCTCCCTTGCCTAATGTCCAAAAGTACGCGGGAGTCGTCACACGCTTTTCGCCGAATCCCGATTGTGCCCTCCATCTTGGCAACGCAAGAGCCATAGTCTTATGCTATGAGTACGCGCGGCTCTACAAAGGCAAGTTTATTCTACGTTTTGAGGACACGGACCCTAAGATAAAGAGGCCTGTCATAGAGTTTTATGATCGTATACGAGAAGACTTAGCTTGGCTGGGCTGCAGGGCTGATGAAGAGTACATTCAAAGTGACAGAATCCCGATCTACTACGAATTCGCTGAGAAACTGCTGAAGGACGGCGACGCTTATGTTTGCACCTGCCCGCCGACACTGTTCAGAGAAAGGACTCTCGCCAGTCAATCATGCGAGTGCCGTGACTTACCAGTGAAAGAAAACCTGGCCAGATGGAAGCGCATGTTGCAAGGCGGTTACGTAGAAGGCGAAGCAGTAGTGCGCGTGAAAACCGACTTGAATCATCCGAACCCGGCGGTCCGGGACTGGCCAGCACTTCGAGTGATAGATGCGGAAAAGTTTCCTCATCCTCGAGTTGGAAGCAAGTATCATGTTTGGCCATTGTACAACTTGGCTTGCGGCGTGGACGACCACTTGCTCGGCATCACACACATAATAAGAGGAAAAGAGCATTTGACGAATCAGGTTCGGCAAGAGTACATGTACAAATACTTCGGCTGGAAGTACCCTGAGGCGATACATTATGGTCGAATGAAAATTACCGGTGCATACCTGAGCAAGTCAAAGATCGTTCAAGGGATAAGAGAAGGGCAATTCAAAGATTGGGACGATCCGAGACTTGCAACTTTTGCAGCCCTAAGAAGAAGAGGAATCACACCGCAAGCAATCAAAAAGATGATAGCCGACGTTGGTCCCAAGACCCAAGATGTCGTCCTGAGCTGGGAAAACTTGTATGCGTACAACCGTAAGATACTGGATCCCACGGCTGAAAGATACTTTTTTGTCCAAGACCCGATAGAATTAGCTGTGGAAAAAATCCCAAGAGTGTTCAGCGTAAGGCTTCATATGCATCCCGATCGTAAAGAAGGAGAAAGCAGAGAGTACACAATTAGACCTGAACAGGACAATGGCACCGCCAAGTTCTGGGTTTCACGGAAGGACGTGGACTCTTCCAAGATCGGATGCATCATCCGCCTTATGGAATTGTTCAACGTGAAAATCAAGAGTGCAAATGTCTACTCGGCTGGCGCGGCTTTCGCAGGTGAATCGTATGAGGAGGCCCGACGAATGAAGGTGCAACTGATACAATGGGTCCCCGTGGGGCAAGATGTGCCCTGTCAAGTAATGATGCAAGATGCAACCACAGCTAATGGAATTGCAGAAAGCTACTGCAAACGACTGGAGCCAAACACGGTCATTCAATTTGAACGGTACGGTTTCGTCAGAATCGACCGAGTGGGAGAAAGACTGTTGGTCTACTATGCTCACAAATAGAAGAAGGAAGAAATAGCATGCGCAAGCAAGACAAGGTTATCATGTGGCCGACTTATTTCGACTCTGCGAAAACAAGACGTGAAGGGAGGCGTGTGCCGAGGAATTTGGCTGTGCCCTCTCCTAAAGTCTCGGAGGTGAAGGCTGCAGCGGATAAGCTTCGTCTGAACTGCGAACTGATCGCGAATGTTGCCTTTCCAAAAATGCCTTCGTCAAAATCGGGGATGGTCCTTGTTCAGAAGGAGAAATCAAAGGAAGCAACCATAAAGGAGATAGCAAAACAGTTGCTTAAGATTCGGAGTACAACCATCGGCAAAGTGGAATAGAGTTAGCTTTTTTCTTCCTTGACCAAAACAGCGTTCAGCACTC
>JBGPBS010000032.1:0-14792 GCA_041481365.1 Bathyarchaeia archaeon
ACATGTTCCCATCTTTTGACTCGATGTTTTCGCTATTCTGGGTTTTCTTCATTGTAGTAGTCGTGTTCATGGTTCTCTTTTTTGTCCTCATGTTTTGGAGAATGATAAGGGGTGGTAAGATTCAAGATCAAATATATCCTGAACCCGAGCCGCCAGTGAGCCAAAAGGAAATAATACGTGAAATAGTCAAAATACGATGCTCCTACTGCGGCAATCTCTACGACGAAATCCAAGACAAGTGCCCATACTGCGGCGCAAAAAGGTAGACTGATCACAAATCAGCGCGCCAAAAGTAACGATGCTAACTCTGCTCTTCATCATACTATATTACAGAAAATCAATCCTCAACATTTGCTTCATTAATGTCGGCGTCGAACGAAGCTAAACGATCATCTTCCTCCTCATGCTCAATCTCTTCAAGCGCAGCCTTCATAAGCCTCTTCATCTTGCGCTCCTCCATTCGCTTCAACATTTCCCCGCGAGTCAGATATCGCGACTGCGAGTTGGTCCCAGAAACACCGTCGAACCATTCCCCTCCCAGATCCTGTTTCTGTTCCGCAACCAGAACCCTTGCATCAGCATTCTCACGCGCCGTTTTATCATGATAGTCGTCAACAGTCTTGACACCTCTAAGAACGCCCTGCCCATCGTATACTTCAATCGTCGTGATGCTCAGCTTGGGACGTATGATATGAAACGAAGTCTCAAAACCACAAGTTGGACAATAGAACCTGATGTTCCCAAACTTCTTATCATGCCTAAGCCTGAAACTTCTCCCAGTGCACCGCGGGCAGCCAACGTTTGCACACTGAGCCAGTGCCGGGTTGTTGACGCTGACCCATCTCAGATACTGGGCCTCAGGCGAGGCATCAGTCTCAATGTTCTTGAATTCAAACCAAGCATGTTTCCGGGATCTGCCACGTTTATGTATAACCACTGAGGTTCACCTGCCTGCGCGGTCTTACTTACTGCACCACGGTTTTCAATGTACGCTTTCGGTAGCGCACTCCTATTTGGGGTTAATATGCACACTCGGGTTAATTGCCTTTTCTAGACAGCATTCCAGTTTCGAGACATCGTATAAGGCTCTCAACGATTCTGTAGGTCAGCCCCCAAATGATGATTCCTCTCACGCCAAAAGCCGGGAATTCGCGCGCGCTGTCTTACTCGATCTCATGTCCTACGATAAGATCGTCAAAAGAGCGAAACTCATAACACGAAGCGAAAGGTATACTCAGCTCGGATAATCTGTTGTTTGGGCGGAGACTCGGCAATCCTATGAATCTCGTAGTCCTCTGTGACTTTGATGGCACGATTACGACAGCCGATACGGCAGAGTTCGTTCTAGCCAGATTTGCCAAAGGAGACTGGCGACTGTTCGAAAAGCAATTCGAGAGAGGCGAGATAACGCTCGAGGAATGTTTGACCAGACAGTTTTCTCTCGTAAAAGCATCGCAAAGGCAGATTCTAGAAGAATTGAAGGATGTTGTTTCCTTCCGCCCGAATTTTAGGAAGCTCGCAGAGTATTGCAAAGAGAACCACGTTCCACTCATAATAGTCAGCGCAGGATTGGATTTCGTCATTAACCACTTCTTGAAACTCAACGATTGTCTAAACTTGGTTGAAGTGTGTGCTGCAAAATCCTCATTCAGCCCAGGCGGCATTAGTTTCGCCTTTCCAAAGCTGTTCGACATAGCATCTGAAAACTTCAAACATGACCTGGTCAAACACCACAGAAGCCAAAGCAAAAAGGTGATCTACATAGGCGACGGCACAGCAGACTATGCCGCAGCCAAGAATGCTGACTACTCATTCGTAATTGAAGGCTCCAGGCTGGCAAAACTGTGCCTAAGCCATGGAATACCCTGCAAAAGCATAACCGACTTTCAAAAAATAATCGAAGCAATAGCGAGTGCGGCTGCAGGCTGATCGACAGCGTCGGATTAATAGATTAAAATGTTCCTCACGATGACATTCTTCGGCACGGTTCCATACCGCCAACGGCCGTCAATGGCACATAAAACCGAGACAAGATCGTCTAGCTTGAGCTGTTCGAGGCGTCATATTCTTCTTCGGGGTTTCAATGGTTCCATAACTTGTGCGGGCTCAATCGGCGACGCGACGAAACATTGATTATTATCGACCAAATCGTTAGTTGAGAGTGACATGTATGCTTGATGATTCAAACTCAGAAGACTGGGTGAAGCTTCAAGATGCTCCGGATATGCCCAATCTGAGATTCCGACGCTTTAGAGGAGAATCTGACTATGCGGAGATCGTAACAGTCGTCGAAGGGACGAGAGAATCAGATCAGTTGGAGGTCACGATGTCGATTGATGACGTCGCACGCGAGTTTAAACATACGCAAAACTGCGATCCATACCGAGACTTCCTCTTCGCCGAAATAAACGGCCGGGTCATTAGCTATACTCGATTATGGTGGAGCAAGGATCCTAACGGCATCTACCTCTACAATCATTTTGTCGATCTTCTTCCTGAGTGGAGGGGAAAAGGAATCCGGAATGCGATGCTTAGACACAATGAGGCGAAGCTCAGGTAAATTGCCGGCGTGCATCCCGCGGACGCTCCGCGCTTGTACCAGTCGATGGCACAGGACTCTGAGAAAGACTGGATTTCAGTCTTGGTCAATGAAGGATACAACGTGTTTCGCTATGGCTTCAGGATGAAACGGCCAGACTTGGAAAACGTTCCTGATCTCGCCCTTCCCGACAGCATAGAAGTCCGCTCGGTAAAGCCTGAACACTACCCGGCCATCGTCGGCACTTGGAACGAAGCATGCAAAGACATGAGAGGCCAAATACCCATATCGGACGAAGACTTCAAAGGATTCCAAGAATCACCAATCTTCAACCCTTCAATCTGGCAGATAGCATGGCACAAAAATGATGTCGTGGGCACAGTCATGAACTTCATAGACGACGAGGAAAACAAACAATACAACCGGAAACGCGGCACCGTCGAGATGATCTCCGTTCAACGCCCATGGAGAAGCAGAGGAATAGCAAAAGCATTGATTGCCCGAAGCCTCAAACTCCTGAAGGACCATGGAATGAAAGAGGCAGCCCTAGGAGTAGATGCTGAAAACCCCAGCGGAGCCCTCCTCCTATACCAAAAAATGGGCTTTCAAATCGAGAAAAGAGTCGCATTCTACAGGAAACCCCTGAGCTGAAATCCGCAGTCTCAGCACATTTAATGTTGACTCTGTTTCGGTCAATAGCGAGTTTATCTTGTGGCCTGTTCCTTTTCAGGCTTGTAATCTGCGCTTTGAAACAGGGGACTAGAAATTATGAGGTCTGCCGTGGCCCTGTTGCAGGCCGTGGGCACGTTGTACAAGACGGCTATTCGAAGGAGAGCTTTGACATCAACGTCATGAGGATGGGCCTGCAGCGGATCCCAGAAGAAAATCAAATAATCTAGCCTGTCGTTAGCGATCAAGGCTCCAAGCTCCATGTCCCCACCGTAAGGGCCGCCCTTCAACAGAGTAATCTTCAACCCCGTCTTATCCGTGATCCTCTGCCCAGTGTTCCCAGTCGCGTACAAGTTGTGAAGAGACAACGTTCCTTTGTTGAAATCAACCCACTCAACCAAATCATCCTTCCTATTATCATGAGCCACCAAACCGATGTTCCGCTTCGGAAACATATCACATCTCTCCAGACCAACTCGAACATACCAACGATCTTAAACCTTTCTAGGAGATAGCAGTCTCGAACATTCGCTGCTTGTTTCACCCCTCGTATGACATGCAAGCCGCTCCAGATTCAATCCTGACTCGCGAAGAACCAAGACCCATGTCAGGGGCCTGAAAACTGACCGCGGAGTTGCATTTTTCGACCCTTTTCATCCCCCAAACTGCCAGTCAGCACATCAGATTCTCAGCGCATGCCATCATTGCACAAATGTGACTGTCGACTAAAGTCACGAGCATTTAAGAATCGGGTACTCCAATACTAATCTTCAACGAAGTCCGAGGAGGTGACATACTCCATGCCGCAGTACGCGATAATAGGAAGCCATCCGCCCAACGTTTGTCCACTCACAAACAAGGCCGTAAGAGCATTCGCCAAGAAAACCTACGCACAACTGCCGAAACTTGCTAAACAGCTCAACGTGAAGGTTCTATTAGACATTCATCTTGACCCAGGCCACAAAGCCTTCATGCTTTTCGAAGCTCCAAACGCCGAAGCAGTCAGAGACCTGCTCGTCAGAGTCGGGTTCACACACTTCCTAGACATCGAATTCCATCTCGTCACAGCCATAAAGGAAATCCTAAAACACGCCGACGAAATGCCAACGCTCTTCTAGAATTCGCATTAGCAGCGAAAGAGAATTTAACAGCGCATTGAGGTCTAATACCGCCGATTAGAAGGGGATCTTGCGCTCCTTGGTCACACTTTTTCTTGGCTAAAGTTTATTTTCTGAAGGGTCGATGAGAGGCATGATGCAAGATGAGAGTTGTGGGTGCTGTCGGCCAGATCGGAAGCGGCAAGGATACCGTCATCAAGTACATTTCGAAGAGATTCTCAATACCGACAATTTCAATCGGGGACATCGCCAGAGAAATAGCCCGAAAAGAAGGTCTGCCTGCGACAAGAGAAAACCTTCAGAAGATCACTGAGGGACGCTTTGAAGAATTCGGGAGATCGTATTTCATCGAAGAAACGGTAAGAAGACTAAGACACGAGAGCAAGGATAAAATGCTCATCACGGGGATCCGTGCACCGATTGACGTTGCCACCCTCAGGAGGAACTTTCAGGAAGATTTCGTCCTCATATGTGTCTTGGCAGACGAAAAAACAAGGTTTCAGAGATTGCTAAAGAGAGCAGAGGCTAGAGACCCGAAAACGTGGAGAGAATTTCTAAAGCAAGATGAAGCTGAAGAAAGGATTTTTCAACTCACAAAAACCTGCAAGCAGGCAGATTACGTAGTAGACAATAACGGAGCGGCGGAAGAGCTTTTCCAAAGAGTGGATGAGATAATCCAAAGGAGATTCGCCGGCGAGTAGCCTAATTGTCCGAAGTGCTTGGCTAATGTGGCTGTGTGTGCATGGTGAACAGAAGTATGTGGTCGTGTAGATGCGTTTGTGAATCCTGAGAAGGCAAAAAGAATTCTTGGTGCTGTTTGTGGCCTTGGCATGTTAGGCGTCGAACTCTAGCATGGAAGCATGAGGACCCTTGAGTTCGGGTCTGCCAGAATTGCTACGTATGATTCGCTCAGTTCTTTGATGCGATTCTTGATGGTCATGCAGATGCTCGTTCTGATGTCGCCACTATTTGAAGAAGAGATTCCTTCTAGTTTTCCGGCAAGTTTGGAGTCGCCGAGAGTTTTCCTGACCCAGTGTTCAAAGTCTCTTCTTTGAAGATGAAACAGGAGGCTTTCTGACTTGACAGATTTCACCTTATCGAGGAAGTCGGAGAGGTTTCTGGCAATTTCGCCGGTTGGTTTTCCAATAGCTTCGTAGAAGTAGAAGGCTTCTTTGTCTCCTACTGTTCTTAGGATTTTCACAGCTTCTACATCGACTTTTGGATTTGTTTTTTTCTCTTTTGTTTTCTTGTGTCTAGAAGTCGTGGTTTTTTTCATCGATTTCACCATTGAGGCGAGCTTTAACGTGTATATCGAGACTTAATAAACGTTGCTTGTGACGTGTAGAACGATAAGACACCGTGGCACCTGCAACAACAAGCCCTTCGAATTGCCTCAGATCATTTGCGTAGCTTCCTCAGAGCATTATCAACGTTTTCCAGTTCAAGGTTCTTAAGAGTCTCGCACTTCGGTACACCGTTCTTGTCCCAGCCAGCCTGCTCGTAGTACTTCTGCACATTCTCTCTAACGCTGGTTCGGTCAGCAGCTTTCCCTTTATACGGCCCCGAAGGCAATGGCTCGTAGAATCTGCTAGGGTTATCATCATGAACTTTGGGGTTCCACTTCAAATCTGGTCCTCCCAAGAGCAGCAACGCCCGTTGTATCTGTAGGGTCTTCAGTCCGCCTCTTTTTGCCCAATTTTCGCGCGTCAGATTTAATCCTGTGACTGCATTGTAGAAGTCAAACTTGAAATTCTTTGGCAGACCGAAACCGTTGAAATTGCACACGACCGCTGAATCATTGAACACTTCCCACACTTCGCTCCCATGGCCGTCTATGGGCAGGTCAGTCATCGACGTGTGGTCGCCACATTGAACAGAACACGCATATCCTATTTCGGTTGAGAAGTCTTGGCCGCTGCGAATGCCATGGGCGCCGATCCCGATGCCTTTGCTCTGGACAGCATACTGCATAACGTCTTTGCCCTTCATCTTTCCTATCTTCAACGCTGCCCGGTACGTTCCCTCAGCCAATAAATCGCCTATGCCTTCTCTGAAAGCAATTTTCTTCGCTAGGCTCGCGAAAGCCTCAGCGTCTCCCCATCGCAGTTCTATGCCGTCCAAGTCCTTCTTAGACAGAACGCCCCTCTGAAACAGTTCCGCAGCGAAACCGAGCACGTTGCCGGTCTGGATGCCGCACAGACCTAGGTCATCGATCAGGGAAGCCATGAACACGTTCTCTTCTGGAGTAAACAGCCCTAAGTTAGGGCCAAGATATGCCTGCAATTCATAATCAGGGTTGTCAGTTATCGCTCCCTTAAACTTGCCAGACTTGACGAACGCGATCTTCAGGCAGTTTGTGGGACAGCCAAAGTCACTCCAAGCCTGTTTCACCCAGACTCGGCTCTCAAACTGGTCAACACCATAACTTTTCTCATCGTGCCACTCTTCTTGCCAATTTCTAACAGGTTCAGAACTCGTCTCTGCAGCAAAGTAGTAGCCGCCACCGCCTGTTCCCCATCGTCTCCACAACGGATTATCGTATGCGTTCTTGTTCACAGCGTTGATCATGCGCTTGACTTTTGCGAGGTCAGCAACTTCGGGCAATGGTCCAGTGCCCTTGACGGCTATGGCTTTGAGCTTCTTTGAACCCATTACCGCTCCGTAGCCGCCGTAGCCTGCCGCATGAGTCCACTTGGCCGTCACCACCGCGGTTCGAACCTTGTTCTCGCCTGCGGGGCCAATGTAAACTTTTGCAGGTTCCTTCCACTCACCGTAACGCGGATAGCGCTCTCTCAGCAGTCGCCTGCACTCCTTGTTAAGCAACGTGTTTGTTTCCTTGCAGTCCTTGCCCCAAACGTCGCTGGCGTCTCTGATCTCGACGTCAGAGTCTTTGATGAAAACGTAAACAGGCTTCTCAGCCTGACCCGTGACGATCACGCCGTCATGTCCGGCGCAGCGCAATTCGACTCCGAACTCGCCGCCGACGGTTGAGCCCACGACTCCGTTGCTCTGCGGAGACTTGCCTGAGACACAGACTCTGCCGCCTGGGAAGAACCCTGTTAGTGGTCCCGGCAGGAAAAGCAGGATGTTTTCGGGGCCAAGCGGGTCCAGCTTCTCCCATTTGCCGATTAGCCTGTCGCAGAGAATCTTTGCTGCAAGCGCCCTGCCTCCAATGTAATCTTTCAGAAGCTCATCGTCAAACGTGACACTCTTGAAAGTGCCGTCTGAGAGGTCAATCTCTAAGAATTTTCCAGCATAGCCCAATATCATATGAACTCCTCCGCCTTCTCTCCGTACAATTTAGTGGCAAGATTTCTAGTCTGCTCCTCTGGCTTGCGCGCGTAGAGCTTGTATGGGTGTTCTCTTCTCGTGACGGTTTTCAACACGTTCCATTCGCCTTCTTGGCAGACCTTCACGCATTGTGGGTTGCCGTTGCACAGGTCGCAGATCACGATTTTCCCATTTGCCGGGTGCATATGCGGGATTCTTCCCGGGCAGGCCTCAATGCATTTTCCGCAACCGGTGCACTTATCATCGTTCACCAAGACCGCGCTGGTCTTCTTGCTTACCGACAAAGCCTTGAACGGGCAAGCCTCAACACATGGATAGTCATCGCATTGGGCACACAGATGCGGGAAATCTGCTCCTGGAACAAGCATGAAGACCCTCACTCTTGATGCTTCGGGCCAGATCCTGTTCTCATGATGAAGCGAACAGGCAATCTCACATTTGCGGCATCCGCTGCATCTTGAAAGGTCTCTCGCTATCCAAATAGGCCCTTTCTTCGTTGCCAACTGATTAGCCTTCACTAAAAGTCTTGAGAGGATGTCTTGGAGTCTGCCTCGATTTAAACGTGACGTTTTCCCGCGTTCGAAGCTTACGTTGACCCTGCACAGATTATGTGATATCAAAAATCTGGACAACACGTTGAGACTCAGCTTTGACCCACAGTATGGGCAGGTCGGCCCTCGCAAAACACACCTTGCTTCGTGCCGATCCTCATGAGTCCTTTCTCGATCCAAGTGCTTCAACTTGGGCAAGTCTGTTGATGTTTTGCGGTGATTATCCTAGTGGTTAAATAGGCGAGGGTCCTGGGATTGCACCAGAAGACTTATCACCAAGGTCTAATTTATTCAGTTAGAGGCAGGGTGGCAACTAGGGGGTCTAGACCGGGTTCATCGCACTGAGGCCTTTCATCCTCGAACAGTTGCTGTTCCCAGAATATGTATAAGAAAGGAGAGAACATGAAGAATACTGCGTTTTCGATAATTGCGTTGTTCATCATATTAGTGGCAACAACCATTCCAACGTATGCTTTTGTTATTCCTCCAAACCCTTCAGGCGAGGATAACAAGTATGAACTCTACGGCCCGCACGTCAAAGGAATTGTCATCAAGCTTTACGCGGACACCACGACCAAATGGACCGAGATGGATGCAGGTCACCTAGATTTTGAAGACTGGCTTTTGGAGAGATCATGGCTAGATAGGTGGAGCACACCTGCCGGTCCAATAACTGAGGCAAACTATGGAGGAGATGCTGGCTTCTATATTTTGGACATAAACAACAATGCTACCTACACGCCGAATGATTACACTCCGGGAATTCGCAACCCAACTTCAGACGTAAACCTGAGACGGGCCATCGCGTGCTGCGTGAACAGGTCTGACATAGTATCCGTGTCAGGCGGGTCAGTTTTACCGATTTACACTCCTGTTCCTTCATACATGACCGGGTGCATCAACGAGCAGATCGCTCCGGGACAATCTTTGGACAACTTAACATGGGGCGGATACACTGGCAACCTTACCTTGGCTGCTCAAATTCTCGATGCAAACGGTTTTGTAATCAACTCAAGCAGCGGATGGAGGATCGATCCTACAACTGGAAAAGAATTGAACCTCATATTCTACACGAGAGGCGGTATCAGACTCGCGGTCAGCGATAACCTCAACAGAATATTGAATTCTCCGCCCATACAAATCCGCACAACCTACTACAATCACTTCACTAGAAGAAGCGACGTTGGGGGTCCAGTCTACTCTCAGGGGTACTTCAACCTGTATATGGGCGGATGGACCATAATCGGCCCGGACCCCGACTACCTTTTCGACTTGTACCACGGAAGCAACTACTACCATCCAGGCTCGCCTCCGAACTACGACGGCATCAATGATCCGATACTTAACAACAACCTCACCAGCATAAAAACCGCCACGACATTTGAGAGTGGTATTGTAGCGACGTTGGCGGCTCAGGTCAGGTTTGCGACAATTGCCGCATCGGTTCCATTGTGGTCTAGTTCAGGTGTTAAAGCCTACAGAAACGTTCCAGTGGATGGCGGCGGAAACTGGACCCAGATGGTAAACGAAAAGGGCACCGGTGTCAGCAGTTGGTGGTCAACCCTGAACATATACAAACAAGGTCAGCTTTACCCGAACTTCACTTACTACGGCCTCTCATCAGACATCACATTGCTGAACGTAGTCTTTGCACAATGGACTTGGGACTTTGAAGTCTTGAGCAGAATCTACGACAGTGGAGCAGCCAGAGATCCAATGACTTTGGCTACGTGGATCCCACAGTTGTTCAAGTCCTGGCAAACAAACACATGGGCCGATCCGAGCACAGGGGGAGCACTCAAGACCAAACTCACAATCACGTTACGTCCAGATGTTTACTGGCAGGACGGCCAGCCACTGACAATAGCGGACGTTTATTACACGCTTGTGGAGATAGGCAAAGACTTGCTAGCCAAGGGCTTTCCGCCGCCATGGTGGTACCCAACAGTCGAATACATGAGGTCAGTCGAAATACTCGACCCCTACAACATCGAAATACTGTTAAACGTTAACAGCATCTGGGCAGCAGGATGGGTGCTAGGCACTGTCATAATACCGAAGCATATATGGAAGCCAATAGTCGATGCCTCTTCACCAGCACAACCGTTTGTGGCAGGTCGCCAGCCAGACCCCAACATCATCGGCACAGGTCCATTCAGATGGTACTCCGGCGATGGTCTAATTTCAGGCTCAACAGTCGTGCTAGTCGCTAACAGTCCAGGCAGCATAGTTAATGGCATAACCAGCCTAGGATATTACCTCTACAACCCAGTCTACGTGGACGTGAACCCGGACAACTGCTTTTCCAAGATAACCATAGGACTAACCGACTCGTCAACAATATCCAATGTCACCGCAACCCTGAGAAACCTGTGGCAGGGCGGCAACCTAACAGGAAGCAAATATGTCTACCTCAACGACATGCTGCAGCCAGCATTTCCGCAGTCGTTGACACTGCAACCTGTCTCGCCTTGGGACGCAAACAATCCGTACCCAGTAGGTGCGTCCGACCTCGAGACGATGCAGTTCATGTTTCCAAAGAAAACTCTGAACTTCGTCAAGGTTGCCTTCCAGATCACAGGACCAGCGGCGCTTCCTGACGGCGAAGCGAATCCATGGCTCGACACGTGGGTTAACACTACACTGCCTATTTGGACAACTATAAGGCAAGACATCACAGGAACTACACTATTCGACGTCTTGGGATTCGGCTCACAACCAAACTCAATAAAGACCGAAGCGCCAGCGCCAGACCTAAAAGTTGACGGCAAAGACATCTCATTGGCAGCAAAAGCATTCGGAACGGTGCCAGGGGACCCAAGATGGAGATCCGTGGCCGATCTCAACGGCGACTACAAAGTTGACGGTAAGGACATCGCCTTGATCGCAAAGCAATTCGGCTATTAAACTCCAAATAGTCTCCTTTTTTTCTATATCTTTTCGTGTTTGTGGTAATCACACGTCAAAGGTCAGTTCAAGACTGAAAGTAAACATGGACTGGAGCAAACTTCCCACAACAAAACCTCAATCCCTGAGACCTAAGGAATCCTCGATTTTTGAGTTTAGCGAATCTGCTATTCTCCAAAACAGCTTGAAAATGTTCTTGAAAACTGTTGGAAGCTGGTTTCGAACACGTCACAGACAAGCACATGGCTAGACTGCTCAGAAAGCGAAAATGAAAGATAAAGATGTAGGATAAAAGGTAAAGTTTAAAATGCTCTCAGTGTTAGAAGTGTTCACAATCTTTGATGTAAATTACGAGGGAAAGTCGCATAATGAAGCTCAAGTTTAGAAAAGCTGAATCTCTGGCATGTTTGATTCTCATCTTAGCATCGACTTTCGTGGGTCTTTCATTCTTGTCAGAAGTGAGGGCCACGATGACTGTGTCCTTGACTCCGCTCAGTGGTAACATCGGGACGAAAGTGCAACTCGTCGGGAACATCACGACGATAAATGGAACATTCAACATATTCTGGGATAATGGCTATTTGCTCTCGAATGCAAGTGCGGTGGGTAACAGCGTGAATGTTTCATTTGCGGTGCCACCTTCGACATCGGGGAACCATAATCTAACGCTAAATGATTTTGCGAAAGAGGAGAACGCCACAGCGAGCTTCAGTGTCACAACTGCATATTCTCTTGGAGCCTCACAGAAACCTGCCCCCGGACAGTGGCAAGAGGGCGATGCTTTTCAGGTCATCTTAAACATGACCGGAGGAGTCCAGAGCCAAACAGGTGCTGCCAACATCACGGTCACAGCTCCGAACAACGTAACCTACTGGAGCCTAGGCAACATCGCCACCGAAAGTGACGGAAATGGCACGTTGGCCGTGACCTATCCTACGGACTTTTCAAGTGGGGCTAACACTAACTTCACGGGTCAATACGCCCTTGCCTTTAATGGCACAGTCGCGGTAGGGTCTTCCTTTGTCGGATTGACAAACTCTTCACAATACCATCGAGACCAGACGTTAGATGTTAAAGCCGTTTATTCGCCTGGCGAAAGCGTGACCTTGTCGACAATCGGGACGAATATCAATTTCTCGGTGGGCCTTACTGCCGATAATATCACGGGGGCAGTTGAATACGAGAGTTCGACTATTCTGTTGAATGCCTCAGCTTCTAGCACCTACACTGTCAACGTGACTTCTGTATCTGGTTCTCAGAAGGTTCCACCAGATGTTCAGACTTTTACTGTACCCGGTCTTGCCGTAACCGTCATAACGAGGAATCTTGCCGGAGAGCCCGTGCCTAACGTGCCTGTCACGGTCTACGAGAATCTGAAGCTTGTTTCAAGCGTGACCAGCAATGCAACTGATGGTTCAATGGCGCTGAACTTGGAAGTTGGAAACTACTTCTGCAATGCCTCTTATGGAGGACAAGAAATAGGAAACGTTACGATACCGGTTAGTGAAACGAGAACTACGTTTGATCTTAACTGCACGCTCACAAACCTGAGAATTGTAGTCATGGACGAGGACGGAGTTCTGATACCTGATGTTGGGTTCAATATGACGCGCACGCTTTATGTGGCTCAGCTGGCTCAAAATTCCACGATTAGCGTTGACTCCACGGACATCAATGGACAGTCAGTTGCGCATTCTCTGCTGCCCATCTTCAATGACGTTGCAGTTGACTATGCTTTGAATGCTTCCCGCTACGGCATGCTGTTCTACACCACAGCATTGCAGTTGCCCGTGGAAGCTTGGTCCAATCTGAATATCACGTGTCCAAAAGAGAGTCTGTACGTGAACGTTACAGGTGGAAACGGGCAGCCAATCGGAAATGCTAACGTGAATGCGATAGAGGAGGCTGGTGGACTTTTCTATCCAAACATTACCTCAGGAAATGGGACTGCAATGCTCCGCGCCACTTTCGGCAGATATCTTCTGCAAGTCTACACCGATGGAATAAAATTGAATGAGACAACAGTGGATTTGAACGCAACGACCGTGAACGCCACAATCAAATGTACACTCTACGGCCTGAACGTTTTAGTCAGAGTCAGTGACTATTTTGGTCAACCAATTCCGAACGTGAGCGTAATCTTGGAATGGATTGGGTACCCCAACTCAAGCTCAAATGTAAGTGGATCTGACGGAATTGCAGCATTCCAGAACATAGTAGGTGGAAACTTGACGCTGACAACTCGTTTTACAGGGCAGACTAATCCGGTTGCCGTCGCGACTGTTTACGTTGATAACTCCACGACGGTTGAGATAAGGCTTGACAAGTACCTTATCCTAGCCGGAATGCTCGTTGACATAGGCCAATTCGTGACCGTGATGATAGTTGTGGTTTTCGCAGTTTTGATCCTTTGTTTTGAGGTATATAGGAGAAGACGGCGTAGGCCACAGCAAAATGGAAGCTAGAGTTGAGATTAGGAGTCTGAGGGAAAAAGGTTTATATCAACTTTTACAAGCATAATCATTATCGAGGAAGTAACATTCGCTCTAGAAGAATTTTGTTAGCATAAAACGATCAGAGGTCGTGCATGTATGGCACAAGCAAAAACCTGTTCTCCAACCTGCGAATCTTTCAAATGCGCAAAAGCTTCCGTCGTTTACGGTAAGGATGGCACTTGGTGCAGATGGACGGATGAAATATGTGACGTCGCAAACTGCACGTACGCCATGTGCGTCAAACGTCGGCTGTTGCCCAGAGGAACATGCGGCGAAACCATAAAGAGAAAAACCATTGAAAAACCACCAGAAGAGGTTATCGGTCCGACAATAAAGCTTAAGGGAAGGGCTTACCGCAAGCTCGGCGAGAAAGAAATCTTCTAATACACGCACCGATTGCAAATATTCAGAAGCCCGTGTTCACAGGAAGGAGGCAGCGTGGCGTAAGCCTTCTATTTGGCTGGAATACGTTTAACGACGGGTGGCCTCACTTTTCTGAGTATCCTGTAGCCACAGATTATACATTTCATTTGGCCACCCCGCATTTCAAGCTCTTCAGAAGGTACTTTTGCTCCACATCTCACGCACTCATAGACAATTCCGGCAGATGACTTCTCCATGTCAGTTTCCTCTTTCAGAAAGGGAAAAGGTTTTGCTTTTAAATGTTTCCTGAAGTTTTTATGCATTGCAGGGGGTCGGGCTCTCTTTGACGAAGAACTTAAGGGAGTTGCTTTCTGGAGTCCTCTCGCCGGAAGAGATCACACAGATCTATAATTCTTATGACATCATCGGCGACATTGCGATCTTACGCTTGACCGAAGTATCTGGGAGGCATCGTAGAGATATTGCAGAAGCAGTCATGAGCGTTCATCAGAATGTTAAAACAGTGCTGGCGCAGACGAGCCCTGTGCGCCAGAGTTTCAGGACTCGAGAGTTGCGATGTGTGGCAGGGGAGGACAAGACAGTGACCAGGCACGTCGAATCTAAATGCATATTCCACGTTGATGTTTCGGGCTGCTATTTTTCTCCGAGGCTTTCGTACGAACGTATGCGTGTTGCGAGGCAGGCTAGCGACGGAGAGACTGTTGTAAACATGTTTGCAGGAGTGGGCTGTTTTTCTCTGCTAATCGCCAAATACTCGCATGCCTCCAGAGTGTTTTCAATTGACATTAATCCGACTGCTTTCAAATACATGCAAGAAAACGTCAGAGTGAACAGGGCT
>JBGPBS010000033.1:0-14730 GCA_041481365.1 Bathyarchaeia archaeon
GATATCATGATGACCATTTGACTAGGCTTCAAGCGATACTTCTATTACAGAAGTTGAATAAGTTCGGTCTAGTTGAAGGATTCAAGAGAACTCAAAGTCACTTTGGAAAATCAACCATTAAGTTTGTAGAATAAGAAGGTGAGAAAAGATGAGTGAGAGAAGATACAACAGAAATAAAAACTACAGATGTCCATCATGTAGCCTAGAATTCAAGAGTGAGGGAGTACCTAGACACTGTCCACGATGTCACTCTGTAATTGAGATTAAAGAAAATAATAAGAGATGATAAAATGAATGAAGAAGAAAGAAAAAGCACGCGCCACATGGACACCTGACAACAGCCCTTTCCAATCAACGCAACTACAGTATAAAATCTCCTAAGTCTCTCAATGAACATGGACAACCATTCTAAGCCATCCCATCAAGCCCTTCTCAGCATCGAATGGTTTTCCATACCTTTCCTCAAAATCATCATTCAAAAATTTACTGTCTCTCTCGCTCGCACGCTCGATCAACATAAATTTCTCGGTTCTCTCTCCCCTTGAAAACCGTGATGATGTAAAAACCTATAAATAATGAAATCTGATGAACAACGGAAGAGGATGAAAGAATGACAGAAACACAGGGTAAAACAGAGATAGACAACATCAACCAAGACAAAGAACAAACACAACCAACAAATTTACAAAGCCCAAAGGCTGGGACGGCGACATCATCCCCCACATTCAAACAACGTCCCACTCAAATAAACTGTTTGCAACGCTATGGCCAGCAGACAGAAAGCAGTGAAGTCGCGATGAAACGACTTTTGGAAGAACCTACGATTAAAGTTAAAGCAGCGTTCTCCCCTGTGCTAACAGAATATGTGGTCGTGGGCTTTCCATATTTGCTGCGTGAGCCTGTTCAACCAGTGAATATAATCTGCTGGCGACTAGCTTAAATAGCTCCTGTTAACTAAAGCATGAAAAAAGGAGGTTGACAAACTTGAAAAAGAAGATGATATCCATGGTCCTTGGCGTTCTGCTGATTCTCATTGCCCTGATATTAGGCGTCGTGCAGCATTTCAATCTTCTTGGCTATAATATCTATGGAAGCCAAGACAACAAATGGTATTTCTACGGACTGGTCGGAGTCATCGGCGTGATCGGCATCATTCTGGCAGCATGGTCTCTAATGATCATAGAAGCGCCGGCAAAAGCAACCCAACCAACTCAATAAGTCTAACGCGCTAATTGTTCTCTGATGCGTAAAATACGTGCCGGTGGAGCCATCTTTTCTTTTCTGGCTTCTACCAACGTGGAACATTTGATATTTGGAAGGAAAACGCAAGCATCCTATTCAGAATCCTGTTTTACTCTTTTGATCAGGGCTTTTATGGTTCCTGAAACCGCAATCACATGTATACTTGCAGGCTTGTCGCCTATTGCGGTCATTGTTGCTATGGCTGTTCGAACTGTGTCAGCTGCTGCATTTGTGACGCGTATGATGGCCAACCTGTTTTCTATGTCGTAGCTTATCATGCCCAACCATGTTTGGCTTGCACCATGCTCCCCATATAGCCTGATGATTGCGGACCAGATTGAATCCATGAGCTCTTTTTGTTCGAACGTCTCCTTTGAATCTACTTCTAGGGCTAGATAGCGACGCTTTGTTCTTTTCAGCAGTCCTTTCCTCTCCTGAGCACCCGTATTCCAGGTGCGATGAAGTTAGGACTGAGTTTTTCCCTGTTTCTCTTGACGATCGTTTCAGGGTTCTTGGAGACCGTGTCCAGTGCTAGTTGTTTTGGCAGACCGAATAGTGAAGTCGCGATCGCGATTTCAGCTGGCTTTCGAATGAATCTCTCATTTGACGCTCCGCTTGAAACAACGATTGGAACATTGAATCCGTCAGCGATTAACGTTTCTCTTTGCAGGCTTGACAGAAGCCTGATTCTTGTCGGAGTCTCTGAGGTGAGAAGCGGGTTCATGTCGATTTCGAGTGAGGCCGGAGAGTTCGAGGCCAGTTCTGCTTCTGCCAGATCAAAAAATCTCCCGCGAAAATTGACTGATGGAAAATTGAGGAGATCGACTCTGCGGTCTTTTGCAGCCTGTCTAGAAACATTCTTGGATTCGCAAAGTACGCAGACTATTTCGAACTTCCTTCTAAGCTTCCTCAAGTCCCGTATCAGCTCATTCGGCGTGTTAGGCCGCAGATCAACGCGCGTGGCAACATCCATTCCAACGTCGTTACATACGCTTCTTATTCGTTGACTTTCTTCTTCACCAAGGTTTAGCGACAAAGTGATGGCTATGAGACGGTATCCAAGCTTTGCAGCTTTGCGTATCATGTTTGCAGTCTGTTCGAAGTCTCTTATGTTTGGACGCAGATGCAGATCGGAGTAGAGTCTTTTCATGGAATTAACCCGAGTTGTCTGCAGATTTCAACCACTTGATCAGTGTCGGATTTTTTGAAGTGTACTTTGAAGTGAATCGGATCGGTCTCGCAGAGTCTAAGCTCGTTCAGGTAAGCACTTTGTTTGTCAAGTCTAAGGTACAGGTTGCCCTTCTCCAAGTGCCACGTAATTTCGTCTCCCAGTAGCTCTTTATCCATCATGCTCAATCCAGACGATAGCTTCCTGAAAACTTCTCGGACAGCGTCTTTCTCTTTGATTCTTGCTTCAAAGAGCACTATCGGGTTTCCATGGTGCCCTGTCAAGTTGCTTTCTTTAAGGACAACAGTTTCGCCTGCTTCCGTCGAAAGAGTTTTCAGCAGGGCCATCTGAACCTTATCCGTGTCCTCTGTTGCATGCGCGAAGGTTCTCACGTCGATGTAAGCTATTGGCACTTTAGAAGACAAGCCATATCACAAGGTGAGATATGAGTCGAGTTAACTTTTAGTTTTTCTCCCAGGCTTAGTCGCGGCCTTGGGTTTAGCAACGACTTTGGGTTTGGCAGCGATCTTGGCCTTCAAGTAAGCTTTCAAGGCTTCAACGTTTTCGTCGTGGGCAGTTTTCCGCTTGAAATCGACACGAACGCCGAATCTCAGAGCCTCTGCTGGACTTGAATCTGCCTTTCTTATTTCTTCCCTGCTGAAGCCTTTCCCGTGGCGTTGCTTTCGGTCAGTCTTGAACACTTTCGGCTCGACTGCTGCCATTAGTCTACGCTTCTCCTATGCCAGCTTTTCTGCTTGGCCTAAACTTCTCTGCGCCACGCCCTCTTCTCCTTAAGCTTCTGACTTTTTTGCCCGCGCTTGTGAGGCTTCTGAAGACTCGCCTGCGATGCTGTTTCTCGCAGATCCAGTTGATGTTTGCATCAGCTTTGATCACAGGGTGGTTAGGATCAACCATTATGACTTCAAACCATTTTGAACGACCATCTTCGCCGACCCAGTAGGAGTTCAGAACTTCGAGGTTTGGAAACTTTCTTCCAGTCCTTTCCTCGCCTATGAGCCTCATGCTCTTGCCAACCTTGAACTTTTTCACACCCATCCTTTTCGGTCTTCTCCCAGACCGCGGCCTCTGCTTTCGCATTCCTCCTCTTCTTACGCGGACTCGAACTATGACAAATCCCTGTTTAGCCTTGTAGCCCAGTTTTCTTGCTTTGTCCAAGCGTGTTGGCTTATCAATCCGCGTGATCGTTGACTGCCTACGCCATTCTACAAGTCGTTTGCGCATCAAAGCGTCAACGAATGATTTTTCAGGCTTGGCCCAAGCCTCAGCAATATACTTGTATGCCATGACTAGATCACTTGTATTCCAAGTTTATGGTTCAGCCTATACGGCTACATCCCAGCGGACACTTAATCCGCCAGTGGCTTGATTCATAGCTATGAGCCACAAGATAAACTTTTCCAGAAAAACCATCAAGCATCCACTGAGCGCCGCATGGTCCAAGCATGACCTGACCTGCATTCTAGAAGGTGAAAAGGCTCGCAAAATGCACCTACTCTTCCCCCGGGTCTCTTAGGGTTCCTGCACAAATCTTTAGGCATGCACTGAGGACTGATTGGGCTGCCTGGAGTGGTGTCGGTGAAAACCAGTCAAAACCCGGTATCCCCGGTCGGTTCTTTGGGCATCTGGCATACGTGTTCATTTCGTGATCTTTGATTTGGCTTCGCTGAACAGATGTTCTGTCTGTGTTTTCCATTTTTGGAAGCTTTCAGGATTCTCTGGGTAGTTTTTGTAGTGGGTTTTGACCTGTCTCATCAGGTTCACGGTGACTCGTAGTCTATTCAAGAAACGCAGGTTCCTTAACCCTTTGAACACGCGTTTTGCCGTTTGGCTAATGTTCAAATGGAAATCGTCGCCCATTCCTGCTTTGAGGACGTCTTCTTCTGTCAGAAGCTGGTAGTTCATGCCATAGTTCAAATCCTCGTCTCGACAGGACAATAGAAACAGGCGAAAAACGTCCAATCCTGCCTGTTTTGCCCCGTATAGCTCTATGTACCTCCGGTTGTACGGCCACAGAACTTCCTGGCTGACACTTCCCGCCTCTAGGGCCGCCAGTATCGTTTTTCCAGCTAGGAATCCACTGAGCATCGAAGGCCCGATTCCTCCGCCGTGAATGGGGTTCACGAGGCAAGCAGCGTCGCCCAGAATCATGACACCGTTTCCAACCATGTTATCCAACGGTCTGCGTGTAGGGTCATACCATGCTCCCGAATTTAAGAGAAGCGAACCCTCGAACAACGGTCTAGTCAGCACATGTTCGTAGAACTGGGTTTTCGGGTTGGGAAACTTGCCTCGCATGCAAATTCCCATTCCAGCGTTTACTCTTGCTCCGGTCTTGGGGAAAATCCAAGTGTACCCTCCGGGGCTGGCCTTTTGGTTCAGGTAGATTTCGCAGTATCTTGACTCTTCAACCTCTTGTTTGAGCTGTCTGATTTCACGATAGCAAGCTTCCACGTCTTCGTTTGCAACCTCAGTTTCAACGTTCATGCTTTCAGGAAGCTTCCGCCTGACGACGGCCATGAACCCACTGGCGTCAACGATCACTTTGCCCTCAAGCCTGTCGTTCTTACCAGTCTTCAAGTCCTTGGCGAGGACGCCGGACACAAACCCTTTTGCGATTATCGGTCCTGAACACCGTGTCGAGTCAAGAAAAGTTGCACCCCCGTCTAATGCCTTTCTCAGAACCCACTGGCCGAAAGCGTGCCTGTTAAGCAGGTAACCTTTGAAATCCTCATCTGCTATGGTGAAAGTCGTTTGCAAGTCAGGTGAGTATATCCTGATGCCTTCGATTCTCTTCTCCAGTTCGCCGCTTTGCGGGACCTCCAACCCGACGGTTTTGAGGTGATGTTCTCCCAGGGCGTCTCCGCAGATTTTCTCTCCGATCTCTTCCCTTCTCTTGTTCTCTACCAAGCAGACTTGGAGGCCTGCTTCAGCGGTTGTTTTCGCAGCTAGGCAACCGGCCGTGCCAGCACCGACGACGATGACGTCAAACTTCAAATTTGTCACACCGCGAGAGAGTGATGTATTGTCTATACCTTGTTGTATTGGTAAACCCTTATAAATCCTGAAGTAGGCTGCTTCACACTTAGTGTAATCCAATGGGCACACAGTTCGCTTTAGGCGACGAGCTTCGCAGACTTGTTGAATCGCGCATAGACCGCACGTTGAAGGGAATAGAGGAAACGTTGCAGCGCATAATGAAAGAGCAGGAAATAGGTTTAGAAGACTTGAGAAGGGACATTCAGAGTCTTGAAGAAAGTTTCAGCCTCTTCTCTCAAAAGTGGAACATTGAAATTCTCTACACGCTGTTTCTCAAAAATGCGACTGGCTTTAGCCAGTTGAAAAAGATCCTCGGTGTGAACTCCCGAACATTGTCTGACAAGCTGAAGAGTCTAGCAACGTGTGGGTATGTTCAAAGAAGGGTGAAGACGGAGCCGCCTCTGCGAGTTGAATATGTGCTCACTGCGAAAGGAAAGAATGTTGTGCTGCTGGCTTTGCCACTGCTGTACTATTCAAGAGCGTATCCGCTGTCTCAACTTGGCTCAAGAGACAGCGTCACAAAGAAGGTTCAACGTGAAACATGAATTCAGAATTCATATTGGAAAGTCATAACCATTTAATATATTCTGGGGCAAACCATGGAACAACATTGAAAAAAGGTGTACAAGAAAATGATGAAGAAAACCTCCATGAAAAAAGAGATTGCCTACACGATTGATTTGACGAAGATAGACGGAGACGGAGCGTTTCCATGCCCGAAGTGTGGAACGATGATATCTCCTGATGACGAGACAGACGACATGTATCAAATCGTGGAGACAAAAGTCAAGAAGGATGAACTCGCAGAACTGATATTGACCTGCAACAAGTGCGGAACCACTATCAAACTCACGGGTTTCATGTCACAGTCTGAAGCCTAGACTGACCACTGCTCCTGAACCGCAGCCTTCTTGCACCTCTGCCCGCATCTGGAACGCCTGCCTCAAGGCGAACCCTAGAAAAAAAGATCCCGCAGATCCTCTCAACCTCCAAGCAGATCCCAACGACAAAAAGAAAACTGCCACAAACGCACATGGTTGGAGCAAACAGGGCAACAAAAACAACCGAGAACTATGCGCAAGAAAGCTCCGTCCTTTCTCACCGTTTGTTTTTACGCATACCTAATTATTCTACTCGCGCGAGATCAGCATCGCGTGGAAGTGTCATTTTTCGATTCTTGTTTGTGTGCTTCTTACGGATGGGAAAAACCTAGTCTAGAGAGTGGGAAGAGTAGGAATCTGGGGGAAAATGCATAAGACGAAAATGGCTACAAGTGCCAAGGCTGCGAGCTTTCTGCTTGTTGATAGGCCGGAGACGTCATCCAACGGTCCGGGATCTTTGAACGTGGACAGGAAAAAAAGCACGAGGATGGCCATTGGCCAGAAACCCTCGATGAAGAGGAAAACGATTGATAGTCCTGCCAATACTAGTCTTACTTTCTCGCCGGCTATTGATCGGACCACGTGACCGCCATCAAGCATGCCAGCGGGAAGCAAGTTGAGCATCGTCACGACGAGTCCTGCCCATCCGGCGAAGGTTATCGGATGCAGGAACAGGTCTTGGGTCTGACTGTTAACAACGTGTGGCATCAAATTTAAGCCCTGCAGGATGCGAGATAGAATTGTCCATAGTAGTGGGACTTGGATGTAGTCAGGCTGAGAAGGTTTAGGTCCGGGGATCAGTAGCATCAGGCCGAAGAAGCTTACGATTGTTGCTATTATGAAGCCTGCTATGGGACCGTCGGCTCCTATGTCGAACAGAGCGTCTCTGTTGGGAGGCAGTGACTTTTGCATGATCACGGCGCCGAAGGTTCCGAACGGCGGCGGTCCAGGGATGAAGTACGGGTTCGTTGCCTCCATGCCTTTCTTGTTCGCGGTGAGTTTGTGTCCCATCTCGTGCGTGCCCAACACTGCCAGGATAGCTATCGTGAAGGTTGCCCCGCCGACGATGGGGTCTATGAGGCCGAGCGCGGAGAAGTATCCTGCGACGAAGGTGGTTGCGATCGTCGCGAAAAGCAGTATCCAGTTTATGCGGGTGTTGCTCGGTTTGACGTGGGGCTTGGGCACGATTCTTAGGACGTTTTTTCCGTCTGTTCTGCGCAAGAATGCGATCATGTTGGCTTTTTCGAGGTTTTTGAGCAGTCTGAGGAAGGGCTGTTTCGTTTCCTGCGGCTGCTTCAAGTAGTACGTGGGAACATTCTGCAACAGCAGAGCTTCTTCGACTTGAAATTCTTGAGTGACCGCTTGTGTTATTTTTTCAAAATCGCCCTGCTGAACGAAGGAGTTCCCGGCTGTTTCATTATATGCTTCGGTCATTTCTTGCTTGCCCTGTCTGATTTGTCGTCGTATTGAAGCATCCTGGAGTAGAAAAGTGTATTGGAACCATTTTGGCTAATTAAGACTGCATGGTTCAGAGTAGACTCTAGTGGGAATAACGTGGCTGACAAGCAGACACTGCAGTTTACGGGTTTCCTGCGCCTCAGTGATGTTTATTCCTGCTTTTCTGAAGGCTTGTTGAAGACGTATGAGAATGAGTGTCTTGCTGATGTTTCATTTGTTGAGTATTTCTGAAAGCAGCGTTCTGAATATGAGTGCGCCGTCTCTGAAAGGCCTAAGCTTCGTGGGTTTTCCATGTCGCCGCAGGTAGGTAATCGGGACCTCGGTGACTTTCAAACCGTGGGCCAAGGCTTTTGCCGTCATCTCAACTTCGATCTCAAAGTGTTGGCCTTTCAGTTTAAGCTCTTTGAAAGCCTCAGTCCTTATCGCCCTATAGCCTGAGAGCATGTCACCAACATGTGCCTTAAAGACGACTCTCACGATGAGATTGTAAAGCATGTTTCCGATCTTGTTTACGGGCGAAATAGCTCCTTTTTCCATGTTCTGATTGATTCTTGAACCGACAACCATGTCGGCTTCTCCGCTTAAGACTTGCTTGGCAACTCGCTCAAACTCACATGGCAGGTACGTGCCGTCGCCGTCAATGAAGACACAGATGTCATCGTGTGCAGTTTTTTCCACTGCTTCAATCATAGCCATGCCCTTTCCACGTGAGTCTTGCATAACCACTTTGGCTCCAGCTTTTTTCGCCATTTCTACTGTCCTGTCAGTTGAGTGCCCATCGATGACCAGAATGTCCAGTGGCAGATCCTTCTGAATTTCGGCAAAGCCTCTGATCAGTTGGAATATTGTGGTTTCCTCGTTGAGGACTGGGATAATAACGGAGACTCCGAATTGGGCTTCTATCTCGTCTTGTAGCAGCATTTTCGGTTCCCCAGTTTTCAGAAGGTTTAGCCGTCTGTGGCTGTTCTATTGAAGTGTTGAATATGCCGTGTGAATTTAAAACTTTAGGAAATCTGGGATTCTAGCCATGAGTGAAGTACGTGGTGAATGGGAGTATCCAGCATAGAGAGATTAGGAGCATTGTTTTCTTGCCACTGAAGATGGAACAGGCTAAATACGAGGCAACTAGGCCTATCGAGATCCTAGCGTAGTCTTGGACGTTCCAATATGATGGGGTTGGCAGGAACATCATGAACAAAACGTTGAAGAAAAGACTGTACAGAAAACCTTCCCGATTATTCTTCAGAATCTGTGTAACGAAGATTGCTAGAGAGATTATTGAAGGAATGATGATCAAGAAGGATATGTTGAGCAATTCTGGCAGTCCATGGTTTGCCTCGAAAACGCCATAGAATGGAATCCATTTAGTTGATGTTGGCCCTCCAACAGTTAGGATGGGAATAAATCCGAAAAAGCTGTACAGAATCATTTGGAAAAGGCCGTAAGGAACAGTTGTTATGATCAGAAACTTCAGTTTCGATCCGAGTGTGAGTGCTTTTCTAAACAGGATGCTTATGATGTAACCTGCAACGAATAGTACTGCGGTTTCCTTGGCGAAAAGTGCCAGAGCAAAGAAAAGAGCAGATTCGTTCGTTCTGCGTCTGGTTTCAAAGGCATATATTCCCAGCAGAACGAACATGTAGGAAAAAGCCTCGATGCAATCTCGAGATATTACGAACAGCTGTCCTATGTAAAGTCCATAAACCAGAGAGAACCAAGGATTGAGTCCTTTTGACTTTAGCATTCTGGCAATTATTTCGGTGCCAACGACGATGGACAATATGTTGATTATGATCATTGAATAGGGGATCAGAAAGGGGATATCGAGAGCAACGATTTTTGCTGTCAGTGGGAACAGTATTCTGTCATATCTTGCCGAAGTGTCGAGGTTACGCCAGGCGTTGAGGGGGTCGAGAGCTATATAATAGTACATTTGTCCGTCGTAGCCGACCTCATTAGGTGGGATGCCCAGGTTTGCAATTACATAATTCGTTATTGGACTTTGAGGGGCTCTATCAAGAAAGGTTCTTCCGATGTAGAGAAACGCTGCAGGGTTATAGTTTGCAGTTGAGAGTTTTGCAGCGGTGTATGCCAGAAGAAAAAGAAGCACGATAAAAGATGGCCTTGTCAATATCATCTTGATTTTCTTGATTCTACACAGGTTTCGCTTTGCGTCAGCTAAATGTGTGAAGCTGGCTTTGCTTGCCGAGTCCATATTCCCCCAGTTGGAATTGCTGAATTTCGTTAAAAGTCTTGCTCAAACGCTCTCACAGCATGCTTTTCAAGCAATGGAGGGCCTTTGCGGTCATGTCTCTTGTCTCCGTTACTCCTATTCTTTCGGGAAGCACGAGCCCCAATTCTCGATGCTGATCCAGACTTTAGCTCACGACGCAGCGTGCAACGCGCTCTAACAGTTTCAACAACCTTGATCTTTCCATGCAGTGAGAAACTGACTGCTTCCTCGCCAGCATGCATGTACGCGCTAGTCTTCCAGCTTGATGTGCCGTTCTTTCCACGCGCACGCGAAAGCTATCGTGTCTTGTTGAAACCTAAGCATCATTCTGATCTCTTAGGCATTGTTCTTAATATGTACAAGAGGTAACTCAGTATTTCGTTCTTTGTGAGTTTTGATTTTCCCATTTTCCTGTTCGTGAATGTTATCGGAACTTCTTCCACTTTTGCGTTGTGAATCCGTGCCTGTCTGAGAGTTTCTATTTGAATCTCGTACGTTTCGCTGTGCAGGTTCGGAAGGATCTCTTCCACGTAGTCTCTGGAGTAACACCTGAACCCGCTGGTGAAGTCGTTCACTGGGAGTGCCACAAGTTTTGCGGTAGCCTTGTTGGCTAATCTGCTTATTACCAGCCGCCTCAGGTTCCAGCCTCTGACTCTTCCTCCAGGGCAGTATCGGCTTCCGATAACAAGGTCATAGCCCTTCTCAGCCTGACGCAGCAGCTTGGGGATGTCTTGTGGATTGTGCGAGTAGTCAGCGTCCATAGCTATGATGAAGTCAGGCGGATCTGGCTGACTTAGAATGAAGCGGAAACTGTCTGTGATAGCGGTTCCAAGCCCAGTCTTGCGTGGCCTGCTTACAAGAATTATGTTTGGGTAGGCTTTCTGCAGCTTCTTAACGATGTCTGCAGTGCCGTCAGGGCTTGAATCGTCCATGACAACAATAGTGGGATCAATCTGCAGATCCTCGATTGAAGATATTAGGCGTTCAACGTTCTCTGCCTCACAGTAAGTAGGCAAAATCACCGCTACCCGAGAACCACCTCCATCGGCGGTTCTGACAGACCCCACAATTTGCACCAGCCATGTAAAATGACTCAAGTGTTATTTGAGGTGGATATATCAAACTTTCGTACAATAGAGTGTAATATGCATTCGAAAGGGCCAAATGCAAGTCGAAGACCGCGTTGATCAGGGCTGAAAAGCCCTAGAGCTCGATTGATTGATTGTTCTGGTTCGTAGAAAGTGTTATAATAAATATGGTATGATTAGTTTCTATTATTGCAGTAAGTGAGACCAATGCATTTCACTCTGGCCTGCGACATAATGATGGACTTAGAGGGATCAGTCAGACCGGCTATGTATTTAGCCCGAGACTTGATTGCCAGAGGGCACGACGTTTCCATGATGTCACCAGTAATGTCGCACGCTGTCGAAGACAGTCTGAGGGCAGGAGGCATTACGCCCATAAACCTACAGGCCAAACTCACTGCAAAGAACTCGGGACTTTCTCTTTTATGGTTTGAAACATGGGCTCGTGAGGCTTTTCTAAGCTTGAACTCGAAGCATATTAAAGTCCCGTCAAATGTCGCCGTGAATTTTTCCCACACGATCGTCGTACCTTCGGTGTACTGGTATCTACAGGGACCAACCTCACGGGCTCTCAAAGATATGAGGAGAGAGCTTAACGCAACTTACAGGTTTGTCTATGAGGTCTTGAGGCCACTGATCGAGTTTGCGGACGGAAAACTCGTCAAAGACATGAGCCAGAACTCGACATTCTGCGTCGCCAACTCGAAATTCTGTGCTTCCATGTACCAAAAATGGGGAATTCAAATCAGCGATATCATATATCCACCGATTGACTGCAAGCTATTCCAACCAAAAACGTCGAGTCCCTCTTCGGACTACGTCTTGACCTACTTCGGTAAAGAAACGAAGTTCTCAATCGTTAAAGCTATCGCTGACTTGGGCGTTCGCATCAAAGCCTTTGGGTCCAAAGCCCCGTTCATTCCAAGATCTCTCGTCAACCACCCCAATGTTGATTTCTTGGGAAGGATCTCTGTCAACGAACTTGTGGACGCTTACACTAACGCCCTTTTCACGTTTTTCCCGTTCACTCACGAACCTTTCGGCTACATACCCGTTGAAAGCATGGCGTGCGGCACGCCTACGTTGACCTACGACTCGCAAGGACCCAGTGAATCCATCATCAACGAATATTCCGGATGGTTTGCCCAAGATGATACTGAGATTGTTAACGTGGCCACCAGTATTTGGAAACGAGGATACAAGCCTCAAATGAGGCAGAACTGCATAAAGGAAGCCTCAAAATACGACAAAAGCGTCTACGTCAAGAAATGGTTGCAGATCCTCGAAGAACCAGCTGCAAAAGAAACTCAGGCTGAAACAGTGCCACTCTTATCAATCGGAAGCCTCCCATTCAAGACTTCTTCATAGACTTCTTCAACCCGGTCAGCGACTTCATCCCAAGAATGGAAAGCCGCAAGCCTCTTTGCGTTGTTGGACAGACTCTTCCACAATTCAGGGTCTCGATAAAGCCTCTCAAGTGCATCAGCAATCGCCTCAGGGTTGTCATGATCAACAATCAAGCCATTGTACCCATGTCTTACGATTTCGTCAATAGCTCCATTGTAACGAGTCCGAGGAGCACTACGGGCGCGCGCGCATAAAGGAAGCGGCAAAATTCGATAGAAGCGTCTTTGTGAGAAGATGGCTGGAGATAGTACAGAAATCTGAGAGTGACGAGGATTGCTGCACTTTGCAGAGCGGAATGGTTGACTCTTACATTGACTCGCCGCAGACTCTAGCATAGGCATCTTCCGTTTTCTTGCTAATGTCATCCCAAGAGTAGAGAGCAGTTTTGTGTTTGGCATTAAGGCTGAGTCTTTTCCACAATTCCTCGTCGTCATGAAGCTTTTGAATCGCATGCGCAATTGCTTCAGGGTCATTGTGCTTTACGATGAGACAGTTTTGAGCGTTCTTCACAATGTCGTTAATTGCTCCGTTGTTAGGGGTCTGCGTGAGAATAATAGGTAAACCCATACCCAAAGATTCAGCCATTGCAATACCATACGTTTCAAATTCGCTGGCCGTCACGAAGACCCAAGACTTTCTTAACTCAGAGACAAGTTCTGTTGTCTTGCTTGGAGATATGGCGCCGTGAACGTATAAGCCAGTCATTTGTTTGGACGCGGACAAGAGCTGTGAGTATAGAGACCCTGATCCAATGATGTGGAGTTCCAAATCGTCTAGTTGCTTACTAGCTATATAGAAGGCTTTCAAGACCAAGTCGAGTCTCTTCTGCGGCTCAAGACGACCCACAAAGATCATTCGTCCCCATTGTGGCGATATGTGGGCTTTCAAGAATTCGTCGGCAACGCCGTTGGGTATCACTTCAATTCTGCTCCGAGTCATTCCTAGGTTTTCTGATAGACTATTCTTGGCAAATTCAGACACAGTAACATTATGCGCACTCAGTTCCGAGACTGCATGGGCGAGCCTATTGGCCATCTTACTCACAGGTCTGTAGAAGGAAAATGGCCAAGCCACATTCCACGTAACTATGACGGCGTTTCGAGGTTTGGTTATCCTCACCGAAAAGAAGGGAAAGACAGGCCAGAAATCAACATCAACAACATCGTAGGACTGCCCACGCAAACGAAGCAGGCAAGCCAAGCTGTGAATTACAACACGACCAATCTTCAAATGATTCATGAATTCTGGCCCAGCGCTGGTACGGTAAACATGGAAGCCAAAGGTTGAGTCTTGAGTATCCGGTCTTCCCAGAGTCAGGACATCGATTCTGTGTCGCCGACTGAGACGCTTCGCTATTTCGAAGAACCGTACTCCTGAACCTCCTATGTCTGGAGGAAAGCGTTCTACTATCATAGCGATTTTCATCCAAGTCCCCCGATGATAACCAGTGCGGCAAGACCCGTCTTTGCCTTCGCAGACGAGTTGCGCAGCTTCATAATACCTGTGGCATATGACCATGAGATCTGATAAATCTTCTTGAGGATAACATGAAGCACAATGGAGCTGACAAATGAATAATAAGATCGTCTTGAATGATGTTCATTTTTGACAAGGCAGAACTCCGGACGTTCCATTCATGGTCCTAATTGCCCAACTTGAACGTAATCAAGTGCTACGTAGGTGTTGTTTGAGTATGACCATCCTCTGAATTCCCATCTTTCCAAGCCTTTTACTTTGAAGAAGATTGTGAAGTCTTGCCATTCGTTAAGCGACGCGAAATCACTAGACTTTATCTGTTTACTCACAGTTGAATTGGGATCGTCTACAGAGTATACGTCTATGTTGAAGATGGTGTTTTGGGTTTTTGTTTTCATTCTGAAGGTCGCACTGTAACTCCATCCTGTGTTTGCAGCTCCGGCTGGGTAACCTCCAAAAAGGTATGCGTATGGACCGAACCAGACACTTCTATCGGATTCTACGCTAAAGTGGTTTATGTCGTAGACGATTATTTGACCAGAACGGCTTGACTCGTCAAAGCTGAGATAGGATCTTGCGGGGTTTATGAACAAGTTTTCATGGTTGAAAGATTCCTCATAGGGTTTTGTTACCGCTGCGCCAGAGTAGTCTTTCTTGAGTAGCAGAATGCCGTCTTCATACGCAACCACACCGTATTTCTTGCTCATATTCTCGTTTGCC
>JBGPBS010000034.1:0-14292 GCA_041481365.1 Bathyarchaeia archaeon
CCGTGGTTATCCACCCGACCCTTCTCAGGCTGTCCTCGCTCACCTTGTCTATCGTATCCATGCTCGTGTGATAGTACAGATCTGGCCATTGGAGAAGCATGACGCATGGCACTAGTGTGGTGGCTTCCGTGAATTCTGCGTGGTCGCTTCCCCCGCTGAATGCAGTTGTTCGATACCGGAACGTGGAACTTGGGCCAAACCGTGTCGGGTGGTCGAACTCCTTGACGGTTCGTTCTATGAGGCTGAACATGAAATCGTTCAGGTAGGAGGGAAGGCTGTCAGGCGTCCGATCAAGATTAAGCGTAGACCGGCAGAGTTCCTGATTCTGGCCGACCATGTCCAAGTTCACGCCTGCCACGAGTCTTCCTTGTGAATCTTTGTGGCTCGACAAGTAGGCCACCGTGCCCAACGTTTCAGGCACCCACATGAAACGGATGGTTCTCATCGGCTGCGGAATCCTCCCCGAAGCCATGAGCAACTTGATGGTTCTTGCAATTTCAAGAAGCAAACCGCTTCCAGAGGCGTTGTCGTTTGCGCTTGGCTTCGGGTGGCAAAGGTGAGCAACTAGAAAGACTTCCTCGTCTGGTTTCTTCTTGCCCCTTATGGTTGCGGTCAGGACATCTTCGCAGAATGGAAAGAGCCGCGCGTCCACAGTAGCTTTGAGCCTCACGTTCTTGCCGCCTTTAAGGAGGGCGCGAAGGGCATTTCCTTGACGCTTGCTCAGTGAGAAACCAAACTTGACCTTGGAGAGTTCTCTTGCCGTCGGCCAGATAGCCTGATACGCATGAGCGTCAGGTACGTCCAGGCTTTCGCGGACGCTGGGCATCTCAAACGTGACCGTGTCAGTGATGACTCCCACGGCGCCATACCTGTAAACAGCCTGTTCATGAACGGCTCTTGCCCTGCCCGTGGCCAAAACGAATTTACCCTTGACGTTTTTTCCTTTGTAGTTTTCAGGTTTAGTTCCTTCGCCCACGTCCATGAGCTCAGCAACGATGCCCTCCGGAGGCGTAGCATTGCTGAAGGCGTGCAGGCTCTGAGGGATATCTTCGTACGTTGCAAGCTGCTTTTCATCAGGCTCTACGAGGCAAAGCGTGGCACTTTTGACTTCCCAGCCTATCGGACTCCTGTGAGTCCAATATTTGCTTTTGCCGTCTGCTGGAAACTGTTCAATCTTTGCGTCCTTGAAGCCTAGTTCTTGCAGTTGACCTTTGACGTACTCAGTGGCTTCATGAAACATCGTTGAGCCTTGAATCCTGTGGAACCTTGAGATCTGACCCACGAAGACCTTGGCGCTGCTGCCTGAGATCTCGTCCTTAACAAGTTTAGCAAAGTCCATAAGCATCAGACCCTGCATTTTGCTTAGGGACCTTCTGAGTAAAAGGTTTGCGATTGCCAAGAAACTCATCGCCAGCGGACGATCATCTGACGGATTTTCTTATATGCCGGTTCGTTCGTTCTTGTTTCAGGTTTAATGATGTCTTTTGAAACAAAAGAAAAAGACTTGCTAGGAAGAATCGGTAAGATCAAGACTAAGAACGGCACTGTTGAGACCCCGGTTCTTCTTCCAGTAGTGAACCCGGCTATTCAGCCGATACCTCCTAGAAAGATTAGAGAGGAATTTGGTTTTGAAGCGTTGATCACAAACGCGTACATCCTGAAACAGCGCTTCCGAGACGAACCCATACGAGAGGGTTTGCACAAGTTCCTGAACTTTGATGGAGCAATAATGACCGATTCAGGCGCCTATCAAATCCTGGTCTACGGCGATGTGCAAACGGACCCGGAAGAGATAATCAGCTACCAAGAACAAATTGGCGCCGACATAGCCACCATCCTGGATATACCGACAGGCTGGAAAATAACGGAAGAACATGCAAGGCGAACAGTGAAAGAAACGTTGAACCGTGCCCGCAGACTCTTCAAAACCAAGGCGCGTGACGATATTCTCTGGGTAGGCCCAGTGCAGGGGGGAAAATACCTAGATCTTGTAGCCAAATCCGCCCGAGAGATGGGCAAGCTTCCATTTGATATTCACGCTCTGGGCAGCCCGACAGAAGTCATGGAACGTTACCGCTTCGACGTGTTCGCAGATATGATAATGACGGCGAAGATGAACCTGCCCCTTGAAAGGCCGCTGCACCTTTTCGGAGCCGGACATCCATTCATGTTCGCGCTGGCAGTCGCACTGGGATGCGACCTTTTTGACTCCGCAGCCTATGCACTTTATGCAAGAGAAAACCGTTACATGACCGAAGATGGCACATATAGACTAAATGAACTGGAGTATTTCCCCTGCACGTGTCCGAGATGCAGCCGTTCAACTCCGAAAAACGCACTCGAGCTTGAAAAGGAGCAGAGACTCAGCTTCCTTGCCGAACACAACCTCTACGTCTGCGCTGCAGAAATGAGACGGGTAAAGCAGGCCTTGAAAGATGGTCGACTGTGGGAACACGTTGAAATGCGAGCCCACGCACATCCAGCATTGCTTCAAGCCCTGAGGAAACTGTCCAAATACGAGGAACTCATCGAAGAACACAGTCCCGTCACGAAGGACAGTGGCCTATTCTTCTTCAACTCCATAAGCCTGATGCGCCCCGAGATCGTCCACCACCGAAAAATGCTCATGCAAAGATACACAAAACCCGAAGACACCACGACCCTCCTGCTTATGCCGCAAACTGAAACGAAGCCCTTCCACAAATCAGGGGAGTACAAGCAAATCGTAAGAACTCTCAGACGGCTAGGATTGGGAGACACCAAGATTCACACGTGCTTCTACGCAGCGCCCTTCGGTGTGATCCCAATAGAGCTTGATGAAGTCTATCCGTTGTCACAGCATGAAATAGTCGTTCCACCAGACAGCGAAACAGCACGATACGTAGCAGAACAAGTGGCAGATTATGTCAACCGAACAAGCTACAAGGCAGTGATATTCGTCAACGATATGAAAAACTGGAAAAAAACCATCCTAAACACATGCAGGAGGTCGTGCCGAAAAAAGGAGATCAGCTTCAAAACCTTCGGCGTTGAAAAAGCGCGAGCGAAACTCTCGGCAACTTCTCTGAGCCCCCGCAGGAACTGATAGCTTGATCCACTCGGTGAGGACAGAGGAAGCTCATAACAATTGACAATGAGCAAAACCGTTTTTAAACCTGTGCGCACCTCATCTTCACACCAGAAAAGTCGAATGAACATGATAAGGGCAGACCTGCACTTCCATACTTGCTATTCGCCAGACGCGACTAACTCTCCTAAGAACATAGTGGAGAAACTGAACAAGCATCCAACCGTCAAGGCCATGGCCATAACTGACCACAACACGTTAGAAGGTTACCGCAAAACGGCAGAACTTGCAAAGGCTTACTCGGACATACTTATAATCCCAGGCGTTGAGATAAGTGCCGAAGAAGGCGAAATAATACTGCTAGGCATAAGACAACTACCGCCGGAGCCATGGGTGGTCAGAAACGTAATCGCCTACTCGAAGGCAGTGAACGCCGTGACGATAGCCGCTCACCCATATCGGGGTTATGGCCTCGGCGACTTTGCTGCTAAGCTTGACCTTGACGCCATCGAAACCCTGAATGGCATAACATCACCGCATCAGAACAAGAAGGCTGAGGAGCTGGCCAGGGTAAGAGGCTTACCTGGAGTTGCGGGCAGTGACTCGCACTTCTACTATGATCCTTGGAACGTTTACACCGAGATTCAAGCCTCATTGGATGTTGATGAAATCTTGGCGGCTATAACGAAGGGAAACGTTAGGGCTTCTCTAACTGAGAAGTCAATAGATTTTTAAAATGGCACAAAGCATGATTACAGAATCAGTAGATGAAAAGAAATGAGTCAAGTACAAATCGGGTTCTTGGGTGGAACCCGCGAAGTCGGGAGAATCGCCATCACGGTGAAAACCGAGAAGACACAGGTTTTGCTGGACTATGGCGCCATGCTTGATCACACGCCTGGTTTTCCCATGCATGTCCAACCGAAGGATATTGATGCTATAATTCTGAGCCATAGCCACTTGGACCATTCGGGTGCGATCCCAATATTCTACGTTCATGGAAAGAAGCCGCTTTATACGAATAGGCTGACAGCTGAGCTTAACCAGCTGCTCATTTCTGACTTTATACATTTGTCAAGCTATTACTTGCCCTTTGAGTATTTGGAACTCAAGACCATGACTAACAGCAGCATACATGTGGATTTTGACAGTGAACGAAAAGTCGGCGACATAGCCTTTCAGTTCAAGAATGCGGGACACATACCTGGCAGCGTGCAACCGCTCATCGAGACTGGTGGAAAGAGGATACTGTTCACTGGCGACTTCAATCTTACCGAAACGAAACTTCTTCCAGGGGCAAAGATGAACTACGGGGATCTGGACGCGGTCATAATTGAGAGCACGTATGCAACTGAAGAGCACACGGAACGCTTGAAACTAGAAAAAGACTTTGTTGACGCTTGCACAGAAGTCGTGGAAAAAGGTGGAACGGTCCTTGTTCCAGCCTTCGGGGTTGGACGGTCACAGGAGCTTGCATGCGTCCTTGCGGCCCATCATTTTGAATACGCAGTGACGATAGACGGAATGGCACGAGACGTCAGCAGGGTATTCATGAACTACCCGCAGTTTCTGAAAGACCCTAGAATGGTCGTGGACGCCCTGCATTCAACTGAATGGGTGGAGGGCTGGAGGGACCGCAGGAAAGCAAGCAGGACGCCAGGCGTGATTATTTCGCCTGCAGGTATGCTCAAGGGGGGCCCAGCCATGTTTTACATTTCAAAGATTGGGAAAAAGTCAAACAATGCCATCTTTCTGGTTAGCTATCAGATTCCTGGTACGCCCGGAAAGGAACTGCTGGAGAAGGGCATTTGTGTTATCGATGGGAAAATGCGAAAAGTCAAAGCTCGCGTGCAGCATTTCGATTTCTCGTCGCACTGTGGGGCAAGCGAACTGAAAGAGGCAGTCAAGAGGCTTGGGGGAAAGCCGAAGGTCTACGTGGTTCATGGCGCCGAAAGAAACTGTGAATACTTTGCAAAATGGACAAGAGACGAACTTGGCTTGGAAGCCACGGCACCCAAGGCAGGCGACACGTTTAAGGTCTAGTGGGCTGGATGAAAATTGGACTGTTGTGTATAGCTGGAGTTGACTCCGCGACTGCCGTCAGAATCCAAGAAACCTTGATTGCTGCTTTTCCAGACACAAAATGTGTACTGACAACCGAAACTTTGCCGGTTCCAGAAAAAGCCTTCGACAGGGGAAGAAAGCAGTATCGCTCAGACGCCATTCTCGACATGGTTCAAGAATACGCCGAAAAACAGGTAGCATTGAAACGAGTCTTGGGGATAATCGACGTTGACATTTTCGTCCCCTCACTGAGCTTCGTCTTCGGAGAAGCAAAATGCCCCGGAAAGGCAGCTTTGATATCGTTGTACAGGCTCAAGCCAGAATTTCATGGACAAAAGCCAGACTCGGATCTTTTCATAGAAAGAACCGAGAAGGAGGCAGTGCATGAGCTCGGACACACCTTTGGACTTGAACACTGTCCTAACCCATTCTGCGTCATGCACTTCTCCAACTCAATTTTTGACACAGATCGGAAACAGGGTTTGTTCTGCGACAAATGCCAGAGAAAGATCGATGACATCTGGGACTCTAAGGGGTAACGGGCATGCATGGAAAAATCAGGACAAGAATGGTTCACTTGCTGCCTGTTTCGGCAAGCTTGTTATTTGGGTTTCTATGTGCCTTTCTCCTAAGAACGTCTTCATTTGGACCAATTCAAGTTACGCCTTTTTCAGAGAGTACGCTCGGGTTTCTCGGGTCTTTCGGGAATGCTTTCTACTTTGTCTTGCTTGCAGGTGTCGGCGCCACCCTGTTGTACATACTTTTGAAACGAAACAGGCACACGTGGGTTTCATTGATCACAGGTTTTGCATTAACGGCTGCCGTTTTCATGCTTTCCATGGTTTATTTCTACGCTACCCTCTCGGAATTCCCGATTCCATACGTAGACGCGTTGATTTTGGTGGTTTCTGTCCTAGTAACAGTGGCTGCCGACTATGCAATTTTTAGAGTACAAAGGTTTTCCAGCCTTGTTGTTCTCGGGATTGGGGGCGCGTTAGGCACTTTCTTAGGATTCTCTCTCCCCACGGCGAGTACAATATTGGTTCTTAGCGTCTTAGCAGTGTATGACATGTATGCCGTCTACCGCGGGGCAGTCGGGAAAATAGCTCGAAATGGCCTTGACCAACTTCGAGGTTTAAGCTTCTCATTCAGGGATGTGCAGATGGGACTTGGAGACTTGACGTTCTACTCCATGCTTTCAGGGCACATGCTTCTGTATTTCGGCCTTATCCCATGCTTAGCCTCAATAGTGGGTATTCTGATTGGATGCCTTGCGTCTATCAGAATGGTGGAAAAGAGGGGCGTGTTTCCAGGATTGCCCTTTCCAATATTCTTTGGCTTAGCAGCTGGTTTCATGACCTTTCTGCTGGGCTCATCGTAGAATCTGCATAAACTTTCGAAAGTGCCAGATAAATGTGAGCAAGAGTTTCATGAGGTTTCAACGTTTAGGATAATTCATGAAGCAGGATAAACTCGTCAGGCTACTTTTCGAATTCGTTAAGAACTTGAACCGCAGCAATGGGGGTCTAACGAAGATAACAGGGGACTGAAAGTTCAGCCCATGCTAAAGTTGCAAACAACATTAACATGGTGAGGGAGAACATCGCCAATCAGCAGTCAGAACTTTTATGGCCGGCGCTATATTTCACGAACTTCGCACTGAAGCCTGTTTATGATCTCTTGAGCCTTTGCGGGCTCAACTTTCAGGGTGTAAAGCCTTTTAGGAGTTCGAATCTTCAATTTCACAACGCCCTTCAACCGCTTGACAGCACAGGAATCAGCACGACCACTGATCTCCACAAACTTGTCAACGTCAAAGACTTCTGCAGGCATGACCCTCACACAGATTCCATAACGCTTCACGCCTGCGCAACATATAATCTTTTTCGTAACATGCAAGTTACCGAGCAAGTCGTCTCTATGTCAGATAAAGAACTCTGCCTCCACCACTACCCGTTGCGGCCCTCAGTTGGAGAGGTGAAGGCTCCATAACCATCCAGGGCATTGCAATCGACTTGCAGGTCGGTAGAGTTTAGCACGATTACATCACATAGGTGTAATGGATATTCACTAAGGTTTTTTGCGTAGAACGTTACTGTTGCCAACGTTCCATTCCCGCTGACGCTTGAATATCGCCTCCCAAGGTGAAGTCAACAATCAGATGCTCATACCGCGTGTTCAGACAATACGTGAAGAAAGTGTTGCCGCCTGATCTGAGAAACGGGTCCTCAATCTACTCTGATCATGTTCAATAGAGAAGTGTATCATCCTAGCTTGAATTCCCAGCCGCAAAGGTCTGAAACGTTCGAAACATAGATATTGGGGTCAAGGCAAAAAATGTTTAAAGCCTATCCTAGGATAGGTCCATCTGTTGGCTCATGATCCACTTATCGTTCGACAAGGGCACTCTTCTGTTGCATGGTGAGGTTGGAACTCCTTACGGAAAGTGGGATCCGAGAATTGGGTGCTACAGAATCAAGGCTTCGGATTATCGTGACGTTCTGTCTTACTTAAGAGAAAGCAGGCTTCAGTATCGTGATGAAGCCCTGAACTTGCCTCCTTCTCAGACTTTGAAGGACAATGTTGAATTGCGGCCGTATCAGGAGGAAGCGTTGGGCAAATGGCAACGGGCGTGCATGCGGGGGGTCTTGGTGTTGCCGACGGCTGCCGGGAAAACATACATAGCGTTGAAGGCGATAAGCCTCTTGAGGACTCAGACTCTGATAGTCGTGCCAACGCTGGATCTCATAGACCAATGGAGAAAAAGGGTGACTGATTACCTCAACGTTGATGCTGGAGCAGTTGGAGGGGGCGAAATCAACGTGCAGATGGTGACGGTCTCAACTTATGACTCGGCTTATCTGCAGGCAGAAGCATTGGGCAACAGGTTCATGTTCATAGTCTTCGATGAGGTTCACCACTTGGCTTCTCCGGGCTACATGCAAATTGCAGAAATGTACGTTGCGCCCTACCGCATGGGCCTAACCGCCACCTACGAAAGAGTCGACCAACGCCACGCGCTACTTCCACAGCTCGTAGGAGACGTAGTCTACACCGCAAGAGTTGGAGAACTGGCCGGAAAACACCTTTCACCATACACACACGAGAAAATATACGTCGAGCTGACTCAGGAAGAGCATCAAGTCTACGAAGAGCAAATGAGTGTTTTCCACGGTTATCTTAAAGAGAAAGGTATCGTTCTGAAAGGCCCTGAGGACTTCCACAGGTTCATAATGACCACTGGCAGAGACAGACGGGCACGAGAAGCTCTTCTGGCCAGAAATCGTGCAGTTAAGGTTGCACTCAACTCTCAGGCAAAACTGGACCTGTTGGCGAGGCAGCTCGAAGCCCACAGAAATGAGAAAAAACTGATCTTCACCCTGCACAACGATCTTGTCTACAAGATCAGTCGCCGCTTTCTGATACCGGCCGTGACCTATCAGACCCCGAGAGAGGAACGCTATGAAATCCTAGAGAATTTCAGAACAGGCGATTACCGTGCCATCGTTACTTCCCAAGTTCTGGACGAGGGCGTAGACGTTCCAGACGCTTCAGTTGGCTTCATGCTCAGCGGGACAGGAAGCACACGAGAGTACATCCAGAGGCTTGGAAGACTACTCAGAAAAGTCGAAGGCAAGCAAGCGAAGCTTGTGGAAATCGTGTCCAAAGAAACCATGGAAGTAAGAATGAGCCAGAGGCGACGCCGAAAAACAGGCGAAGAGGCATGAAACGATGCTTCCAAGCGAGCTTCTAGCAGTATGGAAGAGGAAAGGCATAATCTGGCCTCGATACGCCAAACTGTCCGATGACAACCTGGAGGTTGCAACCGGTCTTATCGAAGTCTACGGAAGCCACTTCGGCAAGAAAAAGAGCGTTGTGAAAGAATTCGTCGATCAAATCGAGGAGAAAGGTTACGATTATCGTTTCGTGCGGGGCTTGTCGTTTCTTCTTGACAGAAGGAGCCGCTTCAAATGCGACGGCAAGCTCAACAGCGTAGACCTTAGAAGGAAGATTTTTTATGCAGCCGCCAAGCTCGGTTTGCCCACCACGAGAGAACAGCGAATCCGAATAATCGAATCGGTAGCCCCAGAATTGAGAGTCACTGGAGAAAAAGTTGAGGAGCTCCTCTATGCTGACTTGGACACGGAGCTTATTCTGGAGGCGTTTGAACCTCTTTCCCCGGTTGAACTGCTTCAAGAGTATAATCTCAGCTTGACTCAGACGCTTCTCTTTGACTCGACAGAAGTCACGTTTACATCATCAGGCAACTGGCAAAGAATATTCTATTCAGTCAAGAAGTTGGGGCTGATCTACGAAGCCTATCATGACGGAGGCTTCTGGGTTAAGGTGGATGGCCCCGCTAGTCTCTTCAAGCTGACCAGAAGGTATGGGACAGCCACAGCTAAGCTCTTGCCAGTCATTGTTGCCAATCCAGAATGGACTGTTGAAGCGAAGATCCTGTGGAAATACACCAACGAGATATGCAGCTTCACGATGGAAAGCTGGAAACACGGTGCTCTGCTTAGGAAACCGAAACCGTCAACCGTGACGTTTGATAGCACCGTTGAAGAGGGTTTCGCCACGCGTTTTCAAGCTTTGGCTTCAGGCTGGATTTTGAAGAGAGAACCCGAACCAGTCTTGGCCGGCAGACAGGTGATAATCCCTGATTTTTCGTTGGAGAAAGAGGGCGTAAGAGTATACGTTGAGATCGTCGGATTCTGGACTGTCGAATACTTGCTGAGGAAAATAGAGAAGCTGAAGAAAGTTGACGTGGACATGCTTGTCCTCGTCAACCAAAACCTGAAATGTGAAAAACTGTCCAACCTTGAAAAACACGTAAGACTGAACATAATATACTACCGAGATAAAATCTCGCTGGCACCGATTCTTCGTTACTTAGACCAAGCGTTTCGGGAAGTTAAGGCCAAACAGACCAGGTTCGTCAAAGACCTCCGGGTGGTATTCACGGAGCCGGTCGTTAACTACGAAGAATTCGCAGCAAGAATCGGAGTTGCAGCCGAAGCTGTTAAGGCAGCATTCACAGAAAAACCGCCGCCAGACTATGTCGTGATGCCCAACGAGCTGGTGAAAAAGGACATACTCGAACAGGTCCGAAAGAGAATCGAGGAGAAGATGAGGCAGAATGGACAACTGTACTTCTCTGAAGCAACGAGAACAGTTGAGGCAGAGGGAGTGAAAGACGCGACCAGTGCCCTAGAAGCAGTAGGATACAGGATCATCTGGCGCGGAATCAGCAGCGAGGATGCCCAAGTCGTCAAGTTTTAACACGGCTCTAACCGGAGGCAAGACCATGCAACGAACGCGCGAAAGCAAGCCAATCTCGCGAGAACGCCAAAAAAGGGGCAAAGCACCTGAGAAATCCAAGAGCACCAGCTTTCTGGGAAGCTCTCCAAGAACGGATGGTGCACAACTAATGAGACTACTTCTTTAGGCGTTTTTCCTTATGCTTTTTTCTTTTCTCTTCTCTTTCCTTTTTAGTCATTGGTTTCTTCTTAGCACTTCCCATGCTCAAAACAATCACCACGAGAGAATAGTCAGAGTGCGGAATTAAATTTTGCCCCACGGAAAGCTGAGAGGTTGGCTCTTCTCATACAAATGCTGATGGTAGGGATATGTCGATTTTCGGAATAAGCTATATATCAAGTCATGCGATATCATATATCTCGTAGACACGTATAACAAAAAAACAGTTCAACAAAAATACACATGAGGGAAAAAAATGAAAAACTTGACTGTGTCAAACCAGTACGCGTTTGAAGTCAACGCGACCCCGATAACGGTAAAACCACATGAAAGTCTCGGCCAAGGATTTGCAGATGATGATTTCCAAAGAATTATGCTAGAAGCAGTCGATGAAACCTTCTCATCATTAGGGAAAAGAACAAAACAATCGATCTATTCCCAGCTGGAAAAGACCCTCGGAACCTCTAGAAAAAACATCCCTGTCGAAATTGAGAAGTTTACTAGCGGTCTTGAAAAAATCTTTGGTCCAGAGGCACAACTGCTCGAAATCGAAATAATGAAGCATCTTTACAAGAAAATTGGATCAAAATTCAAATACTGTCCAAAACAGAAAAACCTGATATTCATAGAATACCTCGAAACAACTCATGCTTTCTTATCTACAAATGCTTCTGAGAAGAAGCCTATGCCAAATGAATATTACGATTACAAATTCTGCTAAGCACAAGCCCAACCTTCAGGACACTTAAATCATCAGCGGGCGCTCGCACTAGATGAAAAATGCAAATAGGGGAATATTGCAGCACTTTATTGCACCAGATTTACAGCGGTGACCTTGCGCGTGCCCCAAAATGAGTGTGTAAGAAAGAAGCGAGATCATCGCTTTCATTGGTGTTTATCTCTGTCTTCTACTCGTCTTCTGGCTGCGCTGCTGTTTATTGAGGCTAATGCACCCAAATCTCCTATGCTTGCATACTTCAACGTCTCTAAAGGCAAAGCCATGACTATCGTGTTTGCAGCTTCCTTACTTGCTTCGCTTACTGCCGCCAAGATTCTTAGTTGCATAGCATTCGGGTCTTTCATGTTCTCAGCTGCCTGTTTAAGAATGCTCGATGCCTTTAGTTCCGCATCTGCCTTAATCAAGACTGCTTGGGCCTCCCTGTCTGCTTCTGCTTTCACTGCAAGAGCTCTTTTCATGTCGTCAGGCAATGATATGTCTTGTATCTCCGCTTTGGTAATGTCTACGCCCCACACTTTAGACAATTCATCAACTTTGTCTTTGAAAGCATTAGCTACTTCTTCACGTTTCATGAGCAGATCGTCTAGAGTGTATTTCCCCATTATGTCTCTGATGGACGTTTGTGCATACTTAGCCACAGCGTCTTTGTAATCTTCGATCTGCAGTATGATCTTCTCCGGGTCCTCCACTTTCGTGAAAACAACCGTATCTATGCTGACCGAAATGTTGTCTTTTGTGATTGTTGTCTGCCCTTTCAGTTGGATCGTTTGCATTCTCATGTCAACAACATAAAGCTTATCAACGAGAGGTATTCTGAAATGCAGTCCGGGCTTATCTTCGATTCTTGCTATTCTTCCTAAACGTATCAGCGCTACTCTCTCCCACTGCTTGGCGATGAAATAGCTGAAGAATAGTATGACGAGAAAAACGAACGCTCCAAAAACAAGAGCAAACAATCCTGCAGCCAGGATCCTCAAACATTTTTTTCTTCTCCTCCTTCTTTCTGTTTCTAGTTCGATCAGGTATTTATCATTGGTTAAAGAGTGATTGAACAAGGCGATGAGGCTGATGTTACAGAGAGATAGGCCTCGGTGAGCTCGAAGAGCTCGCTAATAGTGTTTTGGTTGAGGCATCATTGTTTTTTTTCCTTATCGAGCGATATGGAATAATATATTAGAAGTTCCTAGAAAAATACCGCATGCGACCTTGGAGGCTCAATAGATTAATGCGGAAAATCGAACTGGCAAATTGGAAGGATCTGTCGAAGCGAGTTGATGGCATAGTCAAGAGCTTGGAGATTATCTACCAGGTCAAGCTTCAGGTAGATCTCGAGGAAATCTCCCTTGAACGAGTATATCCAACGGAGGATTTCCTAGAGAACGATAAGCTTGCTCTGGTTTTCAAAAAAACTGTCGAAGAAGGTTATGACGTGCCAATAACGGTTGTGAATAGCGGTAAAGACTATTTTGTCCTGGATGGTCATCATCGCGCATTCATTCGCAGGAAACTCTTGTTTAAGACCATAAAGGCGCACGTGTTGAGGTTTCCTGAAGGAAGGTCTTACAGAGAAATCTTGAGGCATCCGCTTGAAGACCTTCGCATCAAAGACGTAAGTCCTATAGAGGATCCTATTCTGAAGGCTTAGCAACGCATACTTTTTGTGGTTGAACACTATGAAGCAATCTACAACCTGCCATTCTACCTCAACAAAGAGAAGGTAAACCTGAAGGATCTGGTCCCAACACAGCCTCATGTTGGAAAAAAACAGATTGACGCGATAACGAAGTTGCTGGTGCCAATAGTCTGCATCTGTTATGCAAACAAATACTACATTCTAGATGGGCATGCGAGATCACTTCGGGCAAAAGAACTAGGATTAGACTCATTAGAAGCCATGGTCTTACTTTCAACAGCAAAGATAGACTTTGGCATCGTGAAAACGGCCCAAGATATGGGCCTCAGACAACTTGAAGATGTCAGGATCATAGAATAGGATCACCTGAATTCTTGAAGGCTTGAAAGAGATCTATAGAAAAGCAGGACTAGAAGCGTTTAGTTGACTCCGCTGGTTTCTGTAAGAGCTATTTCGTTGCCTAGATATTTCTGGTTGCTCATCTTCTTGACTTTCAGGAATCTTTCCGAGCCTTTCTCGCAGATATTGATCTCCCCATCAAATAAACCTAGAATTGCACGGACTTCTTGACGCGGATGCATCATGGGATCTATTACAGCTAGGTTGGTGAAACCTTTTGACCTCAATTCCGGAATAAGTGCATTTAGCCATCTCCTGGTCTGAACGGCTCCATGCTGCAGTAGAACGTCTGGAATGATTTCTATGCATACTCTTCTTGGTCCCTTCATCGAGTCGTCTAGTATGCGGAAAGCCGAAGATAGTGCAATGTTAATGTCGTTTAGGTTTTCTACTCCTCTTAGTTCGAATACGTTAAGGAAGCTTTTCGTGATTGCGGCTGCCTGGGGATTGCAGATCAAGAGGTAGAAGTGGGATTGCAACTTTTCAGTGAGATTCTTCATTTCAAAGGGGTTCATGGTCACGTAAAATGTGACTTCACCACTTTTTGCCCCTGCTTCAAGAAACTTCTCAATCAGCAAATCCCTTTCATCACATGGTGGTGAGGTTAGGATAACTGCGTAACTCTCAGGTATTCCACCAAGAAGTAAGCTGTCAAGGTATCTATATCCTGTGGTTATACGACCCGGAAGAACAGTGTTTGAAGCTTCTGGTTCCGGAGGTTCGGGCACTGGAACCATTTTGCGTCTCGATTCTTGACGATAAGAGCTGAAGTCAGCTTGTTGAACAAGCTGTCTGTAAGCCGTTACATCGTGGGTGGTGAAGATTCCAACAACTTTGTCGTTTTTGACTACTGGAATGTGCTTTACTCCGTTTTTGGTCATTAACTTGGTTGCTTGAAGAACCGAA
>JBGPBS010000035.1:0-14128 GCA_041481365.1 Bathyarchaeia archaeon
CGCAGGCGTAAGGCCGTTCGGAGTCTCAATAATCTTCGGTGGAGTAGACAAGACGGGAAGCCGAATATTCTACACTCATCCAAGCGGAACCTACAGGGGCTACAAGGCCACGGCAGTAGGTGCGGGAAGAGAAACCGCGCTGGCAATACTCAAAGAAGAATACCGCGAAAACATGAACCTAGAAGAGATCACCAAGCTTGCCGTAAAATGTTTGACTAAAGCATTGGAAGCACGACAGTTGGCGCCGCGAATAAAAATCGCCGTGATCCCATCAGAAACCAAAAAGATGGAAATGCTTGCGGACGACAAGATCGAAGGCATGATAAAAGAGCTAGGCGCCGGCAAGTGAAAACTGGATGAGTGAAAAGTATACTGTCGCCCGCATGGCAAAAGGCAATGAACATTTTGAGATTCTCGTGAAACCCCAAAAGGCACTAGACTATCGAAACGGCAAAATCGCGGGAATAACAGAAGCTCTAGCCGCCGAGACGATATACTCAGACGCAAACAAGGGCACAAGAGCCTCAGAGGAAGGGCTGCGCAAGGCATTCGGCACAACAGACCCGCTGAAAGTGGCAGAGACCATACTGAAGAGTGGAACGCTTCAGCTGACAACAGAGCAGAGACGGAAAATGGTCGAGGACAAGAGACGGCAAATAATAGATTTCATATCAAGAAATTCTGTGGATCCTAAGACGAATCTGCCTCATCCGCCGTTACGCATAGAAAATGCCATGGAGCAAATTCATTATCCGATAGACCCTTTCAAGCCGCTTGAAGAGCAGGCTAAAGACATAGTTAAGCTGTTACGTCCCATATTGCCGCTGAAGATGGAGCAGTTGTCCGTCGCGATCACGATACCTACGCAATATACGGCGAGAGCCTACGGGGCAATCAAGGGGTTTGGGACAATCAAGCGAGAAGAGTGGCGCGCAGACGGTTCATGGAGCGGGGTCTTGGAGATGCCAGCAGGCTTATATGCTCCCCTGCTAGAGAAACTCGGGGATGTAACCAAAGGCAACGGAGAAGCCAAGATAATCTCATAGTTAAATGATCATCACTGAATAATCAGGTGTTAAATTGTGCCTACGTTTTTTGAACCAAAACAGATCGCGACGCCTGGAGACATGATCGCGGACGGCGACTACGTCGCGGGAGAAAACACGTATAAAGAAGAAGAAAAGATCTACGCTTCCCGGACAGGACTCGTCGAATACGACAACAAGAAAGTTAGCATCGTCGCCCTGAAAGCCTTCTACATACCTAAACCCGGAGACATCATCATAGGGACCGTTGTGGAAATAAGGTTCAACGGTTGGGCAATTGACCTAAATGCACCGTACCAAGCCTTCCTGAGGCCATCAGACGTTCTGAGCAGGCCTTTCAAACCGCAAAGGGACGAGTTATCCCAGGTTCTTGACCTAGGAGACCTGGTAGTAGCGAAAGTAGTTTCCTACGATAGGACGCATGATCCGCAAATCACCGTTGCAGAACCTGGATTGGGAAAAATAACAAAAGGACAAGTGCTGAAGATCATGCCGACAAAAATCCCTCGCGTAATAGGCAAGAAGGGCTCAATGATTTCCATGATAAAAGAGGAGACAGGTTGCCAAATAATCCTCGGGCTCAACGGAGTATTATTAGTCACGGGGAAAACGCCAGAGGAAGAACAGTCGGCACTCATGGCTATTCTCAAAATTGAGGAAGAATCTCACACAAGCGGTCTTACAGATCGCATAACTCAGATGTTGAAAAAAGAAAAATCAAGACGGGAGGAAGTTAAGAATGAATGAAAAACCGGAAAGGCTAATTGACAAGAAAGGACTAAGGCTTGACGGGAGAAAACCCGATCAGCTTAGACCAGTGAAACTAGAGGTAGGTATAATACCGAACGCGGATGGCTCAGCCTACGTTGAACAGGGAAAGAACAAGATCCTAGCCGGAGTGTACGGTCCGAGAGAAGCGCATCCGAAACACTTGTCACTCCAAGATAGGACGGTGCTGAAATGCCGTTATCACATGGCCCCGTTCTCTGTTCAGGAGCGCAAGTCGCCGGCACCATCAAGAAGGGAGGTTGAACTCTCAAAAGTCATCAGGGAATCGCTTGAACCGGCGATTTTTATGGAGCTCTACCCGCGAACCATGATCGACCTTTTCATAGAAGTCTTGCAGGCTGACGGGGGGACTCGTTGCGCAAGCATTACCGCCGCGTCTCTAGCTTTGGCAGACTCTGGTATTCCAATGCGAGACCTCGTAGTAGCGTGCGCGGCTGGAAAGGTAGATGACACGGTGGTTCTAGATCTGATGGATGAAGAAGACAAGCTGGGATCAGCGGACGTTCCAGTTGCCTTGATGCCCAGCCTGAACGCTATAACGTTGCTTCAAATGGATGGAAAGCTAAACCAGGACGAGTTTGAGACGGCTGTGAACATGGCAATTGAGGGCTGCAAACAGATTTACTCGACGCAGAAAGAGGCTCTTAAGGCCAAATATGTAGACGTCAAAGAGGAGGCTGAAGAATAATGGCGGCTGTGATCGCGAAAATCAAGCATAAGCAGATTGTGCAGTTAATCGAAAAGGAACAACGCATGGATGGGAGAGAACTTGCTGAGTACAGGAAGATCAAACTCGAACAGGGAACAATAGAGCGCGCAGAGGGCTCTGCAAGGGTCCACATCGGGAAAACAGACGTTTTAGTCGGGATAAAAATCGAATTAGGCGAGCCTTTCCCTGACACGCCGAACGAAGGAGTTTTGACCGTGAACGTGGAACTCGTGCCCCTGGCGTCACCGAGTTATGAGCCTGGGCCGCCTGATGAGAATTCCATCGAGCTTGCAAGGATCGTTGATAGGGGAATACGAGAGTCAAAGATGATTGACACGGAAAAACTGTGCATTGACCCTGGAAAGAAGGTGTTCGTTGTTTTCGTGGACGTTTACGTGCTTAACCATGATGGTAACTTGATTGACGCTTCGGCTTTGGCTGCTGTGGCTGCACTTCTCAATACGAAGATGCCTAACTACGAGGTTGAAGATGGCGAGGTCAAGATTAAATCAGGCAACACTCAACTGCCGATAAAGCAGCATCCTGTGACGGTTACTTGTGCAAAGATAGGTGACAAACTTGTCGTCGATCCTCAACTTGAGGAGGAACAGGTGATGGATGCCCGATTGTCCATGGCCATAGATGATGATGAGGAGATTTGTGCAATACAGAAGGGCGGCACTGGATACTTCACACCCGAGCAGGTAGTGGAATTCGGCAAGCTTGCGGTGCAAAAGGCCAAGGAAATGCGCAAGAAGTTGGATTGGTGAGCATTCGATGGGGCGGAGAACCAAGAAGGTCGGGCCAGCCCGTGGACTTGGCCCACGTTATGGGTCGACCGTCAGGAAACGCTATGTTAAGGTCATGCAGGAACTGAAGAGGAGCCACGGCTGCCCCCAGTGCGGTTTCCCCCGGGTCAAGAGGGAAAGCGTTGGAATCTGGAAATGCAGAAAATGTGGGTTCACGTTCACAGGCGGAGCCTATACGCCGTCCACAAAGCTTGGGATAGTTGCGAAACGAGTGGCCAAAGGTGCTCCGATAGAGGAAGCGATGAAGGCAGAAGAGACCGCATAGCTCCTTTGGACAAGGCGGCATGTCAACTGCGCGTGCCTTAGGTTGCGAGACGTATGAGGGCGTCTGCGAAGATAGTGTGCCTTTTTCCTCGGAAGGAGAATTTGGAGATAGTTTTAAGGGCTCTACGGCCTGAGGTTGAGAAGCCCGCTGCGGTTCGTTCTATCGTGAGTTTAGCGGGGAAGAACGGGTATCTTGTTTTGCGGGTCAAGGCGAAGGATACTGTGGCATTGCGTGCCACACTTAACGCTTATTTGCGGTGGATAGGTTCCGTGATTAATGTTCTGGACGTTTTGGAGAGCAGGTTTTAGCCGGTATTTTGTGCTCTTCGTCATGGACGCAGTTTGGGTTTGAGGAAGTGTGCAGGTTGGTTAGCTGTTTGATTGCTTTTTTGATTGTTGCGGCTGATTTTTCGAATTGTTTTCTGTTTTCTGGGGCTAGTTCGAGTTCCAGGATTTTTTCGATGCCGTTTCTTCCTAGGACTACTGGGACGCCTATTGAGACGTCTTTGAGTCCGTATTCGCCTTGCAGGTATGTGGATGCGCTGATGACTCTGTTTCTGTCTTTTAGAATTGCGTCCGTCATTATTGCAATGACGGCTGCTGGTGCGTAGGTGGTTGATCCTTTCAGTTTGATGACGTCGGAGCCTGATGTTACTGTCTGGCGGACGATTTTCTGGATTTGTTGCTTCTTCAGCAGTTGAGTTATCGGTATTCCTGAGACTGAGGCGCATTTGACGAGGGGTACCATGCTGTCTCCGTGTTCGCCTATGACTAGGGCTCGGACGTCCTCTCTTGAGACGCCCAGTTCTTGCGCGATGTATGACCTGAAACGAAGAGTGTCGAGAATGTTGCCCATGCCGAAGACCCTGTTCCTTTCGAATCCTGTTTCTTTGTAGGCTATGTATGTCATGATGTCAACTGGGTTGGTCACGAGCATGAGCTTGCAGTCTGGTGCGTATTTTACGACTTCCTTCACGGTGGATTTGATTATGCTTGCGTTTTGGTTCATCAGGTCGATTCTTGTCATTCCGGGTTTTCTGCTGAGGCCTGCGACGATGATTACGATTTCGGAGCCTCTGATTTCGCTGAAATCACTTGTACCTTTGATTCTTCCGTCGAATTCTATGGCAGGTGCGGCCTGCATCATGTCGAGAGCCTCGCCGCGGGCAAGATTCTCTGCGATGTCGACTAGGACGACGTCGCTCAGTCGGTACCTCAAAATGTCAAACGCGGCGGAGCTTCCAACTTTGCCGGCGCCGATTATGGAGATCATGGTGTTTGAAGAGTTGTTGCAGTTAGATATAATTAACGCAGTTTGCTTTGCTGTTTTGTTCTTAGGGTGGTTTCTGCGAGTCGTGCTGAATCCTCGTGGCTCTTCATTATTGTCTGTGTGACGGTTGTCTTTATGCCGAGTTTTTCGATCATGGTTTTCTGGTTTTGGTCCGCGTCGTCTATGATGAAGTGGTCTAGGATGTTTTTGTAGAATTTGGCCACGCCGTATGCTGATGCGTCAAGTCTCATTGTGGTCATGATTTTGTCGGCTGGGCCTTTGACGGTTTTTCCTGCTATGATTGGGCTTATGCCGACGACGTGGGCGTTCGTGTTCTCTACTTCGTGGCGGATCAGCGGGATTGCTAGTATTGGGGCTATGCTTAGGATGGGGTTGCTGGGGCATATTACTATGGTTTCTGCCTTTTTTATGGCGGCGAGTATGCTTGGTGCGGGCTGCGCTTTTTCGGCTCCTTCGTATGACACTCCTGTCACGTCGATGTTGGTTCCTCTTTTGACGAAGTATTCTTGGAAGTCTAGGCTGGTGTTGCCCGATGTGATTCTGGTTCTTACGGGTTCGTTGGACATAGGCATCAGTCTAGGTTTCACTCCTAGCATCCTGCAGAGCTCGGTTGTGGCCTGGGAGAGTGTGCTGCCGCTGTTTAGTAGTTTGGTTCTGGCAATGTGAGTTGCTAGGTCCTGGTCACCTAGCTTGAACCATGTTTCGAAGCCCATTTTCTTCAGCATGCTGAGGCAGTTGAAGGTGTCGGCGGAGATGCCGTAGCCCTTGGTTTCGTCAACGATGCCCGCTAACGTGTACATTATAGTGTCCAGGTCTGGGCTTACGTGGAGGCCGTACAGCTCAAGGTCGTCGCCTGTGTTGCCGACGATTACCAGGTTTTGCGGACTGATGATTTTGGCGAGTCCTCTTACCAGTTTGGCTGCGCCGACGCCTCCAGCGAGAGCTACTGTCAATCCCATGAGTCATCACTGTATATGCTGCTGTTCATTCCTGCTTGAAATGGTCTTTGGTCTCCTCTTTGAGCGCGCTAGACTGGTTAGAAGAGGATTAGGCGGTGTATTGAAGTGTACGTTTTGTTTTTGAGAGTTTGTTGAGTAGGTTGAGGGTTGGTTCGTCTTTTTCTGCTGGTCTGGTCTTGAGCCATCCTGCTTCTTTGGCTTGTGAGAAACCTTTTTCGCCGGGGTCAATGCGTATGATGCGAGTGTCCAGCCCAGTTTTAGGCCGCCTAGGGACATGTTTTGCGGTGGCCTATTGCGCGTTGTTGGAGTTGTTGTGGCGCATAGGTTTAAGATTAGCGTTGGTTTGTGTTGTTCTGTGTCGTTGGGGGAGTTTTTGTGGTGGATTCGGTTCAGGTGTTGGGGGTTGAGGGTTTGCCGATCGTTAAGGTTGGCGATAGGCTGGGTGAGCTTATCAGCGAGGCTGCGAGGAGGCAGGGTACGCCTGTTCAGGGTGGCGACGTGATTGTGGTTACACATGTTGTTGTTTCGGTTGCTGAGGGACGTGTTGTGAACCTTGATGAGGTTGTGCCTTCTGGGTTTGCTAGGAACTTTGCGGAGCGTTTTGGGAAGGATCCTGCTTTGGTGGAGGTTGTTCTTCGTGAGTCCAGGGCGGTCAGGCGCATGTTTGATGGTGTGCTCATCGCTGAGACCAGGCAAGGGTTTGTCTGCGCGAATGCGGGCGTCGACAAGTCTAACGTTGCGGGCGATCGTATCGTGGCCTTGCTGCCTGCAGATGCGGATGTTTCTGCGACGCGGATTAGGCAGGAAATAAAGAAAGCGACGGGTTGTGACGTTGCGGTCATCGTTTCGGACACTCATGGGCGACCGTTGAGGATGGGTGAAATTAACGTGGCCATCGGCGTGTCAGGGCTGAAGCCCATCCGGGACAGGCGAGGTGAAAAGGATTTGTTTGGGTACGTGTTAAGCGTGAAGCAGACGGCCGTTGCTGACGAGTTGGCTTCTGCTGCTGAGCTTGTGATAGGACAGGCTGATGAGGGTGTTCCCGTTGCGATAATTCGGGGGTACCATTATCCCCTGTCTGAAGAGGCCAGGGCGACTGAGCTTGTGAGGCCGAGAGAGAAGGACCTGTTTCTATAGGGTCCTACCTCGCGCGCATCTCCAGTGGGACCAAGTCGCCTAGCCAGCCCCTTGGAATGTCGAAGGCGGCGGCACTTCCAACTTTGCCGGTGCAGATTATTGAAATCATAGCGTTTTGCGAGTAAGCTTCTTTCTTTAGCGCGCGGTACGCGCTACTAGCACATTTTCGCGCGTACGATTTCAACGGCGAAGGTGTGAATACTGAACGGATGGGTGCCTTGAGCGGGATTTGTGCAGAGATCCGACATATTTCCGTTCTCGAAGCTATGATTTTATTGGGATTTGCGTTTCTGAAGAAGGTGGAGCGGGCCTTTCAAGGTCTGGATGGAGGGTTTAAGGTGATTTGGAGTTTCGTAGATTGGGTCTTAGATAAAGTGGAATTGTGGCTTTGTCGGAGGCGGACGCGCGCTAAATGTGAGACGTAACGAGCAGAGTCAACAGTCGTGGATTGGACAAAGAAGTGCTTTTGATTCACTCGATCTAATGGAAGTGTCCCCCCTGAAGGGGCGCGCGCTAGGCTAGAGTCTTGTGGTGGGAAGCGTCGGTTACGTGTTGTATTCTTCGTAGTTTTCTAGGAGTATGCCTGTGGTGATTGGCGGGTTTGTTTCGGGGGCTGCTTTGGTTGTTAGTGGTCTGGTTTGGGAGCCTGTCCAGAAGAGGTTCCATCCGATTATCCATAGGAAGATCGTGATGGGCAGAAGGAATAGGATGACCGCTTTGTTGCGTACGCGCATGTTTTTAGGCAGGGTCAAGATTATGCCTGGCTACAGCTTTGCGGAGTAGAGAATTAAGCCTTGTTGACATGGACATGTATCATTGCTTATCATAGCGTGGTTCGGTTTCTTTTTCTATGCTGGGTTTAGTTGTAAAACGAAGCATTTGTGACGTTGGGTGATGTTTGGAATTGTAATGTTTGCGGTGAAATTTGCGCGTACTATCGTGATAGTTAAGGATCGCTAAGATTCCGAGGTAACCTGCACCATAGCGAGCAAAAAACTTCTGTCATGAAATGCTGGGCAACTCCTATCGCGCTTTCAGCCGCCGTCGATGAATTCTGGGGAAAAACACGCGTTTTACGAGACGACAAATGGTTTGCTAGTTTAACTCTGCAATCTTGCAAATCCGGCTTTGCAGCTTTCCAAAGGAAATTGGCTAATTGCTCGAATATCGTTCTCAAGAACTCTTAAATCTACATAGATTCCCTAGGGTCAATAAAAATGAATGAGAAGGAGAATAAACTTGGTAAGGCGATCTTTGTTTGATCGAATTTTCCGAGAAATGCGTGAAATACGCTATCGGCTTGATGATATTGAAAAATCCTTTTCAAATTGGAAGCCTTTACCCTTAGAGATTTCCCCCTCAGAACTGTTTCTATTGCCCGATCATCTTCGAAGGACCTACATGGTCGTTGCATCCAGAGGCGAATGTAACGCGGCACGAATATCCGATCTTACTGGTCGTTGTCGCGCAGTCGAGAGCAGTTACCTCAATCAACTGGTTCGAATGGGCTGGTTGACGAAAAGGAGGGATTCAAAAACATTATATTTCCGTTTGGTTTCCGACAAGGTGTTGAAAGAAATGGCAATGGCTGAGGCGAAAGGGCAAGCGAGCCTTGTTTCGTGAGTTTTGCAGGTTTTTGTTTGAACTCTGTTACCCTCTGTTTCATGTCAACGTCTGTGTAACGTAAGAGGAAGATGTCTCTGGATCGTTGACAATGCGTGAGATCCTGCTTGAGGATTGTGTTGAGCTTCAGTTATGGTTCATGCTATTACACTTCTGGTGAAGTCATCCGGCCTGCAAGATAGCCTCAAGCCGACGAAACAGTTAATTCTTGGGTAGCCGCGGGTATGATCAACAATCTCTATAAGACGAGTCTAGGTTTATGTTATGGCTGTAGATCAAGAAAGCGTCTCGAGAATACTCTCAGCGCTCTCGCACTCCACGAGAAGGGGGATCCTTCTTACTCTGAATGAAAAGAGTGAATGCTCCTTCACCGATCTTATGAACGCTTTGGGCGTTGATACTGGGAAGCTGAGTTTTCACCTTCGGAGCCTGATAGGGTTGGTTGAGCAATCGCCGTCGGGTAAGTACCGATTGAATAAGATGGGTGAAAACGCGGTCAGGCTTGTCATGGACCTGCAATCTTGGGCTTCGGAGTTGACATTGCAAGATAGAAACTCGTCCATTCCTGTTGCCAAAATCAAAAAAAGAGCCTACGCCTTCCTCGTGGACTTTGGGGTCGTTTTGGCAGTGTTCACAGCGGCTTCTTTGGTGGCCAACGTATTCTCATTAGTCACGGGAGGAGGATTTCGTTTGGATATTAACGTCATCCTTTTTGTGCTTGTTTTTTGGATCTATTCCACGTTGCTTGAAGGCTTTGCTGGTCAGAGCCTTGGCAAGAGACTTCTGGGGCTTACCGTTGTTCGTCTGGATGGAAAAAGGATGTTCTATGACCACGCTGCAGTCAGAAATTTCGGAAAGATCTTTGTTATACTTCCCTTCGATTTGCTCGCGGGGCGTCGACTGAAAGATAAGAGGTTCATTAGATACTTCGATAAGTTTGCTGGAACGACAGTGATAGACCTTGAACCGTGACACTTGCAAGAAGCGCGTGCTATCCCCCAAAATGAAGAAAAGACGCGTGCTGATTTCGTCGTTGACTACTTGGAAGGTACTAGTTTCTTGAGGCAATCAGTGCATAGTTCGTAGCCCAATAGTTGGTTTACTTCTGAGGTCGCTAATTCGCGTCCGCACTTGTCACAGAAGATCTTCCTGGCCATGTCTATTCACATTCGTCGAATCTTTATCAAGGCTACCTTTGTTGTTCAGGTTTAAAAGGCGGTATTCCCAAATCACGAATATGCTTATTCGCACGCGTCGTTGGTTTGAATGAAACTTTTTCGGTGGAAGAAATGGAGTTTTGTTCTAGAACTTTCGCCTAGATCTTATAGAGAATACAGTTTATATAGTTTGATTTAGACTTGAGTGGAAGAGGACGAGAAATCGAGGATGACCGTGTGAGGGTCTTCGACGTGGTTTTCTGTTCCGCTCCCGTCAGGGAGGGATTATGCTAGTGGAATCCGCGAACCGGACGGAGCGGGATGCGTTTCTGAGTCGGCTCAAAGAGGAGTGGCGGCTCTTGTGGGCGGAACGGTTCGACGACAAGATACGAGCGGAAGGGGTTTCCACTAAGGATTATCCGACGGTTTTTGCGAGTCGCGGCCAAGTTATTTTTGCGAGCAGGGACGCTAAGGCGCCGAGCTTTTCGGAGGTCGTGCATTCTTACGAGTCTCAGGGTCTTGCGTATTCTCCTGATCCCTCTGTTGGCGGGTGGGGCAAGTTCATTCAGACCGAGTTGAAGAGGGTTGTCCACTCGAGGGCAAGGTCCTTCGTTAACAGTCAGCCTAAATTTGAGAAAGAGAAGCAGCATTTGAAGAAGGGTGGCAGGGGCTGGCTTCACAAGTAACGCTTATGTGCTGACTTGCGTTTCGAGACTTTCCGATTTTGTTTTTGCGTTTGGTCGTGTTTTCAATGGCGAAATACAGGGATGGACTAGGCATCATAGCGGATATTCTGCATGCCGCGGGCAGGGGTGCCAAGAAGACTCATATAATGTATCTTGCGAATTTGAGTTATGGGCTCTTGGAAAAATATTTGTGGGCGACGGTTCACAGTGGCTTCCTGCACGCGAACAGTGAGGGTTTTGAGGTTACGGAGAAGGGTGAGGCTTTTCTGGAAAAGTACCTTGCCCTTTCTAGTAGATCTCTAAAACTGGAGAACGAGGTTCAGAGCGTTGAGTTTGAGAGGGAAACCTTGAAGAGGATGTGTCAGCCCTTGAGGAACGGTAAGCCTAAGATGGCGCGTGGGCGGAAATGCCAGGTGAAAAAGGCGTGTTGAAACGGGTTTTGAGGGTTTCTGTTTCTTTCCTCTTGGTTCTTGTGTTAGTTGGGCTATTCTCACGCAGTGTTTTTGTTGTTCGTGGGGCTGATGATGCCGTGTCGAGTGTTGGGGAGGCAGATGCTGCGGTTCGCGGGGCTTTCAACGCCACTTTGAATGCTGAGAAGGCTGCCGCAAACGTTTCCGGTTTGATCTTGAGGTTGAATGAGGCTGGAGTGCTTCTGGACGAAGCTGAAGTCGCGCTTGCAAACGGGAATTCAAGCGAGGCTGCGAGGAAGGCTGGCCAATGCATCGGAATTGCTGAAAGCGTCAAGAGCGACGCTGACGCTTTGAAGGCTTCGGCTTTGGATCAGGCAGGGACGGTGTTTTGGACGTATCTGACTTTTTCTGTGGTGAGCAGTGCCGTGTTTGTTGTTGTTTTGCTGCTTGTTTGGCGGCGTTTCAAGCGTGGGTACACCGGGAGAGTGTTGAGTATGAAGCCTGAGGTGATGGCTAATGAAGCTTGAGGACTACAGGGTCATTTTCGCGGTTGTCGGCTTGGTTGGCGTTCTGCTTTTTGCCTCTTCCACCTTAGGCTTGGTTTTGCATCTGCCCGGTGGAGAGAAGTTTTCGGAGCTTTGGGTTCTTGGTCCAGGGCATATGGCTGAGGGTTACCCGTATAATGTTTATGCGGGTGGAGGGTATCTTGTTTATTTGGGTGTGGGAAATCATCTGGGCAGCGCAGCTTATTATGAGATTTTGGTGAAGCTGCTGAGCAGTTCGGATGTTTTGCCTAACGCTACTTCGGGCGTGGCGAGTGAGTTGCCAGTGCTGTACCGTTATGAAGTGTTCTTGGCGGATGGGCAGGTGTGGGAGGAGCCTTTGACCTTTTCGTTTGCTGACGTAGTGTTCAGCGAGAACGTGTCTTATGTCGGCAGGGTGAGGATCAATGATGGTTGGGTCGGTGTCGATAAGAGTGCAGTGTGGGACAATGAGACCAACGGGTATTTCTACCAGCTGATAATGGAGTTGTGGTTGTACGACGCGGCGAGCGGCAGTTTTGCTTTTCACGACAGGTTTGTGACGTTGAGCTTGAACATGACAATGGGTCCTTAGGATGGAGCTGGAAGATTCTTATAGAAGAATATTCCTGATTGTTTAAGTGATTCAGTGAGAAGGGTTAGACGTAGAAACTGAACAGGTTTGGTGCTGTCGGTGAATTGGATGGTCGGAGAGGGTTCTCGGAGTCCAGTGTTAGCGATTGTTGCCGCCCTCAACGAGGAGGAGGGCATTGGGCTTACGATAGCGGAGCTCAGAAGGTATTTGGAGAAGCCATGGGTTCTCGTGGTGGACGGCAAGAGCCGGGACAGAACGGTTGAGGTTGCAAAGAGTTTTGATGCCGACGTGATGTTTCAGGATGATAAGGGTAAGGGCGACGCCATAGCCTCTGCGATCAGGCACGTTAATGTTGACGTGGATTACGTTGTTCTCACGGATGCGGACTATACTTATCCGGCTGAGTACGTTCCAAGGATGATTAAGATATTGGAGGAAAACCCGAAGGTAGGAATGGTCTGCGGAAACAGGTTCAACTCTCATTTCAGTCTGGAAGCGATGCGTGACATGTTCTATTTTGGGAACCGGGTTTTGGCTTTTACGCACAACATGCTTAACGGTGTAGCCATGTACGATCCGCTGACGGGCTTGAGAGTGGTGCGATGGAAAATACTGAAGAGTTGGAGGCCGAAGTCCAAGGGTTTCGACGTTGAGGTTGAGCTGAACCATCACGTTGAGAGGCAAGGTTACGACATAGTGGAGATTCCGATACCGTATAGGCTTAGGCTTGGAGAAAAGAAACTTAAGCTGCAACATGGTGTCACGATTCTGAAAAGAATCTTGTTAGAAACCGCGTATTAGTTCAGCCTTGAATTTTCTGATCGCTGCTGATGCTGGGAAATTCCCATGGGGAACCGTTTTCAAAGAGTCCTTGTCACCGGTGGGGCTGGCTTTATTGGTTCTCACTTGGTTCGAGAGCTCATTGGCAGGGGTTGCTCTGTGGTTGTTCTGGATGATTTCAGTTCTGGGAAAATGGAGAATCTTGGCGGGCTTGTGGGTTCTGATGGTTTGACGGTAGTTAGGGGGGATGTTAGGGATAGGAAGATTGTGGATGAGGTTTTGGGCGGGGTTGATGCGGTTGTTCATTTGGCAGGGTTTGTTGATCCTGCTGAGTCCGTGAGGAGGCCTTTGTTTACTCACGATGTTAATGTGAGTGGCACGTTGAACGTTTTGGATGCGTGCGTGCAGAATGGTGTTGGAAGGTTTGTGTTTGCTTCTTCAGCGGCGGTTTATGGTGACGGTAATCCTTTGCCGTTGCGGGAAGAGTGTGATTTGCGGCCTGTGTCGCCTTATGCGGCTTCGAAGGTTTCGGCTGAGTTTTACTGCAAGATGTTCGGTGACTGTTATGGTTTGAATTGTGTGGTTTTGAGGTTTTTCAACGTCTATGGACTGGGACAAGGCACGAATTCTTATGCTGGCGTGATAACGAAGTTTTTGAGTAGCGGCTTGCGCGGTGAGTCTTTGACGGTTTACGGTGACGGCACACAGACGAGGGACTTTGTGAACGTGAAAGACGTTGTTGGGGCTGTCGTGAAGGCTTTGAGTTTCAAGTCTTCGAAGACTGAGGTTTTTAACGTGTGCTCTGGAACGCCGATTAGCATTAACGCTCTAGCACGTTATGTGTGCAAGGTTCTGGGAAAGGATCTTGAGATCGTACATGTTGCTGCAAGAGAGGGCGATGTTCTACACAGTTACGGAGACCCGACGAAGGCTCAAAAACTTTTGGGGTTCAATGTGCGGGTCGATTTTGAAGATGGCCTCGATCGGTTTCTCGCATGCGCCGACTGTGGTACAGGATTCTAGTCTGACTATCTGTCAGAATGTGCGAGTGGGGCTTCCAATGAAGATCTGTATGTTAGCTCCCGAGCTTCTCCCTGTTTGGGGCGGCGTAGGCACGTATATAGTTGAGTTGGTGAGGCATCTCCCCAGGGATATTGAAACTCATGTCATTACGCCCAAACGCTTTGGCTTCGGTAAGGATAGTAGATTTTCCACGTCCGATTATGATCTATCAAGATATTTCGGAAACAACGTTCACGTTCATTATGTTTGTAAGGCAAGTGAAACGTTTTTCTATAACGCAAGGTTTCAATATGCCTGTCTAAGACAGGTTCCCAAGCTTGTCAAGGAAG